>JAHCAT010000002.1:0-292500 GCA_019634735.1 Lysobacterales bacterium | reverse complement strand
GGGCCCTGCATCGGGCTGATCTCCGGGACCAGCGCCGATGCCATCGATGCGGCGCTGGTGGAGTTCGCCTCCGGCGCCCCCAGGCTGGTCGCAGCGCATGGCCATCCCTGGCCGGCCCGGGTGCGTCGGCGCCTGCTGGCGGTGGCCACCGGGGACGGCGCCGTCCATCTCGACGATCTGGGCACCCTGGACGGCGAGGTGGCCGAGTGCTTCGCCGACGCGGCCCTGGCGCTGATGCGGGTCGCCGGCATCACGGCCGCCGCCGTGGCCGCGATCGGCAGCCATGGCCAGACGATCTGGCACCGGCCCGGCGCACACCCACCCTTCACCCTCCAGCTTGGCGACCCTAGCAGGATCGCCGAACGGACCGGCTGCACGGTGGTGGCCGATTTCCGGCGACGGGACCTGGCCGCAGGTGGCCAGGGGGCACCGTTGATGAGCGCCTTCCATGCGGTGGTGCTGGGACGGGCCGGTCAGGACGTGGCCGTGCTCAACCTGGGCGGCATCGCCAATCTGACGCTGCTGCCGGCCGGCGGGACACCGGTCCTCGGCTTCGACACCGGACCAGCCAGCTGTCTGCTGGACGACTGGGCCAGGCGGCACACGGGACAGCCCTACGACCGCGACGGGGCCCTTGCGTCACGCGGGCGGGTGGATCGCGAACTCCTCGCGCGTCTGCTGGCCGAACCCTGGTTCGCGCTGCCCGCGCCGAAGAGCACCGGACGCGAAGTGTTCAATCCGGCCTGGCTGGATGCCAGGCTGCCCGCCCGGGCTGCGCCCGAGGACGTCCAGGCGACCCTGGTTGCACTGACCGCGCAGACCGTGGCGGAGGCCTTGCGCCGGCACGCCCCGGACACCACGACGGTGATCGCCTGCGGCGGCGGCGTCCACAACCCGGTGCTGATGGCGGCACTGGCCCGGGCCGTGGCGCCGGCGCGACTGCTCGACAGCGGCGCGTCGGGCATCGATCCGGACTACGTGGAGGCGATCGGCTTCGCGTGGCTGGCGCGACGCACCCTGGACGGGCTGCCCGGCAACCTGCCGTCGGTCACCGGGGCCCGCGGGCCGCGCATCCTGGGCGGCATCTATCCGGCCTGACTCCGGGATCCGGTCGGCGCGCCGGACCCCCCGGGATCGCGCCCGGCATTGCCCAGCGACTCTTCGATCAGGCCGGCTCGCAGCATGAACAGGTAGAGCAGCACGCCTGGCAGCGCCACCACCGTGGTGAGCAGGTAGAACTGCACGTAGCCGAGCAGCTCGATGAGCGCTCCGGCGGTGGTCCCGGTCAGCAAGCGGCCGACCACGCTGGCCGCGGCCGACAGCAGCGCAAACTGGGTGGCGGTGAAGGCCAGGTTGCACAGCGCCGACAAGTAGGCCACCACCACCACGCCGCCGATGCCGCTGGAGAGGTTCTCGAAGCCGATCGTGAACGCCAGCAGCGCATTCGAGTGGCCCACCGCCGCCAGCCAGGCGAAGCTGAGGTTGGACACCGCCATCAGCACCAGGGCGATCAGCACCGAACGCTTCATGCCGATCGACGCGTACAGCACGCCGCCCAGGAAGATCCCGGCAAGCATCGCGACGAAGCCGAAACCGACGTCGTAGGTGGCGATCTCGTCGTTGCTGAAGCCGAGGTCGTTGAGCAGCAGGCGCAAGGTGAGGTTGGCCAGGGTGTCGCCGATCTTGTGCAGCAGCACGAACAGCAGCACCAGGAACGCGCCGCGTCGGCGGAAGAACTCGACCAGCGGACCGGTGACGGCCTGCCATGCCTGAGCCAACCCGCCCGGACCGGACAGCGGCCGGTGGCGCACCGGCTCGCCCAGCAGCAGGCCGGTCAGCATCGCCGGAACCGCGAACGCGGCGCACAGCAGGTAGGCGACACCCCAGCCGCTGCGCGCCGCCACGTAGAGTGCGAGCGAGCCGGCCGCCACCGAGCCGATCCGCCAGCCGTATTGCGACATGCCGGAACCGACGCCGAGCTGGCGCGGTTGCAGGGTTTCGATGCGGTAGGCGTCGATCACGATGTCGTAGGTGGCGCCAGCGGCACCGACCGCCACCGCGGCCAGCGCGAACAGCGCCAGGTCGTCGCTGGGGTCGAGCAGCGCCAGCCAGGCGACGGCCGCCATCACCAGGGCGCCTGCGAATACCAGCCAGGACACACGCTGGCCGAGCCTGCCCAGCAACGGCAGGCGGACGCCGTCGACCAGCGGCGCCCAGAGAAACTTGAGGTTGTAGACCAGGAAAGCCAGCGAGAACGCCGTGATGCTGCGCTTGTCGATGCCGTCCTGGGCCAGCCGGGTGGTCAGCGTGGCGCCGATCATCGCGTAGGGGAACCCCGAGGAGATTCCCAGCATCAGGGCCGCCAGGGGCTCCCTCTCGGCGTAGGGCCGCAATCCCGCCGGCAGGCGGTCGCGCCAGCGCGAGAGCGCGCTCATGCGTAGTCCACCAGGAACGGCGCGTGGTCGGAGAAGCGCGGTTCCCGGACGATCGTGCAGTCGCGCAACCGGCCGCGCAGCGAGGGCGTGACCAGCTGGTAGTCGATGCGCCAGCCGACGTCGTTGGCGCGCGCGGCGCCGCGGTTGCTCCACCAAGTGTAGTCCTGCCCCACGGGACGCAGCACCCGGTAGCTGTCGACCCAGCCTCGGCCCGCGCCGGCGTCGGCGTCGTCCGGATCGTCGGCGCACAGCGCGTTCAGCCAAGCCCGTTCCTCGGGGAGGCAGCCGGAGTTCTTCTGGTTGCTGCGCCAGTTGCGGATGTCCAGCTCGCTGCGCACGATGTTCCAGTCCCCGCACAGCACGTAGTCGCGACCGCTGCGCAGCCAGCCGTCCAGGATCGGCCGCAGCCAGGCCATGACCTGGTACTTGAAGCCCTGGCGAAGTTCACCGGAGGACCCCGACGGGATGTAGAAGCTGACCACGCTCAGGTTGCCGAAGCGCGCCTCGATGTAGCGGCCCTCGTCGTCGAACGGCGCCCAGCCCAGGCTGGTGAGCACCTCGTCCGGTTGCCGGCGGCTCCAGATCGCCACGCCGCTGTACCCCTTGCGGGTGATGGCATCGCGGTAGAAGCAGTGGTGGCCGTCGGGCCGGAACAGGGGGTCGGCAAGCTGGTCTTCCTGGGCCTTGGTCTCCTGCAGGCACAGGACGTCGGCGGCCTGGTCGCGGAACCAGTCGCAGAATCCCTTGTTGGCCGCGGAGCGGATGCCGTTGGCGTTGAAACTGACGATGCGCATGGAATTCGTTGCGGACGCACCGGTCCGGCGATGACGGTGGCGCATGATGACCGCAATCGCGCGGACGTGCACCCGGCGCCGGCTGTCCGCGCGGGACTGCGGCATACTGCCGTCCCACACTTTCCCGCGATCCCATGCTCAAGGACCACCAGCGCCGCTTCCTGGACGCCGCGATCGCCTGCGAGGCGCTGCGCTTCGGTGAGTTCACGCTGAAATCCGGGCGCAGCAGCCCCTATTTCTTCAATGCCGGCCGTTTCGATGGCGGCGCCTCCCTGGACGTGCTGGGCCGCTGCTACGCGCAGGCGCTGGCCGATGCCGGACTGGCGTTCGACATGTTGTTTGGACCCGCCTACAAGGGCCTGCCGTTGGCCACCGCGCTGGCGATCGCGTTGTGGCGCGATGGCGGACGCGATGTCCCGGTGGCGTTCAACCGCAAGGAGGCCAAGCGCCACGGCGAGGGCGGCCAACTGATCGGCGCGCCGCTGCGCGGCCGCGTACTGGTGGTGGACGACGTGATCACCGCCGGGACCGCGATCCGCGAGGCGGTGACCCTGATCCGCGCCGCCGGGGCCACGCCCTGCGGCGTGCTGGTGGCGCTCGACCGCCAGGAGCGCGGGCAGTCGCAGCTGTCGGCCACCGAGGAGGTGCGCCGCGACCTCGGGTTGCCGGTATTGGCGGTCGCCGGTCTGGCCGACCTGCTGGCGCTGGCCCGCGAGCGCCCGGACTGGGCCAGCCGGAGCAAGGCGCTGGCCGACTACCAGGCAAAGTGGGGAACTCCGACACAGTTGTAAACGGAACAGGTTGGCACGGACTTTGCAGGATGGTCGACATGAAGACCATCACCTCCGCCCCCATCCTCACCCTCCTCCTGCTGGCCCTGCTGGCCGTGCCGGCGACGGCCCAGAGCAGCCGCGTCTACAAATGGCAGGACGAACACGGAAACGTGCACTACAGCGACCGTCTGCCGAGCGGCCAGGAGGCCCAGAACCGGGTCCAGCTGAACCACAACGGGGTGATGGTCCACACCCTCGATCCGGCGCCGGTCACGGCCCAGGCTGCCGCGGAGCGTCAGGAACTGCTCAGAAGCGCCCAGCGCGACGTGGCGCTGATGGTCACCTTCCAGCATGAGGGCGACCTGAGGCGGGCACACGAGGAGCGCCTGGGCCTGCTCAGGAGCAGCCTGGCGATCGCCCGCGGCAACGTCGGCCGTCTGGAGGCCGCCGTGACGGAACACGAGCGCCATGCCTCCAGCCTGGTCGAGGCGGGGCAGGCGGTGCCCGCGGCGGTGGCGCGCTCCCTGGACCAGGCTCGGGGCATGCTGGCCGAGCAGCTCGATGACCTGTCGCGGCTGGAGCGCCGGCACCAGGACGCGCTCGACATGCAGGACGCCGAGCTGCGTCGTTTCCGGGAGCTTGCCGGCACCCATTGAGGCGGGCAACCCGAGAATGCCCGGATCGTGGGAGGCGATCCGGCAGGCGCGGCAGGAGCCGCGTCGGGAGGGCCGGCGGCGTTCCAAGCCGTCGCCGGCCGGGCAACCAGGGCAGGGACGCCCTGGTCCCGTTTTTCTGATACCGGGCAACACGGCCCGGACGGCCAACCCGCCGTGAACGGGCGAGGACCTCCGATGGCACGCTGGCCTTCCCTATCCTCAGCATCGGCGATCGCCCTCCATATCGCCGTTGCCCTGACCGCGAGTGCCTCGGCATGGGCGCAGCAGTCGGGCAAGGTCTACCGGTGGCAGGACGCGGACGGCAACATCCACTACAGCGACCGGCTGCCGGCGGCGCCCGACGCGCGCAATCGGCAGATCCTGAACGAGGCCGGGATCCGGGTCGGCGATCTGGACGCCCGGCCCGCCGAGGTCGATGCCGAGCAGGCCGAACGACTGGCCGGCTCGCGCCGCGACTGGGCGCTGGCCTCCAGCTACGAAAACGAGTCCGAACTGCGCCGCGCCCAGGAGGAACGCCTGGCCCTGCTGCGCAACGGCGTCGCCATGGCGCGGGCGAACATCGACAAGCTGGCCACCACGCTGGCCGAGCAGGAGGCGCACGCGCTGAGCGTCAGTGCGGGCGCGGCGGTCCCCATGGCGGTGCAGCAACGCATCGAGGAGACCCGTCGGATGCTGGACGAGCAACGAGAGGAACTGGACCGGCTGCAGCGCCGCTACGTGGACAGCATCCAGCGCCAGGAAGAGGAGCTGTTGCGTTATCGGGCGCTGACCGCCGAGCTGGAAGGTGCATCGGACGCGGACGACGATTGACCCTGGCCTTCCTGCACCGCCTGGAATCGGGCGATGCGCTCCGAAGGCCGGCCACCGGCCAGGCTGAAGCTGCCCGCCACGTAGACCACGCCCCCGTCATCCGGAAGGACCGCGCGGACCGGCCGATCGGTGCCGCTGCCCAGCCCGGACCAGGAACGACCGTTCCAGCGGGCGACATGGTTCACACGGATGAACGAGGCCAGGTTGGCCCGCCCGAAGAAGCCGGCGGCGAACAGCTCCCCCGATCCGGCGGCAAGCGCAAGCACAGGATTGTCCAGACCCGAGCCGACCGTCCGCCAGCGGCTGCCGTCCCACCGGGCGATGTAGCGCGCCTCGACCGGCTCGCCGACATTGGCCTGCCAGAACATCCCGCCAACGTAGAGTTCGCCCCCATGAAAGGCCAGCGCGTACACGGCACTGTCCAGACCATTGCCCGCGCCGTTTCCAAGGCTCGACCAGCGGCCGTCCTGCCAACGCGCGACCCGGTTCGCCCGCACCACGGCGCCGCCATGGTTGACCTGCCTGAAGGTGCCGCCTGCGTAGAGCACCTCGCCGTCCACCGCCAGCGCATAGACGGCCGTATCCATGCCATTGCCGTCCTCCGAACCCAGCGCGTGCCAGGACGCCCCGTCCCATAGCGCGACCCGGCCCACGGGCAGCGACTCGCCGATATTGGCCAGGGTGAACAGGCCTCCGACATACAGCCCGGCATCGCCAGCCGCCAGCGCGTACACGCTGTCGTTCATTCCCTGCCCCTGACCTTGTCCGACCGCGAACCAGGTATGGCCGTCCCATGCCGCCAGGTTGTCGGCACGGGTCCGGCCGCCGGCCCGATCGAAGCGACCGCCGACGTGCAAGCGGTCGTCCCATACCGCCAGCGCGTGCACGGGACCGTCGACACCATTGCCGCCGGCGGATTCCAGCGCCTGCCAAGCGCTGCCGTCCCAACGCGCCAGGTTGTTCGCGGCGATCCCGCCGATCACCCGGAAATCGCCGCCAGCGTGCAGCATGCCCCGATACATGATCAGGGCATGGATGTTGCCGGCGCTGCCCATGCCGCCACTGGCCCTGCCAAGGGCGTCGTAGAAGCCGCGCCAGAGGGCCACGCGGCTGGCCGGCATGCCGCCGGCGCCCGAGGAGCGTTCGAACTCGCCGCCGACCACCAGCCCGGCAGGCGCCACCGCGAGCGCGAGCACGGGACGATCCATACCGGTGCCGTTGGCGCTGGCCAGCGACCGCCACTGTCGGCCGTCCCAGGCGGCCAGATGCATGGCGTCGACGTCCTCGCCGATGTTGGCGCGGGTGAAGCGGCCACCGACGTACAGGACCCCGTCATCGACGGCAAGCGCCAGCACCGCGTTGTTCAGGCCGTTGCCCAGGCCATGGCCGACCGCCTGCATGCTGCGGCCGGTCCAGCGCGCCAGGCCATGTGCTGGCGCGCCCTCCTCGTCGTACACGTTACTGAAGCCGCCGCCGAGGTAGATCGAACTGCCGACCCGCGCCAGCGCGCGAACCGTGCCGTTGACGCCGTTGCGATCGGGGTCGCCCAGTGGCAGCCACTCGTCCTCATGCCATCGGGCCACCCGCGAGGCACGCACCTCGGCGCCCAGATTCGCGCGTGAGAAGGCACCGCCGACCAGCAATCCGTCGCGATCGGACAGCAGGGCATGGACCGCGGCATCGAGGCCGTTGCCGGACCGGTTGCCGACCGCCTGCCAGGCGATACCGTCCCAGCGGGCGATCCGGTTGGCGCGGATCGCGGCGCCGACATTCGCCTGGGTGAAGTCGCCCCCGGCGAACAGCCGGCCCTGGTGAACGGCCAGCGCCCACACCGGTCCGTTGAAGCCCTGGCCGTTGCCCCAGCCGAGCGCAGTCCAGGTGCTGCCGTCCCAGCGCGCGATGTTGGAAGCCGCCACCGGGGCACCGGCATTGACCTGGCGGAACCGCCCGGCCACGTACAGCCGCCCCTCATCGAGGGCCAGCGCATGGACCTCGCCGTCGACGCCCTGGCCGTCGCCAGTCCCCAGTGCATGCCAACGGTGCAGGCCCGGGTCGAAGCGGACGACACCCCCGGCGCGCACGTTGCCGCAGGCCGAGAACGCACCGCCGAGATAGACATCGCCATCCGGACCGACAAGCGCCGCATGGACCGGCCCGTTGCAGCCCTGGCCCAGCCCGAACAGGCCCGACCAGCGTTCGTCGTCGGGACTGCCGCCGCCCTCGGCGCGGGAGGGGTCGTCCGGGCCCAACAAGGCGTCCAGCGCGCGGCTGAAGTCGACCTCGACACCCTCCTCGCCGTATCCGGGAAGCAGCTGGGTCGGGTCCGCCTGGGCCCGTGCCGGCCCGGACGACATCACCCCCAGACCGAAAAGCAGAGCCGTGGTCTGCAGCAGCCGCTTGGCCATACCCATGGGCATCCCCGTCGACCCGGGCCACGCCCCTGCCGACCGCAACCGGTGGCACCAGCCCGCCTGGGAAAATTGTGATTTCCCGCACACTACAGCCCGCGAGCGGCAGGCGGCAAGCCCCTGGACGGCGGCCCGCGGCCCTGTCCCCGGCCCTCAGCCTGGCAGCCGTCGCACAGACACAGGACGGCCCGCGGACGCGGAATCCGCTTCAGACCGGGGCCGGACACCGCCGCGCCGATCGGGACGCCCAGGTGGGCGGGAAAGCGCCTTGGGCCCGGACTCGGGACCCGCGGACGCGTTCCGCCCTCTCGCACAACTGACCCTCTCGCACAACTGAGGGGAGACGTGCGGTGCCCTGCCAGCGGCGGCACGCGCTCGGCCGGGCGGTCGACGGGCCTGGCGAGGGCGCGCGGCTGGGATGCGACGCGAACCAGACCCTCAGAAGGGCAAGTGCAAAGATGGATCGAGCGCCAGCAACTGCTGCCGGAACACAGCCTGGATGCGCGCCAGCGCGGTCTCGCTGTCTGCATCGAAGCGCAGCACCAGGCAGGGCGTCGTGTTCGAACACCGCACCAGGCCCCAACCGTCCGGCCAGTCGGCGCGGATGCCGTCGATGTCGCTGACCCTCGCGCCCTCGAACTGCGCGACGCCGATGAAGCGCGCGATGAATGCGTAGTGCTCGCCCTCGGCCATCGGGATCTTGAGTTCAGGCGTGCTGACGCCCTTGGGCAGGCCGGCCAGGACCCGGCTCGGGGATTCGGGTCGCCTGGCCAGCAGTTCCAGGAGCCGGGCACCCGCGTACAGCCCATCGTCGAAACCGTACCAGCGCTCCTTGAAGAAGAAGTGCCCGCTCATCTCTCCGGCCAGCGGCGCCTGCACCTCCCGCATTCGCGACTTGATAAGCGAGTGGCCGGTCTTCCACATCATCGGCTGGCCGCCGGCCTGCGCGATCTCGCCTGCCAGGTGGCCGGTGCACTTGACGTCGTAGATGATGGTTCCGCCCGGCACCCTGGACAGGACATCGCGGGCGAACAGCATCAGCAGGCGATCGGGGTAGATGATCTCGCCGTCGGCGGTGACCACCCCGAGGCGGTCGCCGTCGCCATCGAAGGCCAGGCCCAGGTCGGCGCCGCTGCGCGCCACCTCGGCGATCAGGTCCTGGAGGTTGTGGGGGTCGCCCGGATCGGGATGGTGGTTGGGGAAGGTGCCGTCGACCTCGCAGAAAAGCGGCTCGACGCGCGCCCCGATCGACTCGTACAGGCGCTGCGCGACGATCCCGGCGATGCCGTTGCCGGCGTCGGCGACGATGTGCAGCGGCCGCTCCAGCGCGATGTCGCGGGCGATGCGCGCCACGTAGGCCGGCAGCGGGTCGACCATGTGCACACCGCCGCGGCCGCTGGCGAAGGCGGTCGCCTCGATGCGTTCACGCAGGCCCTGGATGCCCGGCCCGGACAGCGTGTCGCCACCGACCATCACCTTGAAACCGTTGTAGTCGGGCGGGTTGTGGGAACCGGTGACCATGATGCCGCTGCCGGTCCCGTACTCGTGGGTGGCGAAGTACAGCACCGGGGTCGGCACCGCGCCGCAGTCGATCACCTCCAGGCCGCAGTCGACCAGCCCCTGGATCACGGCCGCCGACAGCATCGGTCCGGACAGCCGGCCGTCGCGCGCCACGCAGACCTTGTCCAGGCCATGTTCGACCACCTGGGACCCGAGGGCCCGGCCGACCATGTAGGCGGTCTCCCGGGTCAGCTGGCGGTCGACGACGCCGCGGATGTCGTACGCGCGGAAGATGCTGGGATCGATCATGGTCGTTCAGGCTCGCGAGTTAAGGGAGGAGAAGCGCAATCAGGCGCGGCCGGTGTGGCCGAAACCGCCCTCGCCGCGGGCGCTGGCATCGAAGGCGTCGACGATGTCGAAGCGCACCTGCCGGACCGGCAGCACCACGAGCTGGGCGATCCGCTCGCCGGGCTCGACGGTGTAGACGGCGTCGGAGCGGTTCCACAGCGACACCATCAGCGGTCCCTGGTAATCGGCATCGATCAGCCCGGTCAGGTTGCCAAGGACGATGCCGTGCCGGTGGCCCAGGCCGGAGCGCGGCAGGATCACCGCGCACAGGCCGGGGTCGGCGATGTGGATGGCCAGGCCGGTCGCGACCAGGGCGCTGGCGCCGGGCGCCAGCGACAGGGGCGCGTCCAGGCAGGCGCGCAGGTCCATGCCGGCGCTGCCCGGCGTGGCGTAGGCGGGCAACGGGAAATCGCGGCCGACCCGGGAATCGAGGATGCGCAGCGCGATCGCGGTCATGGCTCGCTCCCGGCCCGGGCCTCCAGCAGATCGGCGACCACCACGACCAGCCGGCGCGCCAGTGCCTCCTTGGCGTCCTCGCCCAGGTCCTGGCGCCGGCCATCGCGGAAGAACAGGACCAGGTGGTTGTCCTCGCGTTCGAAGCCGCGGCCGTCGCCGACCAGGTTGCCGGCGACCAGGTCCAGGTCCTTGGCGGCCAGCTTGTCGCGCGCGTAACGGTCAAGATCGCCGGTTTCCGCCGCGAAGCCGACCAGCAGGGGGCGCTGCGCCCGCCCCGCCAGGCCAGCCAGAATGTCGGGCGTTCGTTCCAGTACCAGCTCGAGGCGGCCGGCCTCCTTCTTGATCTTGCCGGCCGCGACCTGCAGCGGCCGGTAGTCGGCCACCGCCGCCGCCCCGATGTAGGCATCGGCACCCATGCAGGCCGTGCCGACCGCCTCCGCCATCTGCGCTGCGCTGCGGACGTCGATGCGATCGACGCCTGCGGGCGTCGCCAGCGCCACCGGGCCCGCCACCAGCGTGACCCGGGCACCGGCCGCGGCGGCGGCGGCGGCCACCGCGAAGCCCATCCTTCCGGAACTGCGGTTGCCCAGGAAACGCACCGGATCGAGATCCTCATGGGTCGGGCCGGCACTGACCACCAGGTGCCGGCCGGCCAGCCGCGCGGTGGCACCTGGCTGGTCGGAGGTCGCCAGGGCGGCGACGATCAGCTCGGGCTCCCGCATCCGTCCCGGCCCGGGCTCGCCACAGGCCTGGTCGCCGCTGTCCGGGCCCAGCACGATGGCACCGCGCGCGCGCAGGGTGGCGACGTTGGCGCGGGTCGCCGGGTGCGCCCACATGGCCTGGTTCATCGCCGGGGCCAGCACCAGCGGCGCGGTGCTGGCGAGCGCCAGCGTGGTCAGCAGATCGTCGGCCATGCCGTGCGCCAGACGTGCGAGCACGCCGGCGCTGGCCGGCGCCACCAGCAGCGTGTCCGCCCAGCGGGCCAGCTCGATGTGCCCCATGGCCGCCTCCGCCTGCGGGTCCCACAGGCTGCTGCGCACCGGTTCTCCGCTCAGCGCCTGGAAAGTGGCCTCGCCCACGAACCGTTGCGCGTTGGCGGTCATCACCACGCGCACGGCGGCGCCTGCTTCGCGCAGCGCGCGCACAAGGACCGCCGCCTTGTAGGCGGCGATGCCGCCACTGACGCCGAGCAGGATGCGTCGTCCTGCAAGGGATTGCGCCATCGAAGGTCTCCGCTGGTCGGAAAATTCCCGCGTCACGACGGGTCGCCAGCTTAGCCGATGACGCGCCCGCATCCGATGCGCGGGCCGCCGCGAACGGCGACAGTGCCGGCATGCGCATCGGCGACTGGCCCGACTCCGAACGTCCCCGCGAGAAGCTGCTCGGCCGCGGCCCAGACAGCCTGGGCGACGCCGAACTGCTTGCCGTCCTGCTGGGCACCGGCATCCGCGGCGTCGATGCGGTGAGCCTGGCGCGGCAACTGCTGGCGCGGTTCGGCGGATTGCGCGGCCTGCTCGGTGCCGCCCCCGACACCCTGCTGGCCAGTCCCGGCATCGGCGAGGGCAAGGCCTGCAAGCTGCTGGCCTGTCTCGAGCTGGCGCGCCGGCATCTGGGCGAGGACCTGCGCCGCGGACCGGCGCTGCTCGATCCCGGGCACAGCGGGCGCTACCTGAAGGCGCGTCTGCGCGACTACCCGTACGAGGTGTTCGCGGTGCTGTTCCTGGATACCCGGCACCGGCCGATCGCCTGCGAGGAGCTGTTCCGCGGCAGCATCGACGGCGCCGCCGTGCATCCGCGGGAGGTGGTGCGCCGGGCCCTGGCGCACAATGCCGCAGCGGTGATCCTGGCGCACAACCACCCGTCCGGCGTCGCCGAGCCCAGCGACGCCGACCGCCTGATCACCCGTCGCCTGGCCGACGCCCTGGCCCTGGTCGAGGTGCGCGTGCTCGACCACCTGGTGATCGGCGACGGCGAGCCGGTGTCGCTGGCGGCGCGCGGCTGGCTTTAGCGACCTGAAGCGGGTCCGAACGGCCCCGCATGCCCCGGAACGAAACCAGGCAGCACGCGAAGGACCTCGACGTCGCTTCTGGCACTTGCCCGGCACGGTCCGGGGCCGGTGTGTCGGTGCGCAAACGCAGACGGGGCGCCCAGAGGCGCCCCGTCGGTCCACGGTTGGCCGCAGGATCAGTTGCGGCGGACGCCGTAGGTCCAGCCGGCGGTCCAGTCGTCATCGGCGTCGCGGAAGGCGCCAATGTAATCAACCGGGGTGAAGAACGGATCGTCGACGATCGCGCCGGCGCCCTTCAGCGGCGAGTTCGGGCCCGGCAGGAAGCCGTTCACCAGACCGCCGTTACCGGTGCTGTTGCCCGGCTGGCCGTTGAAGAAGGCTGCCGCGTCGGCACCGCCGGCATCGGACGTGCTGAAGTTGTTGGTGCAGTTCAGGCGGGTGTTGCGAACCACCAGGTTGCCGGCGGCGATCTGGGCGCCGGTCTGCGGCTGCTGGATGCGCAGGCAGGAGCGCGTGAAGCCGGTCACGTAGCTGTTCCACTGCTTGCCGCCGCTGCCTTCCTTGAACTGCAGGCCGTCGTTGGTGTTCGGGCTGGCCGGGTTGCCGATGTAGGTGACGTTGGAGACCACCGGGATGGCGCGCGGCGTGGCATCGAAGTTGGTCGGGCTGTTGGCGCCCTCGTTGCCGTGGTTCTCGCCGAAGCCGGCGCCCTGCTGCAGCAGCGCGAACTGGATCTTGCCGCTGTAGCCCAGGTCCCAGTCCAGGAAGTCGTCGCCGCCGTCGACGCCGACGAAATACTTGACGTTGGCGGTGCCGCCGAAGAACTCGATGTCGTCGTCCTGGCCGCGGTAGGACTGCAGGTACTCCAGCACGGTGCCGCTGCCGACGCCCTGCAGGGTGAAGCTGTTGACCTCGCGGTTGGGCTGGTAGACGACGCCGGCGTAGCGCATCTGGATGTAGCGCAGCACGCCGCTGCTCTCGGTGGCATTGGTGCCGCCGAACGGCAGCGGGCGACCGTACAGGCCAGAGAACTCCGAATCGCAGGTGTTGTTGGCGCAGTTGACCGGCGCGTTGCCCGAGATGATCAGGCCGCCCCAGTCGCCGGTGGCCGGCGTGCCGCCAGCGACGCCGTCCTGGAAGCTGGTGAAGATGATCGGGGCGTTGCGACGGCCCTCGGCGAAGATCTTCGAACCGCGGGAGATGTACAGCGCCGACTCGCGGGCGTCGCCGAAGATGCGGGTGCCAGGCTCGATGGTGATCGTCGACTGCTGGGCGTTGTCGTTGCCGATCAGGACCAGGTCGCCCAGCTCCCAGATGGTGTTGTTGGTCAGGCGCAGGTTCTGGCCGAAGTAGTTGCCCTCCAGCTTGCAGGTGCGCGGCGCGGTCAGGGTGGTGCCCGCCGGACAGGCGGTGAACGCCTGGCGCCACACGCACTCGCTGCGCGGCGTCGACTGCAGGGGCTGCAGGTTGTAGGAGGTGTTGGGCAGGCCCGAGGCCGCATCCATGGTGAGCGTGACATTGGCCTGGCTGCAGCTCGCGAAGTTCACGGAGATGCTGCCCAGCACGGCCGGGACAGGGTTACCGCCCGGGCCGAAGCTGCCGCCGGTGATGCGGCCGATCGGAAAGCTGGTCTGGTACTCGAACTCGCCCAGCTCGGCCGAGTTGCCGGTGATCCACAGCGGGTTGCCCTGCTGGTCGAAGGTGAACAGGGTCATGAACAGCACGCCCCGGCCCTCGCCGGTCGGGATGAAGTCGAAGTCGACGCCACGACGCTCGCGGGTCGGATCGAACCAGTTGCCGTCGATGGCCTCGCTGATGCGCATGGAGGCCTGCGCCATCCCGGCCGACAGTGCGAACAGCGCGCCGCAGGCGGCCAGTCCGCGCGAGAGGGACTTGCTGAGCATGGAGAAAATCCTCTGATGGGAGACAAGCGGCCGAAGCGGCCGAAGGGCACTACGTGGCGGACATGCTAGGCAGGCGAGATGACAGGCCGGTTGCAGCCACAAGGAGGAAATGTTGCAGCCGATGCCGCGACGGGCCGGGTCGGCGAGGACGCCGGGCGTCCAGGCACCCGGCGGCGCTGCCAATGCATCCGGGTGCGGGCCGCGGGACCGGGCGCGCGCTGTCGCAGCGCCGCCACGGTGCGGAAATCGGGATCGGGCAGCGCTGCCCGCCGCGCAGCCGACCAGGGCTTCCGTGCGGATACCGCGCCTACCATTGCGCTCGGCGGCCAAGCACCCGGGCGCCGCCCGGGGGCCACGCAAGGGCTAACGCACGGGAATCGCGCGGCTCCGGCCCAAGCGCACCCGAATCAGGGCTTCCACTCCAGCGTGAGCAGGATCTCCCTGCCGCGCCGGTAGCTGCGCGTGGCGCTGCCACCCTGTTCGAACCGGACCTGCGGATCGAGCAGGTTGCGCAGGCGCAGCTTGAACGCCCAGTTGTCCAGGAAGCTCTGCTGGAAGACGGCGTCCAGCTGGTTCACCGGTTGCTCGTAGATGTCCGGGGCGCCATCGACGCCGACCTGGGCGATGCGGGCGCCGAAGCGGTTCAGCAGCAGCGAGTACTCGCGGCCGGAGTCCGGATTCAGGTAGCCGACCTGCAGGTTGCCGGTGTAGGGCGACTGCCCCTGCAGCGGGCGCTCACAGCTGGTCAGGAAGCCGCCGTCGGGCGGGCCGCCGCACTCGGCGGGGAAGTCCAGCTCGACGGTCGACCGGATGCGGGCGTAGTTGCCCGACACGTAGACATTGTCCCAGCGGACCCGGTCCAGCCGCAGCCAGGACAGGCGGTCCGACAGGCCCCGGAACCAGCCCTGGTCCTCCAGGAAGCCGAGCTGGCGATAGATGTCGACCTCGGCGCCGTCGAGCGTTGCAGAGGGCGCGTTGATCAGGGCGCCCTGGGCGCCGGAACCGCCAGGACGCTGGCTCTTCTCGATCGGGTCGGTGAACGCCTTGCGGAACAGAGAGAAGGACAGGCTCTCGGCAGGCGTGAAGTAGTGCTCCCAGCGCAGGTCCAGGTTCTCGATCCGGGTGGTGCGCAGGTCCGGATTGCCGAAGAACAGCAGGTCGAGCTGCGGGTCGGTGAACGGCGAACTGGACAACTCCCGGAAGTCCGGACGCGACAAGGTCCGGCTGTAGCCGAGCCGGACCTGCTGGGCATCGCTGTACTTCCAGGTGGCGATCGCAAAAGGCAGGTTGCGGGTCTCGCCGTTTTCGATCGGTTGCGCGCTGCCGGTGCCGATCGGCGCCGGCACCAGAGCCACCCGGTCGCGCTCGCGCCTGACGCCGGCGGCCAGGCGGTAACGCTCCTGCCAGTTGCCGTCGATGGCCAGGAAGCGGGCATCGATGTCCTGGCTGGCCGTGTAGTTCTCGGTGGGCTGGGTCGCCTCGTTGACGCGCACGCCGCCGACACGCAGGTTCTGCGCGGACAGGATCGCCTCGAGCGGCAAAAGCACCGCGCCCGCCGGAAGGGTCTGGTAGTTCAGGAAATTGAACGAGCGCAGGGCGTTGTCGCGCTCGCGCGTGAATGTCGACGCGCCCAGACTCGGCGTCAGCGCAAGCCGCCCCCGGAACAGGGACAGCGGATAGTCCAGAGAGACATCCAGGCCATCGGCATCGTCCACCAGGGTCGCGAAGCTCTGCACCAGCTGGCTGGAGCCGGTGTTGAGCGCCTGCTGACCCTGGGCGTTGCGCTGGTACGCATAGGTCCGGCGGTTGGGTTCCTCCCGCCGCGCCTGCGACCGGGTCCAGGTCCACTGGGCGCCCAGGCCGCCCAGGAACGGGAAGCGGTGCTCGCCGGCGAGCTGGAGCGAGCGCAGCTGGTTCTCGGTCCATTCCAGCTTGTAGCGGGTCAGTTCCTGGGAATCGGAGAGGCCGTCCTGGACCTGGACCTCGTCCTCGGTGACCCGCGCCAGCAGCCAGTTGGCGCGCAGGACGTGGTCCTCGCCGATGCGGGCGCCGACGTTGAGGAAGCCGGACAGCTCGACATTCTGGGTGGTGGTGGAGACGTCGAAGCGGTCGTTCAGGGTGACATCCCGTCCGGTGTAGGTGGCGCGCGTCTCCTCGGTCAGGTCCCAGCTGTTGTCGTAGCGCAGTGAGCCCAGCACACCCAGGCGCACCGGCCCCAGGTCCCAGCCGTTGCCCAGGCTCGCGGACAGTCCGTACTTTGGATCCAGGCGGCGCGGGGTCGGTGTGTAGGCGCTGCCCTGGGCCAGCGCGATGCCGATCGGCTCGAGCTGGGCGGGCGTGAAGGTGTTGCCCTGGGTGCCGATCCGCCGGCCGGTGGCCAGGGCCTCGGCCAGCGCGCCCTGCGGTGACCGGGCCCCGCTGTCGTAGCCGGTCCAGTCGCGGCTGCCGCCGGCGTAGCTCAGTCCGTCCTTGCCGGTGCTGCCCTGGGCCCAGCCGGTGGTCGCCGATACCTTGGCCACCAGTCCTTCGGGGGCGTTGCGGGTGCGCAGCGAGATGGTGCCGCCACCGAATTCGCCGGGCATCTCCGCCGAGTAGGTCTTCTGCACCAGCACGCTTTCGATGACGTCGGTCGGGAACAGGTCGAGCGGCACCACCCGTCGGGTCGGATCGGGCGAGGGAATCTGCGCGCCGTTGAGCAGGACGCTGGAATAGCGTTCGCCCAGTCCGCGCACGTAGATGTATTTGCCGTCGACCAGGGTCAGGCCGGTGACTCGCTTGAGCGCACCCGCGGCATCGGAATCGCCGGCCCGGCTGATCTGTTCGGCGCCCAGGAAATCGGCCACCGAGGCGGAGTCGCGGCGCTCCTCGACCAGCGAGGCCAGCGAGCCCTCGATATAGGGTTCGAGCACCACGAACTCCGGCAGCTCCAGGCCGGCCGGGGTCAGTTCGACATCGCGGCCGCTGGACTCGCCGCTGCCGACCGCGACGCCCTCGAGGGTCCGGCTGTCGAACTGCGCGGCGATCACCGAGATCGTGTAGTCGCCGGGGGGCAGCTCGACCTGGTAGCGGCCGTCGGCGTCGGTACGCACGTCCAGCGGGGTGCCGGCGATGAACACCCGTGCACCGGCCACCGGCGTGCCGCCCTCGCTGCTGGTGACGCGGCCGGCCAGCACGCCCGGCGGCTGCGCCGGTTGCGGCGATGCGGGATCGACCGCCTGCACGACCAGCCCGGCCTGCGAGCTTTCGTACTGCACCAGCGCCGGCGCATCGGGGCGCAGGCTGGCGATCAGCTCGGCGACCTCGCCCTCGGACAGCACCAGGTCCAGGCGCAGCAGCTCGCGACCGTCGCCGCGCAGGACCAGCTCCCGACTGCCGGGCGACAGCACGATGCGCGCGCCGCCGTAGTCGTCGGTCACCGCCTGCGGCTGGCCGTCGACCAGCACCTGGGTGCCCGGCACCGGCTGGCCGGCATCGAACACCACGATGTTCAGGGCCGCGGGGTCGGCAGCCAGCGCCAGGCGGATGCCGGCGGCCAGCGCGGCGACGGCGAACAGGGACTTCTTCATCAGGCGCACTTCCAGCGCTGGTCGGCGCACTCGGCCATCAGCCGGCGCAGCTCGGTGGACTTGCGGAACAGATCGGGGCGGGTCAGCGCCGCCAGGTGGCGTTCGGCGTCCTCGTGGCGGCCGCCGCGGAACAGCGCGTAGGCCAGGGCGTAGCGGATGTCCTCGTCGCCGAGCAGTCGGGCCCGCGCCAGCGCCTCCTCCATGCCGGCCACCAGGTCGTAACGGCGTTGCTGCAGCAGCAGCCCGACGCGCTGCTTGAGCCGGCGCTCGGTCTCGGGAACCCGGGCGTTGAGGTTGAGGGCACGCTGCAGGTGGCCGGCACGGCGGAACAGCTCGGCGGCCTCGGCGGTCAGCGCTGGATCGCGCTCGGCGACGCGGGCAAGCACCTCGGCGGCGGCCAGCGGCCGGCCGCGGTCGAGCAGCGCCTGGGCCAGCGCCTTGGCCAGCGCGTCGTCGTCCGGATGGCGCAGCCGCCCGGTCTCCAGCAGGACGATCGCCTCGTCGAGGGCACGGCTGCGGCGCAAGGCCGTGCCGATCGCCAGGTAGTCGGCGGCACCCGCCTCGGCCTGCGCCAGGTAGTCGGCGCCGACCCGGGAAGCCTCCTGAAAAAGTCCGGTCTCGACCAGGTAGAACACGGTGCGGCGCAGGAAGCTGGCGTTGCCGGGGAAGCGGGCGCTGGCGCGGGCCAGCAGGTCGAAGGCCTGCTGCTGCTCGCCGACCAGCCAGTGGGCATGGGCGCGCAGGTTCCAGGCGCCGGCCAGGCCGTCCCGGCGGTCGCCGGCGCGCTGCAGGACGGCGATCGCCTCGCGGTGCCGGTCGTGGTTGAAGTGCGCCTGCGCCAGGTACAGGTAGACCAGATCGTCGACGGTGCCGAACGACGGGTCCTCGTTGCGCGGCCGCTCGCCGGCGGCGCGGGCGGCGACGATCGCCTCGCTGGCCGCGATCGCCGCCTCGAAGGATGTGATCGCCGCGTCGGCGTCGTCGCCGGCCTGCGCGATCAGGGCGCGCAGGGTGTGGTACCGCGCCCAGTCGAATCGCCGGTCGCGCGCGGCGCGCTCCAGGTCGATGCGGTCCAGCACACCCGCGGCGCGGTCGGCGTGGCCGTCTGACAGCAGCAGGGTGGCGAGCGGCAGGGGGTCGAGTCCGGGATAATCCCTGACCAGGGCGTCGGCCTGCGCCTGGCGGTCGGGCGGCGCATCGGCCGGAGCGGGCGCCTGGTCCCCGGGGACCGGCGAACCGGCAGGCCCGGACACCGGCTGCGCGGGCAGCAGGGTCGGCGTCAGCAGCACGAGCGCGGCAAGGATCCGAAGCAGGACGGCCATGGACGCGCTCATCCCAGGTCGAAGCGCACGCGCTGGCGTGCCCAGACGCGGACGTTCTCGCCGCGGTAACTGGCCGGCTCGAAACGCCAGGACTGCACGCCGGCGATCGCGGCATCGTCGAACACGCCGGCCGGCTGCGACTCCAGCACACGCACCTGCTCGACCCGGCCGGTCGGTCCGATCAGCACCGAAAGCACGACATGACCGGTGACGCCCTGCGCCTTGGCCCGGGCCGGATAGGGAATCGGCGACTGCGCGATCGGTCGCGGCGGCTGGTCGACGGTGTCGTCGCTCATGGTCAGCTCGCGGTCGCCGCCGAGCAGGCTGCCGGCCAGGTCGCCGAGGTCGTCGGAGAGGCCGTCAAGGCCGAAATCCATGCCTGGCAGCGCCGCGGACAGGTCGACGCTGGGCCGTGGCGCCTGCTGGCGGCGACGCGGCGGTGGCGGTCGCTGCGCGGCCGGCGGCGGCGTGGCCTCGCGCCGCTCGATGGCGATCGCGGTGCCGGTGGTGCCGGGATCCGGACCGCGTCGCGCCGCTGCGTTCATCAGCAGCACGACGGTGACCACCGCCAGGGTGCCGAGCAGTGCTGCGACCAGTCCGGACAGGCGCGCGCGCATGCTCAGCCCTCCCCGGCCTCGCCACGGGTGGCGACGCCGACCTCGGCACCGGCCTGGCGGGCCTGGTCGACCACTTCGACCAGGCGACCGGCCGGCACGCCCTCGTCGGTCACCACCAGCACCGACTTCTGCGGCTGGCCCTGGAGCTGGTCGCGCAACCGCGAGGCGATCACCCAGACCCGGACCGGCGCGCCGTCCATGTAGACCTCGCCCGACTTGTCGATGTACAGGCGCACCGCCTTGGTCGAGGACACCGTCTGGGTGGCCGCGCCGGGCCGCTCGATGTCGATCTGCATGTCCTTGACGAAGGTCGTCGAGACCATGAAGAAGATCAACAGGATGAACACCATGTCGATCATCGGCGTCATGTCGATGGCGGCCTCGACGGCCTTCTTTTCCCGGAATCGCATGGCGTTCAGTCCGTGCTGGGTGCGACAGGCGCCGGCACCGGGCGCGAGGTGGCGACGAGGATGTCGCGAAGCTGGGCGAGGTCCATCTCGATCTGCGCCTGACGGCGGTCGAGCACGCCCTTGGCCAGGTAGCCGGGGATCGCCACGGCCAGGCCCATCTGGGTGGTGTAGAGCGCAGTCGAAATGCCCGCGGCGATGCCGCCGCCCTGGGTGAACAGGGCCATGTCGGCCAGCGAATCGAAGGTGACGATCATGCCGTTGACCGTGCCCAGCAGTCCCAGCAGTGGCGCGATCGCCACCAGGGTGCCGATCAGCACCCGATGCCGGCGCACCGCGCGCCGGTGACCGGCGAAGGCATCGTCCAGGACCCGACGCAGGTCGCGCGGGCGCTGGCCGCGCAGCGACAGGCCGCGCACCACCGCGGCGTCGAGCACGCCATCGACCTTGCCGCCGGCACCGCGTTCGTAGCGCGACAGGAGCACACGCACGTTGCGGTTGGAGCCCCGCCGCAGCAGGGACCAGCGTGCGCCGATCGCGTACCAGAGCGCAAAGGCGATCGCCAGCAGCGGCAGCATGATGCCGTGGCCACCGGCGGCCAGGTACTCGGCGAACTGGTCGAACAGGGTCATGGCGGCAGGCGCGCGATCGCCGTTCAGGCGGCGACCGCGCGATCCTCCCGCGCCAGGTTGGTGATGCGCAGGGCGGCCTGCTCCATGTCGTCCTTCAGACGCTCGGCCCAGCCGGACAGCAGATTGCCCAGCAGCAGCGCCGGGATCGCCACGACCAGGCCCAGCTGCGTGGTGACCAGGGCGATGGCGATGCCGCCGGACAGCAGCTTGGGATCGCCGGTGCCGAAGTCGGTGATGATGTCGAAGGTCTCGATCATGCCGGTGACGGTGCCGAGCAGGCCGAGCAGCGGCGCCACCGCGGCGATCACCAGGATGATCGCGCCGAAGCGGTTGAGCCGTCCGGACTCGTGCAGGATCGACTCGGAGACGATGTCCTCGAGGTGCTCCGGATCGCGGTCGATGTTGCGCAGCGCCGCGGTGACGACGCGCGCCGAGCTGCCCTTGTGGCGCTTGGCGGCGCCGATCGCGTCCTCGAAGCGGCGCTGCTGGACCAGCGGCGCCACCGCCGCCAGGACCTTGTCGGTACTGGCGCCGGCGCTGCGCAGGAACAGCGCGCGGAGGACCACGAACACCAGGGCGAGCGCGCCCAGGGCGACGATGATCCAGCCGATCGTGCCGCCGTCGTTGACGGTGTCGACCAGGGTCTTGGTGCGTGGCGGCTGGGCATCGGCGGCCAGCGACTCGAACAGGTAGGCGCGCAGGGTCGCCGGCATGCGGCCGGCGGCCAGAGCGCGGGCCTCGTCCTGGGCCGGCTCGGGCCAGAGCTTGAAGCGGCCGGCGCCCGCCGGGGCCAGGGCACCGCTGCCCTGCTCGCCGACCGCGAACGCGGCGACGCTGCCCAGGTGGATGATCTCGCCGCGCGCCTCGGTGCCGTCGGCCAGGAAATACATGCCCTGCTCGCGACGGATGCCCGACCGACGCCCCAGCTCGGCGGTGGCCGCGGCGAACAGGGCGGCCAGGCGGGTATCGTCGGGCTGGCCCTCGGCGAAGCCGCCGTCGCCGGCCTCGATGCCCAGCCCGGCCAGGGTGCTGCCGGCCTGCTCCCAGGTCGCGGCCAGCAGGCCGGTGTTCTCCTGGCTGGCGAGGGTCTGTTCCTCGACCTGGGCGACCTGGCCGGCCATCTGGTCGGCGCCGGCGCGGGCGGCCAGCAGGCGCGATTCCAGTCCGGACAGCTCGCGCTCGAGGGCCGCCTGGTCGCGCTGGAAGCTGCTGCGGGTGCGCTCCAGGCTGGCCTGCAGTTCACGGCGCTGGGCCTGCAGGAAGGCCAACTCGCGCCGGTAGGCATCCTCCACGGAGACCGTTGCCGGGGCCTGCGCCGGCGCAGCGGCCGGCTCGGCCGGCGGCGCCGACTGCGCATCGACATGCGCCGGCGCCAGGCAGGCCAGCAGCACACCCAGAAGCGGCCGGCGCATCATGACGTACCCCCGGCGGCGGCCATCGGCAGCTCGAACCAGCCCTGCCGGATCTGCTTGCGGTAGGCGTCGAACAGGGCCGCGATGCGGTCGCCTTCGGCGCGCCCGGCGACCCGCTGCCAGCGCCAGCCGTCGCCGCTTCTCACGATCTGTCCGTAGTCGCCCTGGCTGGTGCGGAAATAGAGCATCACCGTGCCGACCTTGGCGATGTCGGCCAGCAGGCGCTCGCCGTCGAGCTCGATGGTCTGGCTGAACAGGCCGTTCTCGCGGGTCAGCCGCAGTTCGTCCTCGACGAAGGCCCAGACCTGGTTGGCGGCACGATGCGGCGGCACGGTATCGGCGGCGATGCGCTCCCGCAGCGCTGCCAGGCCGGCCAGGCGCTCGTCCTGCTTGAACGGCAGGCTGGCGCGCACATGGGCCTCCAGCCCGGCAAGGGCGTCGAGCAGGGCCGGCTTGAGCTCGGCGCCCTCGACGCCGGCCCGGGCCAGCGACTCCTGCGCCTGCGCCAGGCGCTGCGCCTGCTCGCGGCTGGCCAGGGCCTGGCGGTCGAGCTGCGCGGACAGCTCGGTACGCTGGGCCGTCAGGCCGGCCAGGGTGGTGCGGGCCTCCTCGCGGGCCTGGTCGAGTTCGCTGTTGAGCTGCTCGATCTCGGCGCGCAGCCTGACCAGATTGTCGGCCAGCGCCTGCGCCTCCTGGGCCGATGCCGGCAGGGCCGGTGTGGCAAGGGCGAGCGCGCACAGCCAGCGCGGGGCGGAGCGGATCATGGCAGGGGATCTCCGGGGCGGCCCGGCGCGGATGCCGGGCGATGGCGGAGCAGCCTATGTCGTTCTGGTTTCAGTTCGATGACAGCAGAGCAAGGTCGGTGACGCCCCGGCCCGGACCAGCCCGGCGGCCCCGGCCATGGCGCGCGACGATGCCCGCTACAATGTGCGACCGCACAAAAGCCCTGTTCGCGCCTGTGAAAGACACCTTGCACGACCTGTTCGCCCGGGCCCTGGCCACGCTGGCGGCAGACCGGGGCATCACCGCCCCCCCCAGCGCCTTCGTCGTCGAACGCACCCGCGATCCGGCGCACGGCGATTTCGCCTGCAACGCCGCCATGGTCAACGCGCGCGCCTTCGGCCAGCCGCCCCGGGCGATCGCCCAGGCGCTGGTCGCCGCCCTGCCCGCCAGTCCGGACGTCGAACGGGTGGAGATCGCCGGCCCGGGCTTCATCAACGTGTTCCTGGCCGATGCCGCCCGCCAGGGCGTCGTCGCGACCGTGCTGGCCCAGGGCGCCGACTACGGACGCAGGCCGGCAGGCAGTGCCGGGCGGGTCACCCTGGAGTTCGTGTCCGCCAACCCGACCGGCCCGCTGCACGTCGGCCACGGCCGCGGCGCCGCCTACGGCGCGACCCTGGGCAACCTGCTGGCCGCCGCCGGGCACTCGGTGCAGCGCGAGTACTACGTCAACGACGCCGGCCGGCAGATGGACATCCTGGCCGCCTCGACCTGGTTGCGCTACCTGGCGCTGTGCGGCGAGCCGGTACGGTTCCCGGACAACGGCTATCGCGGCGAGTACGTGGTCGACATCGCGCGCGGCATCCAGCAGCGCGATGGCGAGCGCTGGCGCCGCAGCTGGCCGGCGGTGGTGCGCGACCTGCCCGCCGACGAATCCGACGGCGGCGACAAGGAGGCCTACATCGACGCCGTCGTGGCGCGCGCCCGCGACCTGCTCGGACCGGAAGGCTATGCGGCGTGCTTCGATGCCGCCCTGGACAGCATCCTGGCCGATATCCGCGACGACCTGGCCGGCTTCGGGGTCACCTTCGACAACTGGTTCTCCGAACGCTCCCTGGTCACCGGCGGCGGCCTCGAGCGCGCGGTCTCCCGGCTGCGCGAGGCCGGCCACCTGTACGAGGCGGACGGCGCGCTCTGGTTCCGGGCGACCGCCTTCGGCGACGAGAAGGACCGGGTGGTGCGCCGCGAGAACGGTGCCTGGACCTACTTCGCTTCCGACCTGGCCTACCTGGACAGCAAGTTCGAACGTGGCTTCGAACACGCCATCTACCTGTTCGGGGCCGACCACCACGGCTACGTGGCGCGGCTGAAGGCCGCGGCCCAGGGCCTGGGCCACGACCCCGAGCGCATCGAGATCCGCCTGGTGCAGTTCGCGGTGCTCTACGAGGCCGGCGAGAAGGTGCAGATGTCGACCCGCTCCGGGCAGTTCGTCACCCTGCGCGAGCTGCGCCAGGATGTCGGCGACGACGCCGCGCGTTTCTTCTACGTGATGCGCGGCAACGACCAGCACCTGGACTTCGACCTGGCCCTGGCGCGCGCGCAGTCCAACGACAATCCGGTCTACTACCTGCAGTACGCCCACGCCCGGATCGCCAGCCTGTTCCGCAAGGCCGCGGACCAGGGCATCGCCTTCGACCGCGCCGCCGGACTGGCGGCGCTACCGCAGCTGGCGGCGCCCGGCGAGGCCGCCCTGATGACTGAGCTGGCCCGTTACCCGGAGTGGCTGGCCGCCGCCGCCGAGCAGCGCGCACCGCAGCTGCTGGCCGGCGGCCTGCGCGAGCTGGCCACCGCCTTCCACGGCTTCTACAACGGCCAGCCGGTGCTGGCTGCGCAGGCGCCCCTGCGCGATGCCCGCCTGGCGCTGTGTGCGGCGACGGCACAGGTCCTGGCCAATGGCCTGGCGCTGCTCGGCGTCTCCGCGCCCGCCACGATGTGACAGGATAGGCCCATGGCACGACGCACCAACCACGCCCGCCGCGGCGCCTCCACCGCCCTTCCCGCCTGGCTCTGGCTGGTCGCCGGCATCGTCATCGGCGTCGTCCTCGCGTTGCTGGCGGTACGCAGCGGCCTGGCGCCGGGTCTGCGCCCGGCGCAGGAGCAGCCGCAGCCCCAGGCCGCCCGGCCCGGTGGCTCGCCCGAAGAGGCCGCGCCGCCGGCCCGCGCCACGACCTACGACTTCTACACCGTGCTGCCGGAGATGGAGGTGCTGATCCCGGACTCCGAACTGCGCGCGCAGGTGCGTGCCGAGACACCGCCGGCCGGCACGACGCCGGCGGGCACGGCGCCCGCCGAGTCCGGCGCGGCTCCGGTCGCTGCCCCCGCAGGCACGCGCTATCGCCTGCAGGCCGGCTCGTTCCGCGACCCGCGCCCTGCCGAGGAGGCCAAGGCCCGCCTCGCACTGCTCGGCATCAGCGCCAGCGTGCAGTCGGTCAACGTCAACGGCAACACCTTCCATCGCGTCTACGTCGGCCCCTACGCCAGCGCCGCCGAGGTCGACCGCGTCAAGCGCCAGTTGGCCGACAACGGCGTGCAGGCGATCACCGTGCGCGAACAGACGCCCTGAGGCAGCGCGGACGCGTCGCGCGTCCGGCCCTGCCGCAGCGACGGTCGAGACGCCGCTGCGCCCACAGGGTCGACAGGCCCTGGCGTTGTCTCCCCCGCGCGGCCGCATCGGTGGTCTCGGCGCGGGTCATGAAGGTCCTCGTGCACCCCCGCGCGCTGTGGCAGGCCCCGCACGTCGGGCCCGCCCTGCCGCATCGACGGATCGGACGGCCCCGTGCGCTCACCCCTGCCGCCCCGCCCGCGGCGGCGCTGCCGCGGACGCGGGCGGCAGGTGCCGACGGGTCAGGCCCGTGTCGCGATCACTGGAAACCGTCGTCGAAGATGAACTGGCTGGTCAGCTTGCGGATGTTGCCGTTGATGCTGACCGAGTACACGTTGCCGGCCTCGTCCTCGCCGAAGCCGACCACGCCGGTGTGGTGGGTGAGCGCCACCTTGGGCCAGGGGCCGGCCTGCGCCGGCTCGTAGGCGTACCAGATATTCACCTGGGGAGAGCTGACGTTGTAATCACCGAACCAGTACACCCCTTGCAGACGGCCGATGGGGCCTCGGAAGGCGTACCCGCCACTGATCGATCCGCCATCGGAGCGCGGGTAGTCGAGGATCGGGAGCAGCGAACCCGGGAAGGAGTTGGTGGCGCTGCTGACGCAGGGCGCGGCCGTCTTGTTGACCCGGAAGCCCTCCATGCAACCCCACCCGAAGTGCGCGCTCTGGCCGAGGGCGACCTTGTTGACCTCCTCCCGGGCGCTCTGGCCGACGTCGGCGATGTACATGTCGCCGGTCTCGCGGTCGAAGCTGAACCGCCAGGGATTGCGCAGGCCGTTGTGCCAGGTCTCGTCGCAGGTGTCGGTGGTGCCGACGTGCGGGTTGTCGGCCGGGATCGAATAGTTCGCCGGCTGGCCCGCGGTGGCGCCGCACATGTCGGCGGTGGCGCTGGCGGTGGGGTTGTCGATGTCCAGGCGCAGGATCTTGCCGAGCAGCCAGTAGTTCGTCCCGACGACCGGGCTGCAGGTATTGATGTTGTTGTTGGCCGGCTTCTTCCAGTTGCACAGGGCGAAACCATGCGGGTCGTTCTGCGGACCGCCGTCGCCGGAGCTGTAGTACAGGTAGCCATCCGGACCGAAGTGCAGGTCGCCGCCATTGTGGTTGCCGGCCAGGTCGGGGATGCGGATGATGTCCAGGCGGCTGGCCGGATCGGCGATGTTGGGATCGTTGGCGGACACGGTGAAGCGGGCGACCACCTGGTCGGGCGTCAAGCCCAGGCGCGGCTCGGCGGCCGGGGCGGTGAACGCGACATAGAACCAGCCATTGCTCGCGTAGTCCGGGTGGAAGGCCAGGCCGAGCAGGCCCGATTCGCTGCTGGTGGTCACCGCCTGGGTGAGGAACGGCGTCGCCAGGAGCGTGGGGGCGCCGCTGCCGTCGAGCTGGACGACGCGGATCGTGCCGCCCTTCTGCACCACGAACAGGCGGTTGCTGCCGTCGCCGGCATGGCGCACCGCCACCGGCTGGTTGAGACCCGAGCTGAGGAAGGGCGACAGCGCCAGATCCGGGGGCGGGTTCGGGGCCTGGGCAGCAAGCGGAGCGCTGACGCACAGCGCCGCGGCAAGGACGAATCGGTTCAGGCGCATCGCAATCCCCCGTTGGAAAGCACCGATTATGGCGCCGGCGGAGCGGCAGCGGGTAAAGGCGATGTTGGCGGCGTCGTGCCGGCCATCACGTTTTCCTGCTTCAGGCGGATCAGGGCGGAAATGTCCTCGTCGCCATGGCCCAGGACCAGCAACCGGGCATAGTCGGCGCGCGCGGCCTCCACCACCGGCAGGGCGATGCCCTCCGCCGCCGCCAGCGCCGCCAGGATGCCCAGGTCCTTGTGCAGCAGGCGCAGCTTGAAGCCGGTGTCGAAACGCCCGGCCAGCATGCTGTGGCCGCGCTTGTCCAGGAACCAGGAGCCGGCAGCGCCGTTGCCCAGGGTATCGACCACGGCGGCGCTGTCCAGGCCCAGACGCTGCGAGAGGGCAAGGGCCTCGCAGACCGCCTCGGCGATGCCGGCGACCATGACCTGGTTGACCGCCTTGGTGGCCTGCCCGGCGCCGACTCCGCCGAATCGCACGACGCGGCGGCCGAAGCTCTCCAGCACCGGCCGCACCTGCTCGAAGTCCGCGACCTCGCCACCGACCAGCACCGAGAGCGTGCCGTTGCGGGCTCCTTCCACGCCGCCGGTCAGGGGGGCATCCAGGAATCCGACGCCGAAGGCCGCCAGGCGCCGCGCGGCCTCGCGTGCCGTGTCCGGGGCGACCGTGGAGGTGTCGACCACGCGCACGCCGGGCCGCAAGCCGGGCGACAGCGCGTCCACCAGTGCCAGCACATCGGCATCGGCGGACACGCAGGTGAGCACCACGTCGCAACGCGCGGCGAGATCGGCCGGATCGGTGGCCGCGGCCACACCCAGGTCGGTGGCGAGCGCCACGGCCTTGCCGGGCGTGCGGTTCCACACCGCGGTCAGGAAGCCCGCCCGGTGCAGGTGGCGGGCCATCGGTTCGCCCATCGCACCAAGGCCGATGAAACCGGCGCGCAGTTTCCCATCCACGGTCAGGACCTCCATGCGGTCGGCGAAACAGCGATTGTAAGGCCCTGCGCCCGCCAGCCCGTCTCCAGGATCTTGCCGTCGACCCGGGTGGCGCCGATGCGCCGGCATCGTCCGCCGCCGGCCATCCGGCCGGGCCGGTGCGCATCGCGTCGCGTCGCGCCGGGGTTCCCCGACCGGCCTGACGACGCGAGGCAAGGTGCAGGCGGAGGCGCGGGACGGCTCCGAAGGTTTCCCAGACGAACGATCCTCCTGTTCGTGGTCCTGGTCGCCGGTCCAAGCTTGTCCGGACCGGCTCCCGGCAGACCCGCTGCCAGCGAAGCTGCTTTGCCGGGGGCCATCCGCCATTGCAGCCGGAAGGCTGTTTTCCCTCTGGCCTGCCAGGGCCGGGCGAGGCGCCTTCAGTACGGCCCCAGGTCGGCGGCGAGGGCCCGCTCGGCATCGATCCGACGCAACAGGTTCGCGCGCACCGCCGCGAAACCCGAGGTGCCGCGCAGCGAATGCCAGCGCGGATCGCCATCCAGCAGCCAGAGCTCGCCGAAGCCGTTCCCGATGGCTGCGTCCAGGTGTTCCAGGGCCTGGTCCGGACGGCCCTCGAACAGCTCGAGCAGCCCCAGGCTGAAGTCGGCGTAGGCGTTCGCCCAGCCCTGCTCGCGCAGCTCATCGACGCGCGCCCGCGCCAGCGCCAGCCAGGTCGCGGCTGCCTCGTCGCGACCGGTCTCCTTGAGCAGGAACGCCCTCACCAGGACGGAATCCATCTCGTCCTGGAGCAGGCGCGCACCCTCCCGACCGGCCAGCACACGCTCGACGATGCGCAGGGCGCGTTCGGGGTCGCCGGCCCACCAGGCGGCCCAGGCGCCGAACTGCAGCAGCGGCCGCTGATCGGGGTGGACAGGCTCATTGCCAGCCAGCAAGGCCTCGACCTGGTCGGCCAGGGCGGCGGGCAAGGGCGTGGCCGGATCCCTGTGCAGGGCGGCGTTGTGGCGCAGCAGGTCGGCATTCGCCATCCCTGCCGGAAGCCTCGCGAGCACGCCCTGCGCCTCGTCGTGCCGGCGCAGGGCCGACAAGGCATTGGCCAGGGTCATCAGCGCCTGCGGCTCCGACGGTGCGCGACGCCAGGCCTGGTCGGCCAGGCGCAAGGCCTCGGCGAGGTTGCCGCTGCCGCGCTCGAATTCGGACAGGTTGTAGCGGACCACCTGGGCCTCGGGCGTGATCCGCAGAAGGGCCGCCAGCAGGTCGCGCGCGGCGGCGCGCTCGCCGCGCGCGAATCTCGAGCCTGCCAGGTTGATGTTGATGGCCGGGTCGAGCGGGCTCAGCGCCAGCGCCTGCGCCAGCACCTCGGACTGCGCGCGCAGCCGGCCCTGGCGGGCGTAGAGCCCGCCCAGCCACATGTAGGCCATCTCGTAGTTGGGGTCGAGACGGATCGCCTCGCGCAGGTTGCCTTCCGCGGCCTCGAGCTGTCCGGCATTCAGCCGCAACAGACCGAGCGACGCCCAGGCCTCGCCCAGGCCCGGGGCCAGGTCGAGCGCCCGCACCACCGCCGGTTCGGCCTGGGCGACCGCCTGCTCGGGCGCCACGCCACCGTAGTCGGACAGCAGCAGGCGGGTGTCGGCCAGTCCGCACCAGGCCCTGGCGTAGCCGGCATCGCGTTCGATGGCCTGCTCGAACAGTCCGGCAGCGCGCCCCAGCGATTCGGCCGTGCGCTGCCGCCAGGCCAGCCGCCCCTGCAGGTAGAGCTCGTGGGCCAGCACGTCGCGGGTGGTCGCCGCCGAGGTGGTGGCCTGGGTCACCGGGTCGGGGGTGGATTGCGGCCGCAGGCCCGGGATGCGGTCGCGCAACTGCGCGACGATATCGGCGGTGACCTCGTCCTGCAGCTCGAAAATGTCCTGGTCCGCACCTTCGTAGGTCTCGGTCCAGAGGTGGTAGCCATTGGCGGTATCGATCAGCTGGGCGGTGACCCGCAGGCGGCCACCGGCCTTGCGGACCGAGCCCTCGACCAGGGTCGCGACATTCAGCGCGCGCCCCAGCGCCTGGGCGTCCAGGGCACGGCCGCGCAGCGCGAACGCCGAGGTGCGGGCGGCCACCTGGAGGCCCTCGATCCGCGCGAGGCGGTCGAGCAGTTCCTCGGCCAGACCGTCCGCGAACCAGCCCTGGTCGCCGTCCGCGCTCATGTCGTCGAAGGGCAGCACGGCGATGGAGTTGGCGGGTGCGGCGCCGGACGGCGCGCCCGCAGCGTCCACGGCGGTCGCGCCAAGCCCGGCGATCGGCGGGTCCGCCCCCTCCATCGGTCGATCGCCGTAGACGTCGACCAGCCACCAGGCCAGCCCGCCCACGGTCAGCAGCACGACCGCCAGTGCAAACAGGCGCGCGGGACCCCGCACGTTGTGGCCGGTGTGGTCGACCCGCAGGCGGTCGCCGTCGTGGTCGAACACCCAGGCGAGGACCAGGGCCACCGGAAACAGCAGGACCACGGCCAGGATGGTCCAGGTCAGGGCGCGCGGCGGCAGGCCCAGCGGTTCGAAGGTGATCTCGCCCAGCTGCAGGATCACCCAGGCCACCAGTCCGTAGGCGATCGCCACGCGCACGACCTTGCGTCGGCGCAGTTCGCGCCAGGTCAGTGCCAGCAGCGGCTTGGGCGCGTCGTCGCTCACGCACGACTCCAGGGACGGTGCGTGCATGATGCCGCAAGCGGCGCCGGGGTTGCGGCGGATCGCGGGTCGCGCTGACCCCGGCCAGCCCGACCGGCCAGCGGGCGACTGCAGATCCTTGCCTTCGTCCTGTCGTCCGCGTCAACCCGGGAGCCACCCTGCCGCGCGGCTATCCGGTGCGGGTCACCGGACCCGGGCGCCCGACGCAGGCACGCACCGAGCGTCGCCCACCGGCCGCTTGCGCGCCCTGCGTACATGGGAACCGCCTGCCCCCGCCCGGGGCCCGACGACCAGGACTGCTCTGGCAGGCTGCTGAGGGGCGACCGTGCCGGCCCGCCGCCTGGTTGCCCGTCCGACGCCCGTCCAGACGGGCTCCCGGCAAATCAACCGCTTGCGCAGTCGCCTCACCGTGCGGCCAGCCATGGCCGGGGCCAGCGGACTGTTCCCGACAGCCTGCTAGTAAACTGTGCGGCCCGCCGGGCCCCCGCGCCCGCCCCGATGGCAAGGTTCGCAGCAACGATGAAGATTCTGGTCGGCTACAAGCGCGTGGTGGACTACAACGTCCGCATCCAGGTCAGGCCCGACGGTTCGGGCGTGGTCACCGACGGCGTCAAGCTCTCCCCCAACCCGTTCGACGAGATCGCCCTGGAGGAGGCGCTGCGCCTGCGCGAGAAGGGCCTGGCCGAGGAGGTGGTGGTGGTCGCGATCGCGCCGGCCGATGCCCAGGCGCACCTGCGTAACGGCCTGGCGATGGGCGCCAACCGCGCCATCCATGTGGTCGCCGACGGCCCGGTGCAGCCGCTGACCGCGGCCCGGGTGCTGTTGAAGCTCATCGAGCGCGAGCAGCCGGGGCTGGTGCTGCTCGGCAAGCAGGCGATCGACGACGACGCCAACCAGACCGGCCAGATGCTGGCCGCCCTGTGGGACCGACCGCAGGCGACCTTCGCCTCCAAGCTGGAACTGGAGGGCCAGGTGGCGCGCGTCACCCGCGAGGTCGATGCGGGGCTGGAGACCATCGAGGTCGACCTGCCGGCGGTGGTCACCACCGACCTGCGCCTGAACGAGCCGCGCTTCATCAAGCTGCCCGACATCATGAAGGCCAAGAGCAAGCCGCTGGAGACCGTGCCGATGGCCGATCTCGGCGCCGAGGCCGGCGATTTCCTCGGCCACGGCCCGTACGCGCCGCCGGCGCGGCGCAGCAAGGGCGTCATGGTCAAGGACGTCGCCGAGCTGGTCGCCGCGCTGAAGGCCAAGGGCCTGGCTTGAATCCCCGATGCCCCATCCCGCCTGGCGCCCGGCGCCGGGCCGCAAGGACACCATGACATGAGCAAGGTTCTGATCGTCGCCGAGCATCTGGACGGCAAGCTCAACGCCAGCACGGCGCGCTGCGTCAACGCCGCCACCGCGCTGTCGCCGCAGGCCATCGACATCCTGATATTGGCCGACGCGCCGGACGGGGTCGCCGCGCAGGCCGCCGCCCTGACCGGTGTGGCCACGGTGCGCACCGTCGCCCGCCCCGAGAACGCCCACGCGCTGGCCGCCGTGCTGGCGCCGCAGGTCGCCGCCGCCGCTGCCGGCTACAGCCACCTGTTCGGCCCCAGCACCACCTTCGGCAAGGACCTGATGCCGCGCGTCGCCGCCCTGCTCGGCGTCGCCCAGGTCTCCGATCTCATGGAGGTCGTCGACGCGCGCACCTTCAAGCGGCCGATCTACGCCGGAAACGCCATCGTCACCGTCACCGCGCCGGCCGATGCCGTGGTCGTGGCGACCGTACGCACCGCCTCGTTCGCCGCCGCCGGCTCCGGCGGCAATGCCACCATCGAGCCGCTGACCCTTGATGTTGCGGTGCCCGGCCACACCCGTTTCGTCGGCCTGGCCGCCGGCAAGAGCGACCGCCCCGACCTGCAGACCGCGTCGCGCGTGGTCTCTGGCGGCCGCGCCCTGGGCTCGGCGGACGCCTTCTCGATCATCTATTCGCTGGCCGACCGGATCGGTGCCGGCGTCGGCGCCTCGCGCGCAGCGGTCGATGCCGGCTACGTGCCCAACGACATGCAGGTCGGACAGACCGGCAAGATCATCGCGCCCGAGCTGTACATCGCGATCGGCATCTCCGGCGCCATCCAGCACCTGACCGGCATCAAGGACGCCGGCACCATCGTCGCCATCAACAAGGACGCCGAGGCGCCGATCTTCGAGATCGCCGACTACGGCCTGGTCGGCGACCTGTTCAAGCTGGTGCCCGAACTGGAGGCGGCGCTGGCCGGCTGAGGCCCGCGCCCGCGCGTGACCACGCCGTCGCCCGCCGGCACCCTGGAAGCGGTCGCCGACACCGCGGCGGTGCCGCTGGCGGTCGACCTCGACGGCACCCTGGTGCTGGGCGACACCCTGCACGAGTCTCTGCTCGCGGCACTGCGCCGCAACCCCTTCCTGTTGCTGGCGATGCCGCTGTGGCTGCTGCGCGGCAAGGCGGCGTTCAAGCACGAGCTGGCCCGGCGGGTGCTGCCCGATCCGGAACGCCTCGCCTGGAACCTGCCGTTCCTGGACTGGCTGCGTGGCCAGCAGGGCCGGCGCGAGATCGTCCTGTGCACGGCCGCCGATGCCGGCATCGCCCGCGCCGTCGCCGACCATGCCGGGCTGTTCGACGACGTGCTGGCCAGCGACGGCTCCCGCAACCTCTCCGGCGCACGGAAAGGGGATGCCCTGGTCGCACGTTACGGCGAGCGCGGCTTCGACTATGCGGGCAACGCAAGGATCGACCTGGCGGTCTGGCGCCGTGCCCGGCGCGCGGTGGTGGTCAATGCCGGTGAGAATCTGGAGCGCGCCGCCGCCGCCGTTGCAGCGGTCGACACCGTGCTACCCGGCCCGCGCGTCTCGCCGCTGACCTGGGCCCGGGCGCTGCGCCTGCACCAGTGGGCCAAGAACCTGCTGGTCCTGGTGCCCCTGCTGACCGCCCACCTGCTGTTCGAGCCGGCCGCGGTGCGCCAGGCGCTGCTGGCCTTCCTGGCGTTCGGGCTGTGCGCGTCCAGCGTCTACCTGCTCAACGACCTGGTCGACCTGCCCGCCGACCGCGGCCATCCGCGCAAGCGCCTGCGGCCGTTCGCGGCCGGCGAGCTGCCCCTGCTGGCCGGCCTGGCCCTGGTACCGCTGCTGCTGGCCGCCGCCTTCGTCCTTGCCGCCCTGGCCCTGCCGCCGCGTTTCGTGCTGGCGCTGGCCGCCTACTGGCTGCTGACCGCGCTGTACACCTTCGTACTCAAGCGCGTCGAGATGGTCGACGTGGTGGTGCTGGCGATGCTCTACACCGCCCGCATCATCGCCGGCACCTTCGCCCTGGGCGTCGCGCTGTCGTTCTGGCTGCTGGCCTTCTCGATGTTCCTGTTCCTGAGCCTGGCCCTGGTCAAGCGCCACACCGAACTGGGCGTGATGGCGCGTGCTGGCCGCGACGGCGCCGACGGTCGCGGCTACCGGGTTTCCGACCTGCCGATGCTGGGCGCCATGGGCATCGGCAGCGGCCTGGCCGCGGTGCTGGTGCTGGCGCTGTACGTGAACAGCCCGACCGGCGAGCAGCTGTATTCGCAGCCGAAGGCGCTGTGGCTACTGTGCCCGCTGCTGCTGTACTGGATCGGCCGGGTCTGGCTGCTGGCCCACCGCGGCCGCATGCACGACGATCCGATGCTGTTCGCGCTGCGCGACCGCACCAGCCTGGCGGTGCTGCTGGCCGGGCTGGCGGTGGTGGTGCTGGCGCTGTGAGCGACTCCGCGACCGGCGCCTGGAACCGCTGGCCGCGCCTGCGTCCGGCCCGCGTCGCGACCCTGCACGACCGCGACGCCGCTCTGCCGGCGCTGCCGGCGCCGATGCTCGCCTACGGCAACGGCCGCAGCTACGGCGACGTCTGCCAGGTCGAGGGCGGCAGCCTGCTGCGGGCGCGCGGCCTGGACCGCTTCATCGCCTTCGACCGCGCCACCGGCGTGCTGCGCTGCGAGGCCGGCGTGCTGCTCGACGAGCTGCTGCGCCTGGCGGTGCCGGCCGGCTGGTTCCTGCCGGTGACGCCAGGCACCCGCTACGCCACGGTCGGCGGCGCCCTGGCCAACGACGTGCACGGCAAGAACCATCCGCGCGCCGGCACCCTGGGCCGCCACGTGCGCGCCTTCGGCCTGCGCCGCAGCGACGGCGGCCACCTCACCTGCACCCCGCAGCAGCATGCCGAGCTGTTCGCGGCGACGATAGGCGGCCTGGGCCTGACCGGCCTGGTCACCTGGGTCGAGCTGCAGCTGGGCGCCGTGGCCAGCCCCTGGCTTGCTGTGGAGACGCTGCGCTTCGGCGAACTGGCGGAGTTCTTCGCCCTGGCCGACGCCTCGCTGGCCAGCCACGAGCATGCGGTGGCCTGGATCGACTGCCTGGCGCCGCGTGGCCGTCGCGGCCGCGGCGTGTTCAGCCGAGCCAACGCCGCCTGCGGCCTGGCCGACGGCCCGGCGCCGCCGCGGCCGGGCCTGTCGGTGCCCTTCACGCCGCCGTTCCCCCTGCTGGGCGGGCCGGGCCTGCGCAGCTTCAACCGCCTTTACTGGCACCTGCCGCGGCGCCGCCACCGCATCGTCCACTACCAGCCGTTCTTCTATCCACTGGACGGCATCGGCCAGTGGAACCGCCTGTACGGACCGCGCGGCTTCCTGCAGCACCAGTGCGTGCTGCCGCCGTCGGTGGCGCCCGCGGCCATCGCCGCCCTGCTGGACGCCATCGCCGACAGCGGCACCGGCTCGTTCCTGGCGGTGCTGAAGACCTTCGGCGCCCTGGCCTCGCCCGGCCTGCTCAGCTTCCCGCGCCCGGGCACCACCCTGGCGCTGGACTTCCCGTTCCGCGGCGAGGCCACCTTCGCCCTGCTGGCGCGGCTCGACGACCTGGTCGCCGAGGCCGGCGGCGCGGTGTATCCGGCCAAGGACGCACGCATGCGCGGCGACCATTTCCGGCGGTTCTTCCCGGCCTGGGAAACTTTCTCCCGGCACATCGACCCGGCCTTCTCGTCGAGCTTCTGGCGACGGGTGATGGCCGACCTCGCGGACTGACAGCCATGCAGAAGATCCTGATCATCGGTGCCACCTCGGCGATCGCCACCGCCTGCGCCCGGCAGTGGGCGGTGCGCGGCGCGGCGCTGTACCTCATCGGCCGCGATCCCGGCCGGCTGGCGGCGCTGGCCGACGACCTGCGCGTGCGCGGCGCCGGCGCCGTCGACACCGGCACGCTCGACGTCGACGACCTGGCCGGTCACGAGGCCGCGCTGGCGGCGGCACGGCAGGCGCTGGGCGGCATCGACATCGCCCTGCTGGCGCACGGCACCCTGCCCGACGCCGCCGCCTGCGACCGCGATGCCGCCCTGGCGATGGCGCACTTCGCCACCAACGGCGGCAGCACGATCGCCCTGATGCACCGCCTGGCCGGCCTGCTGGAGGCACAGGGCGACGGCACCCTGGCGGTGATCTCCTCGGTGGCCGGCGACCGCGGCCGCGCCAGCAACGCCATCTACGGCGCCGCCAAGGCCGCGGTCAGCGCCTACGCCAGCGCCCTGCGCCAGCGCCTGGGCCGGTCCGGCGTCGACGTGCTGACCATCAAGCCCGGCTTCGTCGACACGCCGATGACCGCGGCCTTCGCCAAGGGCGCGCTGTGGGCGCGCCCGGAGGCGGTCGCCGCCGGCATCGTTCGCGCCGTCGAGCGGCGCCGCGCCGTGGTCTATCTGCCCTGGTTCTGGCGGCCGGTGATGACGGCGATCAAGGCGCTGCCCGAGTTCGTGTTCCGGCGCCTGAAGTTCTGAGCATGGCGGCGATCGACAAGCACGCGCCGCTGGTGCTGACCGGCGCAGCCGGCCTGGTCGGCCAGAACCTGGTGGTCGAGCTCAAGGCCCAGGGCTGGACGCGCCTGGTGGCGATCGACAAGCACGCCCATAACCTGGCCATCCTGCAGCGCCTGCATCCGGAGGTGACCTGCGTTCTGTCCGACCTCGCCGAACCGGGCGACTGGCAGGCGCACTTCCAGGGCGCCGCCTGCGTGGTGCAGCTGCACGCCCAGATCACCGGCAAGTACCCGGACGAGTTCGTGCGCAACAACGAGCAGGCCACCCGCCACGTGCTGGCCGCGACGCGGGCGGCCGGCGTGCCCTACCTGGTGCACATCAGCTCGTCGGTGGTGAACTCGGTGGCCGACGACGACTACACCCGCACCAAGAAGGCCCAGGAGGCCCTGGTCGTGGCCAGCGGCCTGCGCCACTGCATCCTGCGCCCGACATTGATGTTCGGCTGGTTCGATCCCAAGCACCTGGGCTGGCTGTCGCGCTTCATGGCGCGCACCCCGGTGTTCCCGATCCCCGGCGACGGTCGCTACCTGCGCCAGCCCCTGTACGAGCGCGACTTCTGCCGTTGCATCGTGCGCTGCATCGAGATGCGGCCCGACGGCGCCGCCTACGACATCTGCGGCGACACCGGCATCGACTACATCGACATCATCCGCACCATCAAGCGCGTCAAGGGTCTGCGCACCCTGATCGTGCCCATCCCCTACCCGCTGTTCCGACTGCTGCTGCGCACCTACGCCTTGTTCAGCCGCCGCCCGCCGTTCACCGCCGCCCAGCTCGACGCCCTCAGCGCCGGCGACCGCTTCACCGGCGTCGACACCGAGGCCGTGTTCGGCGTCCGCCAGACGCCCTTCGAGCAGGCGGTGCGCGAGAGCTACTGTGATCCGCGCTACAGCGGGGTGGTGTTGCGGAGGACGTGAGGGGGAGCCGGGACTCGGGACTCGGGATTCGGGATTCGGGATTCGGGATTCGGGATTCGGGATTCGGGATTCGGGATTCGGGATTCGGGGACCGGGGACCGGGGACCGGGGACCGGGGACCGGGGACCGGATGGAGTCTCGGCCGTGGCATGGGATGTGGCAATAGGGGCGCGAGGACGGAGGGGTATTCCGGGCAGCGGTTGGGTCAGAGGGGGAATCGGGCGGGACCTCGAGGCGCACTGCCGGACTGTCATGCCGCGGTAACACGCGGCGAAGACCGGCGCGGCATCATCGCCGCATGTCAGCGCGCGCGACCGGTCACAGCCTCCCCGAACTGCACCCGGGCATGGACGCCGGCGAGGCCTTGCAGCAGGTCATCGACGCCTGCCTGGGCGACTACGAGCGCCACCTGGCCGGGCTGATGGCCAGCGACGACCCGCGCGGCCCGCACGGCAGCCGGGTCGCGCTGCGCCGGCTGCGCACCGCGCTGCGCGGCTTCCGGCCGATCCTCGACCTCGCCATGGTGCTGCCGGTCGAGCTGGAGGCGCGCGCGCTGTTCCGGTTGATCGGGCCGCTGCGCGATGCCGACGTGCTGGCGGGAAGGGCGGGGTCGGGAAGGGGGTCAGGTTCACTTTCCCCAGCGCGCTCGCCAGGCCTAAGCGGCTCACGCGAAAGTGAACCTGACCCCCTTCCCGCCCTTCCCGCGCTCCGCACCCAGACCCGCCAGGCCCTGACCGCCCGTCGCGCCCAGGCCTTCGCAGACCGCGTGCGCGACCTGTTCGCCGGCCCGCTGTGGCGTCGGCGCGGCGGCAAGGCCCGGCGCCGCCGCAAGGGCCCGGCAGCCGACCTGGCTCGTCATGCCCTGGACCGCGCCTGGCAGCGCGCCCGCCGCGCCGACCCGGACCTGGCGGCCCTCGACGAAGCCGCCCGCCACCGCCTGCGCAAGGACCTCAAGGCCCTGCGCTATCTCAGCGAGTTCTTCACCCCGCTGCTGCCCGACCTGCCGCTGGCCCGCGAGACGCGGCGGCTGAAGGCCCTGCAGGACGACCTCGGCACCCTCACCGACCTCGACCTGGCGCGGCGCAGCGGCGTGTCCGGCGCAATGACCGCACATTTCGACGAACCGGCAGCCGAGGCGCTAGGCAGGGCTGCACAACGGTGGCATGCACTCCTGCACGATGAGCTCTCACCCGATGATGGCTCGGGATAGCTGGACCTGCCCCGGTTTCTGGACCCGGCTTCTGACCGTCGTAGACTCGGGCACGGTAACGCGAAAAGTGCGAGGAAGCAGCAGTACTGCCGGCTACCCCGAATAGATCGTCGCCATCTTGTCCAAGTACTGCTTCCATCGCTCGAACAGCCGACGCTCGTTGGCGTCGCGGCTACCAAGGTCCGGTCCAACCATCGGCATGTTCCTCACGAAGCTCTCGATCTGCTCTGGATAGCCGAAGTCCCCGTAGACCTCCTCCACATATTTCAGCGGATCCGAGTATTCACTCCGATGCTCGTAGACCCATGCGAGCACGAGGTAAAGCCACTTGGCACGAACACCGCCTTCGGAACATAGGGGCTCGCTGTCGGCAAGGCGCCTGACCTGCTCGGACGTTGGCTCATTCTCACCCGCTCCCGCGAGCTCGACCAACGCTGCAGCGGGCACCTCAACCTCACCTACCTGCTCGATAGCGAGCGCTACGGGAGCCTTGGGATCGAGAAGTTCGTTCAACAGACCGAAGCGAATGTCGCGCCAGCTAGGTCGCGTCCTTTCGCAGACAAATTCGTACGGTATGCGGAGCCGGACGAGGTCCATGGGTCAGCTCACAGGGGTAGGGTCAAGGTGCACTTTCGCACAAGCCGCCACCGCCTGGCGGGATCGTTATGGAACGTGAACCTGGGAAGTATGCTCGTCACCAGCTTTGAGCGCGCGCTGCGCAGCAGCGACGGAGGTCAATGCCGATCGGCCCGACGAAACGGCAGCCGAAAATCCCGCAAGACCACTCGAAGGGGACAAGCGCCCCGCACGAGAGCTCAGCTGGTGGAGGGCTCGAAGGACCGAAGCCGTCCCGGCGTTCAGGCCCCGGTGCGAGCCCGGATCCGGCCGGGCGCTTGCGCTCCGTTTACCGGAAGCTAATCGAGGAAGGCATCATTCTCTGCGTAGAACAGCAGCCTCGCGGACTGCTCGTCCAAGGAAAGATCGCGATCAGCGTAACCCTCCAGCACCTCCAGTGCCACTGCCACTTCCAGGAAGTATTCGAAGCCATCCTGTTCTGCTCGCTCCTTGGCATCGTGTGAGACAACCTCGCAGTCCGACGACAACGACCATGGCTGCCTCATGTGGATCACCATTTCGTCGTCCTGGTCGAAAGACGGGAGCCTTGGAACGATCGTGGCCAGCGTCATTTGGTCCATGGTCCAGTACTCCTAGCACCAAGCTTTGAGGCGATTCGCCCCAGCGTTCCCGGGGTAGGGCTCGCTATCGAGCGCACCGCCACCGCCTGCTGGGACCCTTCGCAATTGTGCACCTAACCCCATTCCCGCGCCTCGACAACCAGGGGAAAAGCTATCGGCGCAGAAACCTGGGCGGAAGGGAAGGGGCAATACCCGCCTTCACCAGCGATCGGACGAGGTGTCGACGATGGGCTCGAAGCCAAATCCGTCCCACTTAGCCCTGCCGCGCCCCCCTATCAACCAACGCCGCCGGCCGGCGGCGGCATCACCCGCCGGACGACGCCCCCCGGAAACTCAGGTGCTTGTGCCCCAGGTAGCTGGTGACCACCGGCACGGCGATACCGACGGCGTGGGCGACGGTGTCGGTGTGCCAGGTCCAGTCCAGCCAGGGCAGGACGATGCGAGCCAGCAGCAGGCCGATCAGCACGGTCTGGGCGACGCCGGCGAGGTTGACCAGAACGAACCAGGCGGCCTGCTCGTGCACCGGCCGGGCGGCGCCGGCGAACACCAGCAGGCGATTGAGCACGAAGGCGGTGGCCATGCCGATGGCGTAGGCGATCACCGCCGCCGGGGCGAACCCCAGCCACTGGCGCAGCAGGATGCCGGCCGCAAGGTTGACCGCGGCGGCGAAGCCACCGACCAGCAGAAAGCGCAGGAACCGGGACGAGGGCACGACAGGACGCGATGGCGACTGGAGCGGCATTATCGCCCGTGCCGGTGCCGCCCGGCGCCGGCCGGGCATGAAGCCGGGCCGGCGATGCCTTACCCTGTGCGGTCCTCAGGCCCAGCCGCCACCGAATGACCGCAGACCGCTACGCCGTGATCGGCGCCGGCCCGATGGGCCTGATGGCCGCCCTTGAGCTTGCCCGCCGCGGCCACGGCGTCGATGTCTACGAACGCGACGACCGCATCGGCGGGATGAGCGCGACCTTCGATTTCGACGGCCTGGCGCTGGAGCGCTACTACCACTTCATCTGCAAACCCGACCGGCCGCTGTTCGACCTGCTCGCCGAACTGGGCCTGTCCGACCGGCTGCGCTGGGTCGATACGAAGATGGGTTTCTACTGCCGCGGCCGGTTGTACCCCTGGGGCAATCCGCTGGCCCTGCTGCGCTTCGACCAGGCCTCCCTGCCACTGAAGCTTCGCTACGGCCTGATGGCGCTGCGCGCAAAGTCGGTGCGCGACTGGTCGCGCTACGAGGACTTCAGCGCCGTGGCATGGCTGAAACGCTGGCTGGGCGAGAAGGGCTACGACCTGTTCTGGCGCAGCCTGTTCGAGCTGAAGTTCCAGGAGCGCAGCGAGCAGCTCTCGGCGGCCTGGCTGGGCACGCGGATCAAGCGCGTGGCCCTGTCCCGGCGCAGCCTCATGCAGGAAACCCTCGGCTACCTCGAAGGGGGTTCGGCGGTGCTGCTCGACGCCATGGCGCAAGGCATCGAGGCGGCGGGCGGCCGCATCCACCTGCGCGCCGGCGTCGAGCAGGTGCTGGACGACGGCGCCGGCCGCGCCACCGGCCTGCGTGTCGGCGGCGAAGCGCGCCGCCACGCCGCGGTGCTTTCGACGGTGCCCCTGCAGTACGTGCCGCGACTGGCGCCGGGCCTGCCGGAGGCGTTCCGGCGCAGCATCGAGGCGATCGAGAACATCGCCGTGGCCTGCGTGGTGATCAAGCTGGACCAGCCGCTGACCGGCAACTTCTGGCTCAACATCAACGACCCGCGCATCGCCATACCGGGGCTGATCGAGTACTCCGCGCTCAATGCCGGCGACGGCAGCCACATCGTGTACGCACCGTTCTACATGGCGGCGGACAACCCACGCTACCGGCGACCCGCACAGGACTTCATCGACGAGACGCTGGCGGCGATGGCCCTGGTGCAGCCGGCATTCCGGCCCGACCGGATACTGGCCAGCCACTGCCACCGCTACGAGTTCGCGCAGACGGTCTGTCCGCCCGGCTTCGCGCGGCGGCTGCCGCCGATGCGCACGCCGCTGGCCGGCCTGTACATGGCCGACACGTCCTACTACTACCCCGAAGACCGCTCGATCTCCGAGAGCGTGCGCGTCGGCCGCGAACTGGCCGCCCAGACGCTGTCGCACCAAAAGGCCGCAGCATGAGCGCGACCACCCTCCGTCCGGCCCGGTGGCGCCTGCCGGTCGTCGCCCTGCTGGCCGTCCTGTTCTTCCTGGTGCAGATCCAGACAGGCATGCCCGCCGCCGGGGAGCATCTGGACATCTCCTGGCTGATGGTGATGGGCTGGGGCTGGCTCACCGACGCCCGGATCGGACACGAGCTGGTCTTCACCTACGGCCCCTGGGCGATCGTGCACCCGTGGATGGTCTACCAGGAAGACCTGTTCAGACCCTTCCTGATGGCGATGCTGGTCTTCGCGGCGCTGGCCACCACGGTGCTGGCGCAAGCCGCATGGCGATTGCCAGGGCATGCCCTGGCCCTGCTGGTGCTGGCGGTGCTCGGCCTTGCCCCGGTCCTGCAGGGCGATGGCGCATGGTTCCTGGTGCTGGGCCTGGTTCCATCGCTTCTTGCCGACCGCATCCGGGTGCCGGCAGCCCAGGGCGCGACACTCTGGTTGCTTCCGGCCGCCGTGCTGTGTGCCTGGCTGGCCCTGGTCAAGTTCAGTTTCCTGCCCGCGGCCGCCCTGCTCTGGCTGGTCGGCGCGATTGCCCTGCTTCGGACGGAACGCCGACGCGACGCCCTTGCATGGGCGCTGGCGATCCCTCTGGCACTTCTGGTGCTGTGGCTGCTGGCTGGCCAGCCGCTGGCGGGGCTGGCCGGCTACGTGGGCAATGGCTGGGATGTCGCCGTGAACTACGGCGTGACCATGGGCCTGGGCATGGGCTGGGCCGCCGACGCCTCCGGATTCGCGCTGCTGTGCGCCATCGGCCTGGTGCTGTGCGTGTTGCTGTGGCAGCAGCGTGGCCAGTTGGCCGGCGCACTTCTCACCCTGGCCTGCGGCGGCCTGGTGTTCCTGGCCTGGCGGGCCGGCTACACCCGCGCCGAAGGCCACATCGCCTTCTTCGCCGCCGCCGTGGCGGGAGCCGCGCTGTATCTGTCGACGCTGCTGGCACCGGCTCGACGCCTGCCGATCGCCGTGGCGGGGCTGGTCCTGGCGGCGCTGTGCGGCTACATGGCCAACACGCCGATCACCCCAGCGCAGACGTTCGACGACCTGACCGGTCGCCTGCGCCAGAACCTGGGCGACCTGGCCGATCCGGCAGCGGCGCGGCGCAGACAGCAGCGCCACCTCACGATGCATCTCGAAACGCAGGATCTACCCCGCAGCCGTGGCCTGCTCGGCGAAGCGCGAGTCGACGTGCACGGTTGGCAGCAGGGACTGGCGCTGACCGCCGGGCTCAACTATCACCCGCGTCCGGTGTTCCAGAGTTACAGCGCCTACAGCGACACCCTGGCGCGCCTCAATGAGGCGCACCTGCTCGATCCGGCGCGCGCCCCCGAAGCCATCCTCCTCAAGCTGCAGCCTATCGACGGCCGACTGGCCAGCAGCGAGGATCCGCTGGCGCTGGCGGCCACCCTGCGCGCCTATCAGCCGGTCGATCGCGAGTCCGGATTCCTTGTCATGGGCCGGCACGCACCGGCGATCCCGGCCCAGCCTGCGCCAAGCCCGGAGAACTGGCGCCCGCTTGCGGTCGGGGAATGGATCGAGGTGCCGCGGCTTGCTGCCGGACCGACGCTTGCCCACATCGAGGTGCGACCGAGCCTGACCGGCCGCCTGTTCGGCCTGCTGTTGCGCGAGCCGCCGCTGCTCCTCGAGATGGATATCGGCGATGCCGTGCTGACCCGTCGACTGCCGCGTTCGGCGCTGCCCGCCGGGTTCGTGGTGACGCCCCTGCTGGAAAACACCGAACGTCTCGTCGATCTTTACGCGGGCCTTCCTGGCGTACGCGTGGAACGCATCCGGCTGATCGGCGAGGATGGCCCGCGGGCAAGGCACTTCGCAGCTGACGCTCGCATCGCCTTCACCGGCATCGACCTGGGCGATCCGGGGCAGGCGGAACGCCAGCAGGCGATGCGTGCCCTGCTCTATCCGGGCTTCGCGGCGGCGCCGCGGCGACTGGTCGCCGGCGAACGGGCCTTCATCGAGGTGCGTGGCCGGCCGGCGCTGTTCCTGCACGCGCCGGCACGGGTCGAGCTGGCGGTTCCGGCTGGCGCACTGCGGGCCACGCTGGAGGCGGGCATTCTGGTCGCGGCCGTGGAGGAACCGGCGTGCGCGGGCGCGGATGGTATCCAGGTACGCGTCGTGGACGGTCGACTGGGTAGCGAACTGGCCGTGCAGGCCATCAACCCGTTCACGGACGGCGCCTCGCACGCCGCGGCACGGCTGGCGCTGGACTGGCAGCAGTCGACCCCGGGAACCATCTGGATCGAGCTCCACCCCGGTGCCAATGCCCATTGCGACTGGAGCTGGTTGCGCGACCTGGAGGTGGGCGCGCAGCCGAACCTTGTCCCGGTTGAAGCGGACGCGACGCCCGACGATCCGGTCCAAGACGACGGCCAGCCCTGACAAGGCAACCCTGGGCGCTTGTCAGCGGGCCGCCGCCTCAGGCAGGGTCGGATCAGCCGTCGCGGCGCACCGCATGCAGGGCCAGCGCCGGCCCGTTCGGGTGCTCGCGGTGGTCGAATTCGATGCCGGTGATCTCGAAGCCGAAGTGCTCGAAGCAGGCGAGCAGGTCGGCGCGCGGCATCCAGCAGGCGTACTCGGCCGAGCCGCCGCAGAAGCCCTGCCAGCCCAGCGCGGCACCGTAACCCTTGGCCACAAGGGTGTGCCGGAAACCGGCATGCTCGGCCGCTTCCGGCGCCGCGAAGGTCGCGGCGTGCGCTGGCACCTCCGCCGTGCGCTCGGCATCGAAGTAGTGGGTCCACACCAGCACTTCCCGGCAGCGCCGGGCCAGCAGCTCGACCAGCCGCGCCGGGTTGCGCATGTGGTAAAGCACGCCGCTGGCGATGCCGATGTCGTAACCGGTGTCGTCGGCGGCCAGATGCTCCACGAAGTCGCCGAGCAGGAAGCGGCTGCGCTGCATGCCCAGCAGTTCCTTGACCACCAGGCACTTGAGGAAGGCCCGGGTGTTGCTCTCGACCGCGACGATGGAGCCGGCACCGGCCTGCTCGAGCATCCAGGTATGGCCGCCTTCGAGCGGGCCGAGTTCGATCACCGAGCGGCCGGCGATCGGGCCGATACGGTTCAGGAACCAGTGGATGCGGCCATCATCGAACACGCCAGCGCCACCGCCGCTGTCGACGCCCAGGTGCGGCGGCAGGATCGAGGACCACTCGCCCTTGAAGATGTCGACGGCCTGCTGGGGCGTCGGGGCAGAGGTCACGTAGGCGTCGAGGATATCGGTCACGGGTGGCTTCCATGGGGAGGTTGGCGCGGCGGCCGGCGGGCACAGTTTCGCATGTCGGCGGCGGATATCCGCGGCGCCGGCGCGGCGACGCTTATACTTCCACGGTCAACCAAGGCTTCGGGGCCCTTGCTCCTGCGACGGATGCGATACGTTGCCGGAGCTCGCGGCATCCGCGGGAGCGACCCCTCATGCCGTCGCTCAGCCATCAGGTCACTTTGGTCAGGACCGCGCTGAATTCGTCGAGGCATCGCAGGCGCTTGGACCGGGCCTGATTACGCCGCGCCAGATCATGACCACGCAACGACCGTTGACCATGGCCATCGGCAGTTGCGCGTGTAGACCGTCCGGTGCGCGGCTATGCGGCCGGTGGCGGATACATCGTTTCGGTGACATCGGCCGGAACCAGATCCCAGCGCAAACGCTCGCGGTCATAGTCAGCGATCTTGCGCGCAATGATCGAAATCCCTTGATGCAACTGGAACTCGTGCAGCGTCCGCCCCGCCGGATCGCGAACCAGCGAGAACATGCGGGCAGGCAGGCCCTCGCTGACCTCCACGATCTCAAACCCTGTACGCGCATTGAAAAGACTGTGGGCGCTGTGGTGCAGGTAGCGCCAGAAATCCCATGGCAACTCGTGCGGCGGCCACGTGGGGTGCGTCGCGACGAAGACGATCCCGCCCGTTTTCAGGATCGCATTGATCTCGAGCACGGCCTTCCAGGGGAACATGAGGTGCTCGAACACCGAAATCGAGTAAACGTAGTCGAACCGTTCGGGGGGAAAGACGGAGCTCAGCTGGTGAGCATCCGCGACGACATCGACGAACTCGCCGGGATGGATGTCGACGCCGGTGTAATCTTCAACACCGGGAAATCGAGAGCGACCGTCCGTCGCGGAGACCTTGCGGGAACCGATCTCCAGCACGGCTGGCGCGTTCGAGCTCAGCACCATGTTCCGGAAGCTGGCGAAGATCCTGTGATAAGGGTCGTCACCGGGAGCGGCCCGACGAAGCCTGTTGAGCAACCGATCCGCGCATCGAAGCGCCAGCTTGTCCAGCTTGTCGCGAAAACTGCTTGCCATGGCGTTGCTCACTTTTATCCGACGCCGACTTTATCAGCATGCATTGAGGTGCACTGCACCATGCCCGCCCCTGTCGTGGGCGGAAGCCGCTATTCGGATCGACTGTTCCGGTGCGTCGGGCGCGGAACGCAGTCAGTGCCCCAGCGCCGAGTCCAGTTCGGCCCTGAGGTCTTCGAGATCCTCGATGCCGACCGACAGCCGCACCAGGTTGTCGGCGATGCCGAGCGCGGCGCGGCGCTCGGGCGGCACGCTGGCGTGGGTCATGATCGCCGGGTGGTTGACCAGGCTCTCGACGCCGCCCAGCGACTCGGCCAGGGCGAACAGCGTGCAGCGCTCCAGGAAGCGGGTCGCGGCGGCGGCGCCGCCGCGCACGTACAGGCTGATCATGCCGCCGAAGCCGTCCAGGGTGCGCCGGGCAAGCTCGTGCTGCGGATGGCTGGTCAGGCCCGGGTAGATGACCTTGTCGACGGCCGGGTGCTGCTCCAGCCACTGCGCCAGGGCCAGGGCGTTCTCGCAATGCGCGCGCATGCGCAGGTGCAGGGTCTTGACGCCGCGCAGGGCCAGGAAGCTGTCGAACGGGCCCTGCACGCCGCCGACGGCGTTCTGCAGGAAGGTGAGCTGCTCGGCCAGCTCGGCGTCGTCGCCGACCACCAGCACGCCGCCGACCATATCGCTGTGGCCGTTGAGGTATTTGGTCGCCGAGTGCATGACCAGGTGCGCGCCCTGCTCCAGCGGCCGCTGCAGCACCGGCGTCGCGAAGGTGTTGTCGACCGCCAGGCGGATGCCGCGCGCGCGCGCGAAGTCGGCCAGGGCCCGGATGTCGAGGATCTTCAGCATCGGGTTGGTCGGCGTCTCGGCCCAGATCAGGCGCGTGTTCGGGCGCACCGCGGCGGCCAGGGCGTCGGCGTCGCCCAGGTCGACGAAGCTGAACTCCAGGTTGGCGCTGCGCCGGCGCACCCGCTCGAACAGGCGGTAGGTGCCGCCGTAGACATCGTCCATGCAGATCACATGGCTGCCGCTGTCCAGGGCATCCAGCACGGTGGCGGTGGCGGCCAGGCCGGAGGCGAACGCATAGCCCTGGCTGCCACCTTCCAGCGCGGCGATGCAGCGCTCCCAGGCGAACCGGGTCGGGTTGTGGCTGCGCGAGTACTCGAAGCCCTGGTGCACGCCGGGACTGGCCTGCACGTAGGTCGAGGTCGCGTAGATCGGCGTCATCACGGCGCCGGTGCTGGGGTCGGGCTGCTGGCCGGCGTGGATGGCGCGGGTGCCAAGGCCGAGGTCGCGGGTGTCGGTCATGTCGGGTCCGGAATCGGTGGAGCCAGGTGCGGCGGGCCGGCGTCGCCGGTTCGCCGCCGATGCGGGTGCCGCGGCGTCAATGCACGCGCCGGCGCAGGTAGTTGAGCAGGTCGATACGGGTGATCAGGCCGCAGAAGCGCTCGCCGTCCATGACGATGGCGACGTGGCCACGGTCGAACAGCGGCATCAGCGACTCCACCGGCGCGGTCACCGGCAGCTTCTCCAGCTTGGTGACCATGGCGGTGCGGACCTCGTCGCGGAAGCGGTCCTCGTTGCCGTAGACGTGCATCAGCACGTCGGATTCGTCGAGGATGCCGACCAGGGTGTCGCCGTCCATCACCGGCAACTGCGAGATCTCGTACAGCTTCATGCGCTGGTAGGCGGTCACCAGCAGGTCGCCGGGGCCGATCACCACGGTGTCGCGCTGCGCGTAGGGGCGCATGATCAGGTCGCGCAGGTCGCCGGTCGGCTGCCGCTCGAGGAAGCCGTTGTCCAGCATCCAGTAGTCGTTGTACATCTTCGACAGGTACTTGTTGCCGGTATCGCAGACGAAGCAGACCACCCGCTTCGGCTCGGACTGCTCGCGGCACCAGCGCAGCGCCGCGGCGAGCAGGGTGCCGCTCGACGAGCCGCCCAGGATGCCCTCCTTCTCGAGCAGCTCGCGGCCGGTCAGCAGACTCTCGCGGTCGCTGATCGCGTAGGCCTTGCGAACCCGGCTGAAGTCGGAGATGGACGGCAGGAAGTCCTCGCCGATGCCCTCGACCAGCCAGCTCCCGGACTTCTCGCTGAGGGTGCCCTCGTTGATGTATTCGGCCAGGATCGAGCCGACCGGATCGGCCAGCACCAGCTCGACGTGCGGGGCGACCCGCGCGAAGTAGCGCGACAGGCCGGTCATGGTGCCGGAGGAGCCGCAGCCGAACACGATGGCGTCCATGTCGCCGCCCATCTGACGCCAGATCTCCGGGCCGGTCTGTTCCTCGTGGGCGCGCGGGTTGTCCGGGTTGCCGAACTGGTTGATGAAGTAGGCGCCGGGGGTCTCGCGGGCGATCCGCTCGGCGAGGTCCTGGTAATAGTCGGGATGGCCCTTGGCGACGTCGGAGCGGGTCAGCACGACCTCGGCGCCCATCGCCTTGAGGTTGAAGATCTTCTCCCGGCTCATCTTGTCAGGGACCACCAGCAGCAGGCGGTAGCCCTTCTGCTGGGCGACCAGGGCCAGGCCGATGCCGGTGTTGCCGGCGGTGCCCTCGACCAGGGTGGCACCGGGCTTGAGCTCGCCGCGCGCCTCGGCCGCCTCGATCATCGACAGGCCGATGCGGTCCTTGATCGAACCGCCGGGATTCATGCACTCGAGCTTGAGGTAGAGCTCACAGGGGCCGGTGTCGAGCTGGCGCACGCGCACCATCGGCGTGTTGCCGATCAGCTCGAGGACGCTGTCGTGGGTCATGGTCTGGGTGGCGGTCCGTTGGCGGCCGGGCCGGCCCGTGCATCCGGGAGCCCAAGGCCATGAAGGAGCCGCGATTGTAGCCCTTCGGGCACCGCTGCCGGCGCGCACGGGCTGGCCGCAATGGCGGGCCGGGGCGGCGCCGGCGCGCCCCACCCCCGCTGAGGGCGTGGCCCGGCGCGATGCCAGGAGACTGGCGGGCCGTTCCCCGAGGGACCTGGTCACCCCTCCCGGGCGGCGGGTTTGCCACGGTCGCGCGATCGCGCTCCGCAGCAGCCACCCGCCGCGCAGGCTGCGTCAGTGTGCGGCAGCCTGGTCCTGGTGTTCGAACATGTGGGTCAGGCGATCCTTCGCCCAGAGCTTCTCCTTCTTCATCCGGGCCAGGGTGACGTCGTCGATCGGCAGCACGCCCAGCTCGGCGTCCTGCACCTTCTTGTCCAGCTCCTGGTGGCGCTGGTAGAGGCTGCGGAACTCCGGATTGGCGCTCATCAGCGACTCGACCTGGTCCTTCTGGTTCTCGAACATCAACGTTCTCCTCATGGTGGGACGGCCGGCGTCCGGACGACGCACACGGCGACGTCCGGCCCGGGGCCGGTGGCGGAAATTCCCGATGTGCGCCCGAAGGGCAGCCCTGCCCGCAGGGTGGGCGCGACTTTGCTGTCGGATCGCGGATCAGTCTGCCTGCCTGCCACCGCCCCGTGGCCGCGGCAGGCGCCACGGCGACGGGGCTGGCAGTGATCAAGGATCTGGGTCATGGCGGTCCGCGCGGGCACAGGGCCGCGCGATCCCTACGCTACTCCTCCAAGGCCGCCGGCACAAGCCCACGTTAAACGCGGTTTAACCGTATTTTCAATGACTTGCGCGGCCCTCCCGGCGACCGGTCGGCGCCTTGGCGGATTCCGTTATGATCCTGCGCAGGCGGCCCGGTGGCCGCGAGCCGGGGGAGCTGGGCCATGGATGTCGATCCGTATCTGCGCCTGATGGTGGACAAGGGCGGCTCGGACCTGTTCCTGAGCGTCGGCGCGCCGCCCTACCTGAAGGTCGAGGGCCGCATGCGCGCCGTCGGCTCGACCGCGCTCGCCGCAACCGCCGTCGAGGCGTTCGCCAACGCGCTGATGGACGACATGCAGGCCGCCGAGTTCGAGCGCGCCTGGGAGATGAACCTGGCAGTCAGCCGGCCGCAGATCGGCCGCTTCCGCGTCAACATCTTCCGGCAGCGCAACGAGGTCGCGATCGTCATCCGCAACGTCAAGACCGACCTGCCCCGCATCGAGAACCTGGGCCTGCCGCCGATCCTCAAGGAACTGGTGATGCGGCCGCGCGGCCTTATCGTGGTCGCCGGCGCCACCGGCTCGGGCAAGTCGACCACGCTGGCGGCGATGATCGACCACCGCAACGAGCAGGCCAGCGGCCACATCCTCACCATCGAGGACCCGGTCGAGTTCCTGCACCGGCACAAGCGCTCGCTGATCAACCAGCGCGAGGTCGGCTTCGACACCCACAGCTACCACACGGCCCTGCGCAACGCGATGCGCGAGGCGCCCGACGTCATCATGATCGGCGAGATCCTGGACAAGGAGACCATGGAGGCGGCGATCTCGTTCTCCGAGACCGGCCACCTGTGCCTGACCACCCTGCACGCCAACAACGCCGACCAGACCCTCGACCGCATCCTCAGCTTCTTCCCGGAAAGCACCAAGCACACCACGCTGATGAACCTGTCGATGAATCTGCAGGCGATCGTCAGCCAGCGCCTGTGCGTGGGCGTCGACAGCCGCCGGGTGCCGGCGGTGGAACTGCTGATCAACACGCCGCTGACCCGCGACATCATCCGCGGCGGCCGCCTCAACGAGCTCAAGGAAGCGATGGAGCGCAGCCTGGAGAACGGCATGCAGAGCTTCGACCAGGCCCTGTACCGGCTCTACCAGGAACGCCGCATCAGCCGCGACGAGGCGCTGGCGCACGCCGATTCCCGCGAAGGCCTGGCCCTGCGCATGCGCCTGAGCGAGGGCGCCAGCACGCTGAACGATGCGGAGCAGGAGGCGATGTACTGAGGTGACGGTAGTTGGGGACTGGGGACTGGGGACCGGGGACCGGGGACCGGGGACCGGGGACTGGGGACTGGGGACCAGGGACCGGGGACCGGGAAAGCCGGGAGCAGGAAACCGGAACTCGAACCCCGGCACCCCGATCTGGGGAATAGTGAAGTCGAGCGCAGTCTGCGCTCCACATCCTCCCCGAGGACAAGAGAAACACGGCCTTCCAGCGAGCAGTCGCCTGACCCCTCGATCTCCCCGCCCCGACCCTGCACAATTCGAACGCCGTCTCCTTTTTCGGACCGCTGCTCCCGCTCCCCGCTCCCCGTTCCCCTTCCCGCTCCCCCTCCCTGGTCCCTGGTCCCTGGTCCCTGGTCCCTGGTCCCTGGTCCCTGGTCCCTGGTCCCGGCTTTCCCGGTCCCCGGTCCCTGGTCCCCGGTCCCCGCCCCCCTGCTGCGCTAGTCTGACGCGTCCGATCCGATCGAGCCCTCGAACGCCATGGCCAGCGACCGCACCGAGCCCGCGCCGCGCCCGCGCAGCCGCAAGCAGCGCCCGGAAATCAGCCGCCAGGAGCGCGTCAACGCCCTGCACCGCAAGCTGAAGGCGGCGCGCCGGCCGATCCCGCTGCGCCAGCTCCAGGACGAACTGGGCTGCGCGCGCGCCACCCTGTACCGGGACATCGCCTTCCTGCGCGATGCCCTGGGCGCGCCGATCGTGCTCGGTGGCGAGCCCAGCTCGGCACGTTACGTCGAACGCGAGGGCGACAGTTTCGAGCTGCCCGGCCTGTGGCTGTCCAGCGACGAGCTGCACGCTCTGGTGGCGCTCTACGAGATGGCCTCGCGAAGCTCCGGCGCCGGCCCGCTGAACGAGGCGCTGGCGCCGCTGCGCGGCCGCATCGAGAAGCTGCTGGCCGCCGAGTCCGGGCGTCCGGGCTGGCCCGAGGGCCGCATCCGCGTGGTCGCCTCGGCCGCACGCCGGCTCGATGAGGCGGTGTTCCGGACCGTGGCCAGCGCCACCCTCTCGCGGCATCGCCTGCGTTTCGACTACAGCGCCCGCAGCACCGGTCGCGCCGGCCAGCGCCTGGTGTCGCCGCAGCGGCTGGTGCACTACCGGGACAACTGGTACCTGGACGCCTTCGACCACGGACGCGAGGCCCTGCGCAGCTTCGCGGTCGACCGCATGGGCAATCCCGAACAGCTTCGTGAAGCAGCCGATGACCTGCCGGCCGAGCAGCTCGACAGCCACCTGGTCGGCGGCTACGGCATCTTCTCAGGGCCGGCCCGGGCGACCGCCGTGATCCGCTTCTCGGCGCGCGCCGCCCGCTGGGTCGCCGACGAGCGCTGGCACTCGCGCCAGCAGGGCCAGTGGCTGCCGGACGGCCGCTACGAACTGCGGGTGCCCTACAGCAACCCCCGCGAGCTGCTCGGCGATGTGCTGCGCCACGGCGCCGACGCCGAGATCGTCGAGCCGCTGCCGCTGCGCGAGGAAGCGCGCAGCATGCTGACCCTGGCCCTGGCGGGTTATCGTGGCGACTTCGAGCTGGAATCCCCCGGCGCCGGCGGCGGCTGAGCGCCGTGGCGGCGATCATCGCCATGCTGCTGGCGCTGGCCGCCGGCTGGGGCTGCCGGCGGCGCGGCCTGTTCCCGCCCGGCAGCGCCGAGGCGCTCAACCTGTTCGTGCTGTGGGTGTGCCTGCCGGCGCTGGTGCTGGCGCGGGTGCCCGGACTGACCCTGCGCAGCGAGCTGCTGGCCCTGGTCGCGGTGCCGTGGGCAGTGACGCTGGCGATCGCCGCCTGCGTGCTGCTGCTCGGCCGCCTGCTGGCCTGGCCTCGGCCGGTGATCGGCTGCCTGCTGCTGATGGCGACGCTCGGCAATACCTCGTTCCTGGGCTTCCCGCTGATCACCGCCCTGCTCGGCGCCGAGCAGGTCGGGCTGGCCGCGGTCTACGACCAGTTCGGCACCTTCCTGCTGGTCAGCACCTTCGGCCTGCTCGTGCTGGCCGCCTATGGGGGGCAGCAGCGCCCCGGACCTGCGGCGATCCTGCGCCGGATCGTCGGATTCCCGCCTTTCCTGGCCCTGCTCGCGGCCCTGGCACTGGGCGCTCCGCTGCCGCCAGCCGCGCAGGCGGTGGCCGAGCATCTGGCAGCGCCGCTGCTGCCCCTGGTGGCGTTCGCCCTGGGCCTGAAGCTGCAACTGCGCCTGCCGCCCGGCCGATGGACGCCCCTGCTGGCCGGACTGACGCTCAAACTGGTGCTGATGCCGCTGCTGGCCTGGGCGATCCTGCTGGCCCTGCCGGTGACGCCGCAGGTGCTCGCGGTAGGCGTGCTGGAAGCGGCCATGCCGCCGATGTTCACGGCCGCGGCGCTGGCCATGGCCGCCCGCATGGAGCCGGAATTGACCGCCGCCATGGTCGGCTACGGCCTGGTGCTGGGCCTGGCCACGGTGCTGCTCTGGGCCCGTCTCGTCAGCTGAGCGCCGCGCGTGGTCCCGTGATCCGACGGTCGCAGCCGGTGCGACACGGCGTGGGGACACTGGCCTTCGTCCTCCAGGAAGGCCCGCCATGCGCTCCGGACTCGCCCGCCCCCTGTCGTCCCCCGGCCACCACCTGCTTGCCGCCTGGGCGGCACTGGGCGCCGTCGTGCAGGCCTGCCTGCCACCGTTGCAACGACTCGATACCTTCGCGGGTCCTGCGGCGTTGTGGCTGTGGGTGCTGCCGCTGGCGAGCCTCGCCCTGGCCTGGCTGCTGGCACCGGGCCGCCAACCCGCCGTTGCCCGCCAACCGGCCCGCCGTACCAGTCGCGGCCGGGCGTCGTCGGGTCTGCTGACGAGTCCTGGTCCAGGGTCTTCGCGCAGCGTGTCCAGGGCTCGCGTGCCAATGCGGCCGGCGCCCGCCACGCGATCCAGGGTCGGCTGAATCGGCACGGCAGGCATCGGTGTCGCCGAGTCCTGGGCTGTGGCCGGCGCGGGACCGGTCCGGCTCGCCTTTGCAGGACCGCCTGCGGCCGGTGACCCCGAAGGACGATCCCCGAACTGCGCCAGACCGGCGACTCGATGAATGGCCCGGACGGGCGATCATCCCCGGGCGGTCAGGGCAGCGGACGTGCTACCAGACCGCCGAGCGGGCTCAGTGTGACGCTGTAGCGGGCGCCGTCGCGCATCGGCAGGTAGGCGCCGCTGCCGTACTCGGTATCGACGAAGGGCAGCCAGCGCGGATGCCGGCTGGCCAGCGACCACAGGTCGACCATGCCATCACCGGCCAGGTCGTGGACGCTGCGGCCGGGCGCGCGCTCCCGCTCCAGGTCGTGCCAGCGACCGCTGAGGCGGTCCAGGCGGTAGACCGGGTCGAGTCCGGCCAGCACCGCCCAGGGACGCCACTTCACCACCCGGGCGTCGAGCTGCCAGTCGTCGCCGGCCAGCTGGTAGCGTGCGCTGCTGCCGTCCGGCTGCGCCAGCTCGACCTCGTACAGCCCTTCGCCGAGCTGGCGGAATGCCAGCTCGGCCACCAGGGTCTCGCCGGTGAGCCGGCCATAGCCGTGCAGCGCCAGGGCGAGCAGCAGGACCAGCAGCGCCATGCCATCCAGGACCAGCAACAGCAACAGGCGGCTGACCACGCGGCCGGGGCGGCGCGCACGCAAGGCGCGCAGCAGCGACACCAGGGCGGCCATTCCGGCCAGCGCCAGCGCCACCCCGACGGCGACCAGCAGGGCGAACGGCGAGATCGGCAGTCCGAGCATGTCCATGCACCCGAGTGTAGTGCGCGCCGCGCCGCCAGCCACCCGCTCGCGACGCGGCGCCGGCCAGGCTTCCCTATACTGCCGGCATCGAGCAACCATCAGAGGATCCCATGCGCGCATTCGTGCTTCTGGCCTGCCTGGCCGCGTTGACCGCCTGCGGCAACAAGGGCGACCTGTACCTGCGCGACCCGATCGCGCCGCCGGCGATGACGCCCGCGGAACTGGCCGCCGCCAAGGCCGCCGCCGAGGCCGATGCCGCCCGCAGCGGCCCGTCCGAGCCGGAACCGCGCCGTGAGCGGCGTCGTCGCACCGAGTCCCTTGCCCGGGACATCTGAGTCCCGGCCCGCACGGCCCATGCCCCTGCGCTTCACCAAGATGCAGGGCGCCGGCAACGACTTCGTCGTGGTCGACGCCCGCGCCGGCATCGCGCCCGACCCGGAGCTTGCCGTCCGCCTCGCCGACCGCCACTACGGGGTCGGCTGCGATCAGGTGATGATCGTTCTGTCGCCGCGCGAGGCGGGCTCGGTGGCTGCCTATGCCGTGGTCAACGCCGACGGCAGCAGCGCCCGGCAATGCGGCAACGGCGCCCGCTGCGTCGCCGCCTGGCTGCACCGCGACGGCGCGTTCGTCGACGCCGCCGTGCTCGACGGGCCGAGTGGCGCCGTCGCGGTGCGCCGCAGCGACCAGGGCGAATTCGAACTCGACCTCGCGGTCCCCGACTTCGAACCGGCCGCCCTGCCGGTTCTGGGCGCCAGGCAGGCAGCCGATGGCCTGCACCTGAACGTGGCCGACCTGGAGCTGGCCTTCGGGGCGGTCGCCATCGGCAATCCGCACGTGGTGATCGAGGTCGCCGACGTGGTCGACGCGCCGGTCGACCTGGCGTTCGCACTGCAGGCGCATCCCGCCTTCCCGGAGGGCTGCAACGTCGGCTTCGCGCAGGTGCTGGCGCCCGATCTGCTGCGCCTGCGGGTGATCGAACGCGGCGTCGGCGAGACCCTGGCGTGCGGTAGCGGCGCCTGCGCCGCCCATGCCTGGCTGCGCCGCTCCGGCCGCATCGGCCCGGATACCCGTGTCGAACTGCCCGGCGGCACCCTTGGGGTGCGCTGGAACGGCGAGCCGGGCGAACCGGTGCGCCTGCGCGGCCCGGCCGTTTTCGTCTTCGAAGGGGAGCTGTGGCCATGACCGACAACCGCGATCCCGCGACTTCGCCGGGACCGACCGCCGCGGAGGTGGCCGGCTATCTGCGCCGCCACCCGGACTTTCTGAGCGACCACCCCGACCTGGCCCTGACCCTGTTGGTGCCCAAGGACCACGGCCACGGCCGGGCGGCCTCGCTGGCTGGCTACCAGCTGGAGGTGCTGCGCGACAAGAACCGCGAACTCGCCCAGCGCATCAAGGTGCTGGTCGCCATCGCCAGCGAAAACGAGACGTTGATGCGGCGGGTGCACGCGCTCAACCTCGCCCTGATGCGCGCACGCGGGCCGGCCGAGTCGATGCGCCGGCTGGTCGCGGCCCTGCGCGAGGATTTCGCGACCGAGCAGGTGCGCGTGCTGCTGCACCATCCCGATCCGGAGCTGCCCGCCGCCGAGTGGCTGCTGGCGGTTCCGGCCGGCGACCCCTCGCTGGCGGCGATCGCCGACGTCATCGAGCGCGGCGAACCGCTGTGCGGACGGCTGACTGCGGCGCAGGCCGTCCTGCTGTTCGAGGACCCCGAGTCGATCGGCAGCTGCGCGCTTCTGCCGCTGCCCGGCCTGGGCCTGCTGGCGATCGCCAGCGCCGACCCGAACCGCTTCCACCCCGGCCAGGGCACCTTCTTCCTGGACCTGATCGCGCAGACCGTGGCCGCGGCCCTGCGTCGGCACGGTTGAACCACGATCATGGCCGGCGCTGCGCCAGGCTTCGATCCGGTCGCCGACGTCGAGGCCTTCCTTCGCCACCTGGAAGTGGCCCGGCGACTGAGCCCGCACACGCTGTCCGCCTACCGCCGCGACCTGCGCCGTCTGCTGGTCTGGGTCGGCGAGCAGGCGCTGCCGGGCTGGCAGGCACTGGCCACCGAGCCGCTGCGCGGCCTGGTCGCCCGTGAGTACCGCCGCGGCCTTTCCGGCCGTTCGCTGGCGCGCTGGCTGGCGGCGCTGCGCAGCTTCTGCCGATGGCTGCTGCGCGAAGGCGCGATCGCCCACAACCCGGCAGTCGGCCTGCGCGCGCCACGCAGCGGCCGACGCCTGCCGCGGGTTCTGGATGCCGACGCGATGGCCGCCTTCCTGGATGGCCTGGGCGACGCCGATGGCGACGATCCCGTGCGCGGCGCCCGCGACCGCGCCCTGTTCGAGCTGGCCTATTCCTCCGGTCTGCGCGTCAGCGAACTGGTCGGTGCCCGCTGGCGCGATGCCGATGCCGGGCTCACCGAACTGCGCGTCACCGGCAAGGGCGGCAAGACCCGCGTGGTGCCGGTGGGTGCCGCCGCGCGCACCGCCCTGGCGCGTTGGCGCGCGCTGTCCGGCGGCGCCGACCACATTTTTCCGGGCCGGGCCGGTGGCCATCTCTCTGTGCGCACGGTGCAGGCCCGACTTCACCACCTGAGCCTGGTCCACGGGCTGCCGCAGCGGCTGCACCCGCACCTGTTGCGACACTCCTGCGCCAGCCACGTGCTGGAATCCTCGCAGGACCTGCGCGGCGTCCAGGAACTGCTCGGCCATGCGGACATCAGCACCACGCAGGTGTACACGCACCTCGACTTCCAGCACCTGGCGCGCGTCTACGATGCCGCCCATCCACGCGCGAGACGCAAGCCGGACTGACCCGCCGCGCAGGGCACCGCCCCTTGCAATCGCGTCGGCAAGGCCCAAGATCGGCGTTTCCATCCGCTGCGGAGCACGACCGTGAGCCAGACGCCCAGCTTCCACGCCACCACCATCGTCTCGGTGCGCCGCGACGGCCGGGTGGTGATGGGCGGCGACGGCCAGGTGACGCTGGGCAACACGGTGGTCAAGGCCAATGCCCGCAAGGTCCGCCGCCTGGGCCGCGACGGCCGCATCCTGGCCGGCTTCGCCGGCGCCACCGCCGACGCCTTCACCTTGTTCGAGCTGTTCGAGGCCAAGCTGGAGAAGCACGGCGGGCAACTGGTGCGCGCCGCCGTCGAGCTGGCCAAGGACTGGCGCACCGACCGCCGCCTGGGCCGCCTGGAGGCGATGCTGGCGGTGGCCGATGCCGAGGCCTCGCTGCTGATCAGCGGCAACGGCGACGTGCTCGAGCCGGAGGACGGCCTGATCGCGATCGGCTCCGGCGGCCCCTATGCCCAGGCCGCCGCCCGCGCCCTGCTCCACCACACGTCCCTGGATGCCCGCGCCATCGTCGAGAACGCGCTGGAGGTGGCCGGCGAGATCTGCATCTATACGAACCAGAATCGGGTGGTCGAGGAGCTCGGGATGTCGATGGGGACCGGGGACCGGGGACCAGGGACCGGGGATCGCACCTGAGGGCGCTCTTCGCACATCCACCCCAGACTGCCCGTCCCCTGTCCCCTGTCCCCTGTCCCCTGTCCCCTGTCCCCTGTCCCCTGTCCCCTGTCCCCTGTCCCCTGTCCCCTGTCCCGGCCCTCAAGCATGTCCGCCATGACCCCCCGAGAAATCGTCCAGGAGCTGGACAAGTTCATCATCGGCCAGCACGCCGCCAAGCGGGCGGTGGCGATCGCCCTGCGCAACCGCTGGCGGCGCATGCAGCTCGATCCGGGGCTGCGCGAGGAGGTCACGCCGAAGAACATCCTGATGATCGGTCCGACCGGCGTCGGCAAGACCGAGATCGCGCGGCGACTGGCGAACCTGGCCGGGGCGCCGTTCATCAAGGTCGAGGCCACCAAGTTCACCGAGGTCGGCTACGTCGGCAAGGACGTCGAGCAGATCGTCCGCGACCTCGCCGACGCGGCGGTGAAGATGCAGCGCGACCGCGCCAAGGCGCGCGTCCGCGCCCAGGCCGAGGATGCCGCCGAGGAGCGGCTGCTCGATGCCCTGTTGCCGCGCCGACAGCAGCACAGTGGGCCGATGGGCTGGACCGAGCAGGCCGCCGACGCCGACGACCCGCAGGCCGACACCCGGCAGAAGCTGCGCAAGCAGCTCCGCGAGGGCACCCTCGACGAGCGCGAGGTCGAGCTGGAACTGGTCGCCGCCGGGCCGGGCATCGATATCATGGCGCCGCCCGGCATGGAGGAGATGACCGGCCAGTTGCGCGAGATGTTCAAGTCGCTGGGCGGCGGTCGCACCCAGAAGCGCCGCCTGAAGGTGAAGGCGGCCCTGGCCCAGCTCGTCGAGGAGGAGGCCGGGCGCCTGGTCAACGAGGACGAGGTGCGCGAGTCCGCCATCCACAACTGCGAGCAGAACGGCATCGTCTTCATCGACGAGCTCGACAAGGTCTGCCGGCGCAGCGACGTGACCGGCGCCGACGTGTCCCGCGAGGGCGTGCAGCGCGACCTGCTGCCTTTGGTGGAAGGTTCGACGGTCGGCACCAAATACGGTCCGGTGCGCACCGACCACATCCTGTTCATCGCCTCCGGCGCCTTTCACCTGGCCCGGCCCAGCGACCTGATCCCCGAGCTGCAGGGCCGCTTCCCGATCCGCGTCGAGCTGTCGGCGCTGACCGTGGAGGACTTCCGGCGCATCCTTGCCGAACCGGACAACGCCCTGACCCGCCAGTATTCGGCCCTGCTGGCGACTGAGGGGGTCGCCATCGAGTTCACCGACGAGGGCATCGCGCGGCTCGCGGAGATCGCCTGCGCGGTCAACGAGCGCACCGAGAACATCGGCGCCCGGCGCCTGCACACGGTGCTGGAGCGTCTGCTCGACGGCATCTCGTTCGAGGCCCCCGACAAGGCCGGTGAGCGCTACGTCATCGATGCCGCCTACGTCGACGCCCACCTCGCCGCGCTGGCCGGGCACGAGGACCTCAGCCGCTACATCCTCTGAGCGCCGGCGCAACGGCGCCGGATCGCCTCCTGCCTGCGACGGCATTGCGCGCTTGGCGCCGAACCCGGCCGCTGGCGCCGGGCGGCATCCGCGCGGTGCGTCCTCGTCCTCAGGGCAAGCCGGCAGGCACGACGGGCCCGGCGACGGCGGGCGGGCAGCCGGGTGCGCCGGCAGCGCGCTGGCACACAGTCTCGCGCAGCTGCGCGACCCGGCGCACGGTGGACTCCGGCGCCGCCGCCAGGGCCGCCAGGACCGCCTCGGCGCGGCCCAGCGCCTGCGCCGCCTCGGCGACCCGGTCCTGCGCCAGGCGCACGCCGACCAGGGCGACCAGGGCGTTGGCCTGGTAGGCATGGGGTTGGCTGGCGTACAGGCGGTCGGCCATCGCCACGGCCTCCTCGGCGGCGGGCGCCGCCTTGTCCAGACGGTCCAGGTCCAGGGCCTGCATGGCCAGGTTGGTGATCGGCGTGACCACCAGCGCGTGGTCGCCGGCGAAGCTGCGCCGGTGCATCGCGACCGCCTGCTCAAGCAGGGCCATCGACGTCTCCGGGTCGCCGCGGGCCCGCGCCAGCCGCGCGCGGTTGTTCAGCACGATGGCCGGGAACGGGCCGCCCTCCGGATAGACGCGCTCGAACACCGCCTGCACCTGTGTGTACAGCGCCTCGGCGCGGTCCAGGTCGCCCTGGCCGCGCGCGGCGTGTGCGAGGTTGCCCAGGGTCTGGGCGCGGGACGCCTCGGGCACCGCGCCGGGGTGCGCCGCGTCGATGTCCACGGCGCGCTGCAGCAGCGCCTGCGCCTCGGGGAAGCGCTCCTCGATCAGGCGCATGGTCCCGTAGTCGTTGAGCAGGCGGGCGGCGAGCTGCGCGGTGTCCGCGGCCACCGTGCCGAGCCGGCCCAGGGCCTGCTCGAACAGGGCGGAGGCCTCGTCGAAGCGGCTCTGGTCCTTGCGCAGCGAGGCCAGCCGCCCGAGCGCCTGGAGCGTGCGCGGGTCGTCGTGGCCATGCAGGGCGCTCGCCTCGGCAAGCGCGCGTTCCAGCTGGCTCTGGGCCGAATCCAACCGGAACCGGCCCAGCATGCTGTCGGCCAGGACCAGGCGGATGTCCAGCGCCAGGTCCGGCCGACCCTGGAAATGCTGCTCCAGGCGCGCTGCCGCCTCGTCCAGGGCCTGGCCCAGGGTCAGTTCGGAACCGGCCAGGTAGGGGTTGGAGACATTGATGACCTCGGCCAGGAAGGCATTGACGCGCCCCAGGTCGGCGACCGCGAGCCGGGCCTGCCGGGCCTGCGCCATCGCCACCGCCGCTGCCGCGACGATGGCCGCCAGGGCCAGGCCGGCCGCGACGCTCGCGGCCCGGTGCCGGCCCAGGAAGCGCATCAGCCGGTAACCGGTGGAGTCGGGATGGGCCAGCACCGGCCTGCCGTCCAGCCAGCGGCCCAGGTCGTCGGCCAGTGCCTGGGCGGTCTCATAGCGGCGCACCGGGTCGAGGTGCAGGGCCTTGGCCACGATCCGCTCGAGGTCCGGCCCGGATACCGCCAGTCGACGCTGCCTTTCGGCGTCGGGCAGGTCGGCGCCGGCCAACGCCTGGCGAAGCGGGCGCGGCGCAGTGCTGCTGACCAGCCGCTCGGCCTGGGCGAGCCCGGCGCCGTCAAGGATCCACGGTCGTGTTCCGGTCAGCAGCTCGTACAGGACGACGCCCAGCGAGAAGATGTCCGAGGCGGTGGTCAGCGGTTCGCCGCGCAGCTGTTCCGGGCTGGCATAGGCCGGCGTCATGGCCGAAAGCTGGGTGGCGCCGGTCCCGGCGTCGCCACCCTCCAGAAGGCGGGCGATGCCGAAATCGAGCAGGCGCGGCTCGCCGTCGGCACCGACCAGGATGTTCTGCGGCTTGAGGTCGCGGTGCACGACCAGGTGCCGGTGCGCGGCCTGGACGCCGGCGCAGACCTTGCGGAACAGCGCCACCCGGGCGCGCAGGCCGAGACCGGCCGCATCGCAATGGGCCAGCAGGCCGGCGCCCTCCACGTACTCCATGACCAGGTACGGCAGACCGTCCGGACTGGTTCCGCCATCCAGGACCCGGGCGATGTTCGGATGGTCCAGACGCGCCAGCAGGCGGCGCTCGGTGGCGAAGCGCTCGTGCAGTGCCGCCTCCAGGCCGGACGGCGCGCCCGGACCACCGGGCCGTACCAGCTTGACCGCCGCCTGCTGCTCGTAGCTGCCGTCCGCACGTCGCGCCAGGAACACCACGCCCATGCCGCCAGCGTCCAGCGGCCGGACGATCTCCCAGGACCCCAACCGTTCGCCGGGACCGGGGAGGCCGGTCAGCGGGTCCGCTGGCGCCTGGCCAAGAAAGCGGTCGGCGCGTGTCTGCAGGGCCAGCAGGCGTTCGAGCCGCAGGCGCAGTTCCGGCGCCAGCCCGGCCGCGTCCAGCCACGCTGCCCGCCCGGACGGCGGCAGTTCGAGCACCTGTTCGAGCAGGTCGAGCACCTTCCCTTCGGATGCCGGCTCGTCGGCCATGGTCTCCTCCCGACCCGCATCGGCAGTCTAGCCCGGTTGTTGCATGAGCACGCGTGGCCGGGGCGCCGGGTTCGCGTCGCGGTGCGCAGACCGGCGGCCACAGCGGCGTCCACATGGAACATCCGGGCCAGCCCTGGGCCGTCCGGATGCGCCCCGGCTCGTTACACTGCCGGCCATGCCGGAACCGGTGACGCAATGGCTGGCGCAGTGGCAGGACGGCGACACCGGCGCCGGCGACCGTCTGGTCGCGGCGCTCTACCCCGAACTCCACCGCCTGGCGGACCGTCTGTTCCGGCACGAGCGCATCGGCCACACCCTGCAGCCGACCGCCCTGGTCAACGAGGCCTGGTTGCGGCTGGCCGGCGGCCAGCCGCCCACCGCGCAGGTCCGTGGACACCTGATGGCATTGGCTGCGCGGGTGATGCGCGAGATCCTGATCGACCATGCGCGCGGCCGCGGGCGTGGCAAGCGCGACGGCGGCGCCCGGGTCAGCCTGACCCAGGTCGATCTGCCCGCCGAGGCGCCCGGGGTCGATCTTCTCGACCTCGATGCCGCGCTCGCACGGCTGGAAAACGTCGACCCGGAACGCGCGCGCCTGGTGGAACTGCGCTACTTCGGCGGCCTCAGCATCGAGGAAACCGCGCAGGCGCTCGGTCAGTCGCCAGCCACGGTCAAGCGGCACTGGCAGTCGACGCGACTTTGGCTGTACGAGTCGATGGTCGCCGGCCAGTAGCCCGGGCGCGACAGCGGGCAGTGAAACGCCCGCTGCCGGTCCGGCAGGACCCGGCCTAGACTGGCCACAGGCCCCACCACCAGGAGAACCCGGAGGCTGCGACCGCTGCCAACGCGACCAGCCCGCAGGCCAGCTTGCCGGCGCGACCCTGGCCACCGGCCAGCACCAGGACCAGGGCGAGCAGGCCGAGCGCGCCGGCCACCGGCGCCGCCCAGGCGGCCCACAGTGCCCAACCGGGCAGGCCGAACAGCAGCATCGCCGGTGTCGCGCGCGCTGCCAGCGCGGCCGCCACGCCGATGCCCGCACCGTGTCCGACCGTAGCCAGCGCGGCCAGGCCGGTCGCCCAGCGCGGCAGACTGCCCGCCGGCCGCGGCGCGCGGTCGATGCGGCGCCCGAGCCAGGAGAACAGCAGCACGACCAGGCCGAGCAGTGAAATGCCGAAGGCCAGGCCGGCCCAGGCCAGGTACGGCAGCAGCGCCTTGCGCGGCTGCTCGGCGACGAAGGCGACGCCACGTGCGAACGCCTGGGTGGCCCAGTACGGCGCGATGTAGGTGGCCGCCTTGCCACCCTCCTCGACGCAATCCATGCGCAGGGGGGCGGCCGGGTCGTCGAAGAACGCGTTGAGGAATTCGCCACCGCACTTGAGGGAGCGGGTCGGCCCGTGGCCGGCATGCGGGAACTCGACGTAACGGGCGTTGCCCAGCCGCTCGGCCACATAGCGCGCCAGCGGCGGCGGCGTCACCGGGTCCCAGGCGCCGTTGGCGACGACGATCGGCAGGTCGGTCTGCAATGGCGCATAGTCCGCCCCGGTGCGCATCGGCAGGCCGGCCTGTGCGCAGGCCGCCGGTGCCTCGGCGGCCAGTTCCAGGCTGGTGAAGGCACGCGCGAGCACCGGCTGCTCGGCGTGCTCCTCGGCGACCTGGCGCGCCATGGCGTCCATGTAGCCGTCCTGGCAGCGGATCGCCATCGACATGCCTGCGCCGAAGTCGTTGCCGCCCGGGCCGCCAAGATCGGCGCCCAGCGCCAGGGCCTTGAACACCACCGGGTCGCGGCGCTCGACGGCATCGATCAGGCCTTCGATGATCGCCGGCAACGCCGCGTGGGTCTTTTCCTCATAGAGAAGCATGAACGGCAGGCCGGCGACCAGGTCGGCATGGAGCACCGCCCGCCCGCCAGGCCAGGTCTCGGAGGGTTGCACGTCCAGGACGACCGGCTGCTCGAGCACCGCGGCGATCGCCGCCTCGTAGCGCCGGCGCTGGTCGGGGTAGGCGGCCGCGCAGGCGGGCTGCGCCGCGCAGGCCGCATCCAGCTTGTCGAGGTCGCGGGCGTACCAGCGGCCGATGCGCATCAGGTCGCCCATGTCGATCGGCACGATCGCGTCGATCACCATGGCGCGGATGCCCTCGCGATCGATCCTGGCCAGCGCCTGGCCGAGCACCGAGCCGTACGAGATGCCCCAGACGTTCCAGTCGACCAGCCCCAGGGCGAGACGAAGCGCACGCACGTCGCGGGCGTTCTCGATGGTGTTGTAGCCGCGCAGGTCGACGCCCTGGGCACGGGCCTGGTCGGCGCAGGCGCGCGCTTGCTCGAGCTCGACCCGCTGCTGAGCCACGTAGTCATCGCGCACCTTGTCGGCGCGGTTGCGGCTCCCATAGAAGCGGCAGAACTGGCTCGAGCTGCCGATGCCGCGCTGCTCCAGGATGTACAGGTCGCGGCGCTCGACCAGCCGATGGTCCTTGAAGCGCTGCACGTAGTAGGTGGCCGGCGCGCCCGGGCCGCCGGTCAGGTAGATCACCGGGTCGGCGCGCTTCTCGACCGTCTTGCCGTCGGCATCGCGACCCTTGGCGAGGATCCGCACATAGTGCAGCTCGATGCTGCGGCTGCCGAAAACCTCGCGGTTTTCCGGCACCTGGATCAGACCGCACTCGATCTCGCCAGGGCGGTAGTCGATCTGGCCCCGGAACGGGCAGACCACCGGCTCGGCGCGGGGCGCACGCAGCCACTCGATGGCCGGCGGTACATCGTCACCAGGCAGGGCCAGCGGGTCGCCGGCCAGCGCCGCCGGGGGCGGGGTCGGTTCCGGGATCAAGGGCGCGGCGATCGCCTCGTCGAATTCCGGCGGCGCAACCGGCGCGTCGGGCGGCTGGGCGGCGAGTGCGGACGCGGCCAGCAGCAGGACTGCGGCCGGCAGGCCGATGCGCATGGACATGGGGACCCTCCCGGGAATGGACCGCGCAAGCATAGCCGCCCGCGCGCGGCGCGGTGGGGCGCCCCCCCTATGCTTGCTGGCCGCGTCGCCCGCCGAGCCCCACCGCCCGACCATGCACCCACTCAAGCGCCTGCTTGGCCATGCCGCCGATCGCCGCGGCGACATCCGCCTGGCGACCGTCTGGTCGGTCCTCAACAAGGTGTTCGACGTCCTGCCGGAGATCCTGATCGGCGTCGCCGTGGACGTGGTGGTGAATCGCCACGACTATTCCGGCCGCAGATCGAGTCTCGAGCAGACTGGCCAATCTGATAATCCGCTCGCTGGTGCAACCGGGGTTGCCCGGCGACACCACGGTTGAGGAGGGCCCTCTCACCCCCAGGCCGGACCTCGGACGAGGGTGCCCGCCGTGAGTCCAATCGGGTGGTTGCGACGGTCTGCGCCCGGCCAGACAGGACGCATCGATGCGCCTGCGGCGCCGCACGTTGCCCTGACCGGCCCGAACCGGGCGCCTGCTGGCAGCCAGGAAGAGACACCAGGCGTGGCCTGGCGATGTTCGGTTCGTCGAGGACGGGCGTTTGAGCAGGCAGGTTCCCCTTCGAGGATGTGGCCATGAAGCGCTCCCCCGTGTTCTCCTCACGATTCATCAGCACCCTGTGCGTTGGCGTACTGCTGCCGACATTGGCGTTGTGCGAGAGCGCCCAGCCACCAAGGGCTGGACTGTCGGTTCCGGCGCCCAGCGAGGCGGCGCTCACCGACGAGCTGTGGGACCAGCTGATCGCCCTGGACAACGGTCTCAGCGACCAGGACATCGCGGACCTCCTGGGCGGATTGCTCCCACAGGCAATAGAAGATGCCTTGGTGCAGGGCGGCCCCTCGGCCACCGGCTACAGCCCGCACCGCCGGTGGCGCCGCGGCAACGTCGCTGCCGGGTTCGGGATCGATCAGTTCAACCAGCCCGATGCTGGTGTGTATCGCGCCCGCGCAGCCACCCGGATGCCCGGCGGGGAGATCCTGGTGGTCGGCGAAAGCACGAGCACCAACAACGTGACCCATGTGGCGCTGGTGCGCTACGACAGATACGGACGCCGCGTGGCCTGGCCCCACGTCCAGACGAACTACTCGTTGGCCAGCGGTGAGGCTGCCCGCTTCCCGGGCAACGACACCGCCTCAGGCTGGGGCGTCACCCGCTTCATTCACTCAGTCCAGGATGTCCTGATCCAAGGTTCATTCATCTACGTGCTGGCCACCCAGCTCCAAAACGGCCAGCGCCGCCCGATCATCATCCGCTTCAGCCTCGGGGGCAGTCACTACAGCTGGTCCTCGTCGAACCCTGACTCCGAAACGATCCGGGACGCCGTGGCGATGGACAGCAACGGCCAGCAATTGATCGTGCTCGGCCGGCGCAGCACCTCGGCGACCAGCGAGAACGGCGGATTCTGGGTCACGCGCTGGGACATCAACGCCAACGGCAGCCTCTCGCAGGGCTCGGTGACGACCTTCCTGCCAGGGCGACGCATCCCGGCGGACATTCGCTTCCGTCGCCAGAGCGCCGTGTTCCTCGACTCAAGCTACTACGTCGCCTACACCTTCAATACCGGTTCGAGCACAACCTCGGGCCGATACCCCTGCCTGCTGCGTGTCAACGCCAGCGACCAGGCCGATGCCGGTTTTGCGCCCAGCGGAATCGTGTGCTCCATGGTCTGGGACGGCGGCAACAACGTCGACCGTGCCGTAGCGCTGCACAATCGTGCCGTCGGGGTCGGGTCGAATACGTCCGAGCACCTGTTTCTTTCGGTGGATGTCGACCGCGACCTAGCCAACGGCATCGGTGTGCTGAAGCTGGTCGATGGGGTCTTCGACAGCAGTTTCGGGCCCTTGGGCCGACGGGTCTATGGCGGCTGCGCCGGCTTCACTCCGCAACTCTTTCCGGTCGGCGAAGGCTGCGGCGCCTTGCCGGCCTCCACGCACACCCTGCATATCGCCGCCGGCCGGGGCTTGCACGTCGATAGCAGCGGCGTCTACGTCACCGGCTATCTCCTGCGCAACCCCAGCAGCGGCCCGACCATCCGCCGCCCGATCTTCATGCATGTCGACGCCAACGACGGCAGCTTGAACTCCCTGCAGAGCATCGGCGTGTTTCCCGGTTCGCAGTTCACCGCGCTGGTGCCGCGACCGGGCGGCAGCGAGTTCACGCTGGCCGGCTGGGCTTCGGATGAAGACTCCAACGGCGACACCGGGCCGAAGCGCTTTCTGACCTCGCACATCGTGCGCAACAGCGACCTGATCTTCTACGACGGGCTGCAGAGCGCACCGGATCTGTAGTGGTCTGATTTGGAGACGCCATGAGCACCCGAATCGCCATGCACTACGGCAACTCCCTTGCACGGGCGTCGCGCCTGGCCTTGGCGCTGTTCCTAGGCCTGATCACGATGACGACACAGGCCGGCGTCCTGCCGGACGGCGATGAGTTCGTGGTCAGCAACGACACCACCTTCAACAAGGAACGCACTGCACTGGCCGCCGATGCCGCCGGCGTCTACATTGCCGCCTGGACCAGTTTCAATCAGGACGGTAGTTTCCTGGGGGTCTATGCCCGGCGCTTCGATGCCCAAGGCTTGCCGCTGGGGGACGAGTTCCAGGTCAACACCGACTGGGATCGTCACCAGTCGGAGCCTGCAGTGGCCGTCAGCGCAGATGGCAGCTTCGTTATCGTCTGGGAGAGTCAGCAACTCATCGCCGGTCAGGTACGCTGGATGATCCGCGGCCAGCGATTCGCCAGCAACGGCCTGCCGCAGGGCGGCGAGTTCCAGGCCAATGCCGGTACCGGCAGCAATCATCGCCGACCCACGGTGGCTATGGCGCCCGACGGCGCCTTTGTCATCGCCTGGGAGTCTACGTCCAGCGACGGCGGCTTCGGCTACTTCGGCCAGCGCTACGCGGCTGATGGCACGCCGCTGGGAGGCGAATTCCAATACCGCAGCGGCGGTCAGACCGCTACAGCGCCATCGCTGGCCCACCTTCCGGACGGAGGCTTCCTGGCCGTCTGGCCGCAGTGGAGTGGCGGTCAGTATGCCATCGAGGCGCAGCGCTTCTCGGCCTCGGGCAGTCCGCAGGGCGGGACGATCGTGATCAGCACCGCCTCTGCCCAGATCAAAACCGCGCCCAGAGTGGTCGTCAATGGCCATGGAGCGGGCCTGGTCATCTGGCGGGAGCGGCCTGCCGGAAGCCAGCTCAACGGGATCGTCGCCCGCAGGCTGGACGCCAGCGGCCAACCAGCAAGCACGATCTTTCAGGTTCACCAGTTCGAAAGCCAGAAGCAGGGCATGGTGCCGGCCATCGATGCGGGGGGAAACGCGCTGGTCGTCTGGGCCAGCGCGCTACAGGACGGGACGCCGTGGAGCATCTATGCACGACACGTTCCGGCCGACGGCTCACTGACCTCGACCGAGTTCCGGGTCAACACGACTGTAGTCGGTTCGCAGTTCTGGCCCTGGGTGGCAATGCAGCCTGATGGTCGTGCGATGGTGATCTGGGACAACGGCGATGCGCCTCACCGCCAGCAGATCCACGGTCAGCGCCTGCGCAGCGCGAACCTGATTTTCGCAAACGGCTTCGAAACTCCGCCCCTGCTCGGCAACCTGGCCCATTGATGCTGGTGCCACCAGGCCAAATCATCCGGACAGCCTGGCCTGCTTCCAGAGCACCGCCACAAGCGTTGGCCTTTGTTGCACCGACGACAGCCTTGCACTGCGGTACCCGTCAGTTGGGCGAGTCCGCGAGCGCAAGCGTTGGGCAGTGTCTGGCTCTTCAGGCAGGCCCCCTTGTGCTCCACGATACCCAGTACCACAGCATGGGCGGGCAGGCGCTCGGGCCGGATCGCGCCGTCGAAGCGGTCGACCCGCTGGCACACCTGTCGGGCCCGGTGGGCGGCCAGACCATCCCGGACGATGAGCAGTGGCATTTCGATCTGCCGCTTGAGGGGGTCGGGAAACCCGATGATCTACGCGCTCTCGATCGAGCCCTTGACGGGTCTGAAGCAGGTGTTCAAGCAGGTTCCGCCGGCCATTGCCGACAGGCCTCTGTGCCGCAGCGGCGATGCAGCATGGGCGATTCCCCTAGCGGATCCTGCAGCGCCTCCTCGCAGCCCGCGCGCAACAGGGTCGCTCAGCGCGCCGCCCACTGGCGCGAGAGCTACAGCCGGCAGGCGAACTCTACTTGCGGCAGACACTCGTCCAGCAGCTTCTCGCCATTCGACCGCCTCCGCCGCTGCTCCCTGCCAGGGCAGGTTCTCGCTCATGCCTACCGGCCATGATCCCGATCGGGAAGGTTCGACCGCGAAGCGCGGAAGAACGTTACCCGTCTGGGCAATTGCCAGTTTCGCGCGAGACCTGACCGTCGGGATCGCGGTTCGGATCCCGGTTCAGAGGCAGCGCCGACCCTAGACAAACGTCCATCGCGACGCCTGACTATCTTGGTCTCCGCGCACCCAGGAAAAGCGCCAGGTGCCGGTGTTCGTGCCCGGCCCGCGCCTCGATCAGATAGTCGCCCGGCGGCAGGGGCGCACCGCGCGGGCCGGTGCCGTTCCAATGGAGGGTGACGGTGCCGGGCTGATGGTCGGCATCGGCAAGCCGGCGCAGCGGATTGCCCTTGCCGTCCAGAAGATGGACCTCGAGCCGCGCCGGTCGACCGAGCTCGACGGTGATATCCCATCCGCCCTCACGACCCGCCGGACTGGCGTGGAGCGCCACGAGGGCAGCGCCTGGATCGAACTCGATGGCGCCCAGGTCGACCAGCGGCGCCGCGCCGTTGCCGCTGTCGGGTGTGTCGGGATCGTCCCGGAAACGCGGGTTGCCGGCCAGGTCGGCCAGGACATCGGCCGGCACGGCGAAATTGTCGCCCGCGTCGATCGCCGGTGAGCCGGCCAGCGGCGCCCAGTCTGCCTGCGCATCCAGCAGCGGGTCGCCCTCGCGATTGCCGTCGCCGAGCGACGCCGCGAACGGCGTGCCCTGGTAGAGCGACCAGGCCAGCTGCGCCTGGCCATTGCCGGCAGTGGGCGAGACCTGGCCGGCGAGGATGCTGTTGGCGATCGACGGAAACGCGTTGTAGGTGGTGAACACGCCGACGAAGCCGCCGTTGTCGGCCAGGGTGATGTTGACCAGTCTGGGGCTGGCGGCATTCGCGTAGACCACGCCGGTCCCGCATCCGCACGCCAGCGCATTGCCGGCGAACAGGCTGTTGAGTATCTCGAGATTGCCGCCGCCGGCGACATAGAGGGCGGTGCCGAAGGCCGCGACATTGTCGAGCAGGCGGCTGCGGTCGATGCGTCCACTGCTGCCCGTGGCATAGATGGCACCACCGCCCGAGGTGCGCAGGATCCAGCTGCCGGGCGAGCTGCCGGCATCGGCCCGGCCGTTACCGATGAAATCGTTGCCGACCAGATCGAGGCTGGCGTGTCCGGCGTACAGGCCGCCGCCGAAGCTGCTGGCGGTGTTGCCGACGAACAGCGAATCCGTCATCCGCACTGCCGCGCCCCAGAGCACCGCTGCGCCGCCGCCGAACTGCACGGCCGTGTTGTCCTCGAAGCGGTTGTCCAGGGCGTCCAGGGCGCCGCCCTGGACGTACAGGCCACCGCCCTGCAGGGCCGTGTTGCCCGACAGGCTGTTGCCGACCAGGGCAGGTGCGCCGTCGACGACGCTCACGCCGCCGCCCAGCACCCCGGCGTTGCCGGTGATGAGGTTGCCCTCGAGCGTGGGCGAGGCCCCGACGATGCGCACGCCGCCACCCGGACCTGCGCCCATGGATCCGCCCTGGCCGAAGCCACCGGTCACCGTGAAGCCACGCAGGACCGCATCGCGGCCTTCGCCGTTGGCGAAGGTGACCACGAAACCCGCCGCGCCTTCGCCGTCGATCACGGTGTCGGCCGGTCCCGCCAGCGACTCGACGACGATGTCCTTGCCACCGAAGTCCACGGGGCCGGGCCAGGTGCCCGGGTCGACCAGGACACGGTCGCCGGCCTGCGCCAGGGCGATCGCCGCCTGGATCGACGGCGCATCGGCCGGCACCCGGATATCCGCGGCTTCAGCATGAATGCCGGTCAGGACGAGAAACGTCACGCCTGCGGCGCGAACAGGCCAGGAAAGGTGCATAGCGGACCTCCGGGTTCGCCCGGCACTCCAGGGCTGCGGTGCCGGCCGGCTGTACCGTGGCACGGCCTGCGTGGACGCGACGTCCAGGTTTCGTTACAGGCGCGCCTGGGTGGCCGCGGCCGGCGCCGGCCAGTCATGGGAGAATCGTTGCGGCATGGCCGGCCGCATCCCCTCCCAGTTCATCGACGACCTGCTCGCCCGCGTCGACATCGTCGAAGTGATCGAGCAACGCGTTCCCCTGCGCAAGGCCGGCCGCGACTGGCAGGCGCGCTGCCCCTTCCACGACGAGCGCTCGCCCAGCTTCACGGTGAGCCCGGCCAAGCAGTTCTACCACTGCTTCGGCTGCGGCGCGCACGGCAGCGCGATCCGCTTCCTGATGGAGTACGACCGCCTGGAGTTCGTCGATGCGGTCGAGGAGCTGGCGCGGCGCGCCGGCCTGACCGTTCCCTACGAAGGCGGGGCGGCGCCCCGCCGGGACGACGGCGGCCAGGCCTACGCCCTGCTGGAGGCGGCGACCGCCTGGTTCGAAGCCGCGCTCGCACGCAGCGACGGGGCGCTCACCTATTTCGAAAGACGCGGCGTCAGCGAGGCGCTGCGCCAGCGCTTCCGCCTGGGCTACGCGCCGGGCGAGTGGGACGGCCTGCGCAGGGCGCTGGCCACCTCGCCCGACCGGCACGCCGAGCTTCTGCGCCATGGACTGCTCATCGAGGGCGGCCGCAACGGCAGCTACGACCGCTTCCGCGACCGCGTGATGTTCCCGATCCTGGACCGGCGCGGACGGCCGATCGCCTTCGGTGGCCGGGTCCTCGAGGCCGCCGACGGGCCCAAGTACATGAACTCGCCGGAGACGCCGCTGTTCCACAAGGGCCGGGAGCTGTTCGGCCTGTGGCAGGCCCGCCAGGTCGGCAGCCGACTTGCCCGGCTGGTGGTCGTCGAGGGCTACATGGACGTGATCGCCCTGCACCAGCACGGCATCACCCAGGCAGTGGCCACCCTGGGCACGGCGACCACGCGCGAACACGCCGAGTTGCTGTTCCGCAACGCGCCCGAGGTCTGCTTCTGCTTCGACGGCGACCACGCGGGCCGCCAGGCGGCCTGGCGGGCGCTGGAGTCGGCCCTGCCCCGGCTGACCGACGGTCGCCAGGCCGGCTTCGCGTTCCTGCCCGAGGGCGAGGACCCGGACTCGCTGGTCCGCAAGGAAGGCGCCGCCGGCCTGGAGACGCGACTTGCCGCCGCCACCCCCTTGTCCGAGTTCTTTTTCCAGGAGCTGTCCCGGGACACCAACCTGGCCAGCCTGGACGGCAAGGCCAAGCTCGCCGAGCGTGCCCGGCCCCTGCTGGCGCAACTCCCCGACGGCGTGTTCCGCGACCTGATGCTGGCCGAACTCAAGTCCCGCACCGGCAGCCTGCGGATACCCGCCCCAGCGGCGCCGGCGGCGCCCGCGCGAAGGCGCGTTCCGGCCCCCAGACGCAGCCTGGTGCGGCATGCCATCGCCTTGCTGATGCAGCAGCCCGCCCTGGCGCGTGCGGTCGAACCGCCGTGGCCGTTCGCGGCGCTGGACCAGCCAGGCATCGCCCTGCTGATCGAACTGCTCGACCTGTGCCGGGCCCTTCCGGAGGCGCACACCGCCAGCCTGCTCGAGCACTTCCAGGAGCACCCGGGACGCGAAGCGCTTGGCAGGCTGGCCATGCTCGACCTGCCGGGCGACCTGGACAGCTGGCGCAGCGATCTGGTCGGCGCCATCGAACGGCTGTCCGCCCAGGCCGAGGACCGGCAACTGGCGCACCTGCAGACGCTGCTTGCCGGCGGCGAGCTCGACGAGGCCGGCAAGCAGGCCCTGCGCACCCTGCTGCAGCGCAAGCACGCGCGCACCATCGCCGGTTGAGTCGAACGCCGGCGACCCTGCCGGCCGCGGGTGTTCGCTCGGGCTCCTTCCGGGATTCTGGACGGGAACAGCCCATGGAGACCCGAAATGCGAAAGCCCTGCCTGATCCGTCGATCCGCGCTGGCCGCCCTGGCCCTGCTCGCCCTTGCCCTGGCCCTGCCGCTGCCGGCCCAGGTCGGCAAGGTCGAACGCCATGGCGACCTGCATGTCGCGCCCGGACCGGGCATCTGGACCCTGGCGCGGGTGCGCGGCCCCGGGGCCTTCCTGGCCGCCGAGGTCACCGCGATGGGGACCGATGCCGCGCAGCTTGCGGCCTACGTCGACGTCGATGGCCGGCTGGTCTGGCTGACCGGACTGGGTGCCGGTCCCGCCCGCCTGGGCGGCCAGATCAACAGCGGCGTCGGCCTGGTCTACGACCCCGGCATGGCCGGCAGCGTGCGCGCCAGCTTCGGCCTGCCCGAGCCGATCGTGTTCGAGCGCGAGCTGCATGTTTACGTGCGCATCGAGGCGGGCACCGCGGAACGGGTGTTCGGGGCAGCGCTGACGGCAGGCGCCTGGTAGCCCCGGTCGCGGATACCGCGCGGCGGCTCCGCATGCCGCAACGGGGCGGCCATCTGCCGCGGCTGCGCTCCGACCCGGCACCGCGTGCCGGATAGACTCGGGCGATCGCTCGCCAAGGAGTCTTCCCGATGCGCAATGCCTTGTTGATCGCCGGCCTGCTGGCCGCCACCAGTGGCGCGCCTTGCGCCCGGTCCGAGCCCGCCGCCCCGACGGTCGAGCGGCAGCGCTCGGGCAACGTGGTCAGCGAGGGCATCCCGGCGATCCCGGACGAGCTGCGGCAACGCCTGGCGCGCTACCAGAACACCCGCGGCGCCAGCTTCGCGGGCTGGCTGCCCGATGGCGGCATGCTGATCGGGACACGCTTCGGCGATACCAACCAGGTGCATCGCGTGGCGGCACCGGGCGCAGCGCGCGAGCAGCTCACCTTCGAGGCCGAACCGGTGTTGGCGCCGGCGGCCCGACCCGGCGAACGGGCCGGCGTGCTGTTCAGCATGGATGTCGGCGGCAGCGAGTTCTGGCAGCTGCACCATCTCGACCTGGACAGCCGCGAGCAGCTGCGCCTCAGCGACGGACGGTCGCGCAACGAACGGGCCCTGTGGTCGAACGCCGGCGACCGCATCGTCTACTCCACGACGCGCCGCAACGGCCGCGACAGCGACCTCCACGTGGTCGGACTGGACGGCATCAGCCAGCCGGTTCTGGAGGCCGGAGGCACCTGGTACGCCGCCGCCTGGAGCCCGGACGACAGCCGCCTTCTGGTGCTGCGCTACGTCTCGATCGCCGACAGCCGGCCGCACCTGCTCGATCTGGCGGACGGCCGGCTGACGCCGCTGCAGGCCGAGGATGCCAGGGTCGGCTACGGCGCCATGGCCTTCGCACCCGACGGCAAGGGCTGGTACTACGTTGCCGACCAGGACGACGACGTGCGTCGGCTGCGCTGGCGCAGCTTCGACGGCGACCACCGGCGTGCGCTGACCGCCGACCTGCACTGGGATGTCGAGGGCCTGGCGGTCGCCGCCGACGGCCGGCACCTGGCCTACGTCGCCAACGAGGACGGCATCTCCAGGCTGCACGTTCTGGCGCTGCCGGGAGAAACGCCTGTCGACCTGCCCGCGTTGCCGGTCGGCGTCGTGGCGCTGGGCGGCTTCTCGCCGGACGGCAACCGCCTGGCAGTGACCGTCAATGGCGCGCGCTCACCGAGCGACGTCTACGTGGTGGACCTGGCCGACGGCGGCATCAGCCGATGGACGCGCAGCGAAGTGGGCGGCCTGAACGCCGACGCCTTCGTGGCCCCGACCCTGGTGCGCTACCCGACCTTCGACGAGATCGACGGTGCCGCGCGGACGATCCCGGCCTTCTACTACCGCCCGCCGGGCGACGGCCCGTTCCCGGTCGTGGTCAACATCCACGGCGGCCCCGAGGCGCAGGCCCGGCCGGTGTTCGCGCCCCTGTTCCAGTTCCTGGTCCGGGAGCTGGGCGTTGCGGTGCTGGTGCCCAACGTGCGCGGCTCGGCCGGCTACGGCAAGGCCTACCTGGCCCTGGACGACGGCCGCCTGCGCGAGGATGCGGTGCGCGACATCGGCGCCCTGCTGGACTGGATCGCCACCCGGCAGGAGCTGGATGCCGGACGCGTCGGGGTCGCTGGCGGCAGCTACGGCGGGTACATGGTGCTGGCCTCGCTGGTGCACTTCGGCGAACGCCTGCGGGCCGGCATCGACGTGGTCGGAATCTCGGATTTCGTGACGTTCCTGACCAACACCCAGGACTATCGGCGCGACCTGCGCCGCGCCGAATACGGCGACGAGCGCGACCCGGCGATGCACGCGTTCCTCAAGGAAATCTCGCCACTGACCAATGCCGGCCGCATCGACCGCCCACTGCTGGTCGCTCAGGGCGCCAACGACCCGCGCGTGCCGGCCAGCGAGGCCGAGCAGATCGTGGCCCGGGTGCGCGAGAACGGCAGCCCGGTCTGGTACCTGCTGTTCGAGGACGAGGGGCATGGCTTCGCGAAGAAGCGCAACCGCGACCACTACGAGGCTGCGGCGATGCTGTTCTGGAAGCGCTACCTGCTGCCACCGGCCGATAACCAATAGGTCCCCTTGCCACCGCGACGCGCCGGCGCCGCGGATTCCGGATATCCACCTGCCCGGATGTTTCGCGGGGACGCCTGACGAGGCCGTCGAGATCTCGGTGCAGTCCGGGCAGCGGACGGCCGGGCCGGGACGGCATGGTGGTCTCCATGTGGAACCGGCCAACGAGGCAGGTCGAGCCACCGCGCGGAGCGCGGCGACCGCCGTAGCGGCCCGATGAAGCGATCGGGCCGGGCCATGGCACAAACGGACCCGGTTCTGCGTCATGGACAGTGAGGCCACCAAGGATCCGCCATGCGTCCGACCCGATACCTCCCGCCCCTGCTGGCAGCCCTGCTTGCCGCACCGACCGCCCTGGCGCAGGTCGCCTGGAACATCAGCTTCGACGCAAGCGCCGGTGTGCTGACCGTGCCCGAGCGCGCCCAGGTCACGAGCCACATCCAGGAGGCCGGGCGGCGCTGGGCGGCGGCCATGGGCGTGACCGCGGCCCGCTCCATCGAGATCGAGGTGCGGGTGGCCAACGTGCCGACCGCCAACGGATCCAGCGTCACCAGCACCTTCGTCGGCGTGATCAATGGACGAAACACCTTCGAGCAGGGGGTGGCCAGCGAGCTGCGCACCGGCAACGATCCCAATGCCGGGGAACCCGACGGTTTCGTCACCTTCGGACTGGCCTACCTGCGCGACGAGCTGTGGTTCGACCCCGATCCCGTGGCGCGCATCGCACCCGTGCCGGCCGACCGTACCGACGCCATGAGCGTGGCCCTGCACGAGATCGGCCACATCATCGGCTACAACGGCTGGGCCGATCTGCAGACCGGTGTGCCGCCGCCGACCTTCTGGAGCACCTTCGACCGCTGGATGCAGCCGGGGGCCCCGACCCTGTTCACGGGCCCGCGCGCCGTCAGGCGCTGGGGAAGCGCGCCTGACCTGACCACCGGCAACAACAAGCACTGGGGCAACCCGGTGGCCGGCCTGCCGGCCCCGACGCGACAGCCGTTGCCGCAGGTGCAGTGGCGGAATGGCCGGCCGGCCCCGCAGCCGGGATGCAGGATGCTCAGCCTGTCGGCGCCGCCCTCCGGCAGCGCGCTGGATCGCCTGCGCCTCGAGGGCGCCAGCCTGATCAACGAGTTGATGAACGGCGTGGTGTTCTTCCGCGGCAGCCGCTACGACATCACGCCGCTGGATCGCGCCACCCTGGACGATCTCGATCTGATCCTGGACCGCCTGCTTCGTTCCGGCTTCGGCTAGCAGCTTGTTGAGAAGCGACCATCCTGGTCGTCTTTCAAGTCGCCCGTCCGGCGCAGGTCCGGACGCGCTCCCGTCGAAGCGCCGCCCGCAGGCGGCAATCGGGAACCGCACCGCTACCCCTCGACCGCGCCAGCAAGCGGCGCCCCGGCAACGCTTCGAGCCCGGCGTCGGATGGACGACGTGGAGAACGACCGAAGCGGTCGTCTTCGAACCGGGAGATCGGCGTCCGACTGCCTGTTGCTGACAGCCTGCTAGAGGCGCAGCAGATCAACTGCGAACTCGTCCTCGTAGGGCGGCGCGTTGCATTCGATGACGTCGCCGGGCGCGATCTGCAGGCGCAACCCGACGATGTCGGCGCGGACCGGCAGGCGTGTGCAGCAGCGGTCGACCAGAACCGCGAGATGGATGGCATCGGCGCCCTGTCCGCGCAGGAACTCCAGCACCCGGAACGCCGACCAGCCCTGATAGAGGACGTCGTCGACGACGATCATGCGCTGGCCGTGGAAGTTCGCCGCCGCCTGCCCCGGGTCGGCCTCGAGCCGGGTCTCGGGGTGCAGCAGTGTCAGGTCGTCGCCGTAGCGCTTGACCTTCAGGTCCATGCGGCGCAGGTCGATCTCGGGCCGCAATGCACGCAGGGCGTCGGCCAGGCGGTCCGCGAGCGGCGCACCGCGCCGCAGCACGCCGACCAGGACCAACGGCCGGTCGTCGACCAGGCCAAGCGCCTGGCCGGCCATTGCCACCATCACCGGCGCCAGGCCGGCCGCGTCGTACAGTCGGAATCGGTTGCTCGCCATGGCCGGAGACTCAGGTGGGGGTGAAGCGCCAGATCAGCTCGTTGCCCGGCGGCACAAGATAGTGGTCGATCAGCAGGAAGGCGAACAGCGCCATCAGGTAGACGATCGAATAGCCGAAGGTGTGCATCGCGAACTGCTCATCCGGCGGGTCGAGCAGGCGCACCGCGTAGTAGAGGAAGCCGGCGCCCAGCACCAGGGCTCCGCCCAGGTAGAACAGGCCGCTCATGCCGGTCAACCAGGGCAGCACGGTGACCAGCACCAGCAGGACGGTGTAGAACAGGACGTGCCAGCGGGTGAAGGTTTCTCCGTAGATGACCGGCAGCATCGGAATGTCGGCCCGCGCGTAGTCTTCGCGCCGATACAGGGCCAGCGCCCAGAAATGCGGCGGCGTCCAGACGAACACGATAAGGAACAACAGCAGGGCGTGCGCGTGCAGCTCGCCGGTGACCGCGGTCCAGCCCAGCACCGGCGGCGCGGCGCCCGCTGCGCCGCCGATCACGATGTTCTGCGGCGTCGCCCGCTTGAGGTACACGGTGTAGACGATGGCGTAGCCGATCAGCGAGGCGAAGGTCAGCACCGCGGTCAGCAGGTTGACCAGCAGCACCAGGATCGCCATCGCCAGCGCGCCGAGGGCGAGCGCGAACACCAGGACCTGTCGCGCGCCCAGGCCGCCGGCCGGCAGCGGCCGGTGGGCGGTGCGCGCCATCACGGCGTCGATGCGACGGTCGAGCAGGTGGTTGATGGCTGCCGCCGAGGCGGCGGCCAGGCCGATGCCCAGGGTGCCGAACAACATCGGCTGCCAGGGCGGCAGGCCGGGCACGGCCAGCAGCATGCCGACCACGGCGGTGAACACCAGCAGGGCCACCACCTTGGGCTTGGTCAGCTCCAGGTACTGCGCCAAGGTCGAGCGGGCGTGGGCACGGTTCACGGCGACTGCGGGCGGAAACGGGTCGCCATTGTAGCCGCCGCCGCGGTCAGCCCCGGACCGGGCTGACCCGCGACAGGATCCGGACCAGTTGCGCCAGCAGCAACGCGGCAACGCCGTTGTGGGCGGTCGCCACGGCCAGCGGCAGGCCGAACACCACGTTGCTGATGCCCAGGGCGATCTGCACGGCCAGCAGGCCGACCAGGACGGCCGCATCGCAGCGCAGACCGCGTATCCGGAGCAGCGCCGCCACCACGACCAGGAGAACGCTGCTGGCGACGATCGCGCCGATCCGGTGGCTGAGGTGGATGGTGGCGCGCGCGGTGCCGTCGAGGATGCCGCCCTCGTAGTCGACGCCGATGCCGCGCCACAGCACGAAGGCCTCGGCGAAGTCGGTCTGCGGCCACCACTGGCCCAGGCAGGTGGGAAAGTCCGGACAGGCCAGCGCGGCGTAGTTCGCGCTGGTCCAGCCGCCCAGGGCGATCTGCGCGGCCAGCACGGCGAAGCCCAGCCACAGCCAGGGCCGGAGCCAGTACGCACCAGGCAGGGTGCGGGTGGATGGTCCGCTGCGCAGCGCAAGCCAGGCCAGCAGGCAGAGCACGGTCAGGCCGCCCATCAGGTGCGCCATCACCACCACCGGCTTAAGCTTCCAGGTGACCGTCCACATGCCGAGCATGGCCTGGAACATGATCACGGTCAGCAGCACGGCCGAATAGCGCGCCCACGGCCTGGCGCTCTGGCCCGGCCGCCAGGCGACCAGCAGCGGCAGGCCCAAGGCGAGCACCGAGAAGGTCACCGACGCGCCGGAATGTCCCCGCATGTACAGGACGGTGCCGATGGCCGCGGCCGCGGCCGCGGCGAACAGCGTATTGCGCGCCAGGGACCGCCGCCAGTTCGAGCGAAGCGCCAGCGCCAGGACCAGCACACCCAGCACCGCGGCCGCGTGGCGATGCACCTGTTCCTTCCAGGCCTTGGGCAGTTCGACCGGGCGTTCCGGGAAGGCCTCGTTCGCCGTCGCGATCGCCGCCTCGCTGCGCGGCCAGGTGGCCTTGCCGTAGCAGGTCGGCCAGTCCGGACAGCCCAGGCCGGCATCGGAGAGCCGGACGAAGGCGCCCAGCACGATCACGCCCAGGGTCAGGACGGTGGCCAGGCGGGCCAGGGTGCGGATCACAGGATCGTTCATGGCGAGGGCGGCGGGGGCGTGACGGTCACTTGACCAAGCGCGAAAGGTCGCGGCGCAGCAGGCGCGCCGGCAGTCCGGGATCGAATCGCAACATGAGGAAGGCTTTGTCGTCGACCAGCAGGCCGGTCCAGTCCGGGACCTGGGCGACCAGGGCGGATGCCTCCGCCAGCTCCGCCACTGAGCCGTCGGACAGCGGCACCAGGGTCTCCGGCAGGGGCGGCAGGACCGCCGGCGCGATCAGGCGGATCGCCAGCTTGGGGGCGTGGCGACCAAGGCTGACCCGTACCCGGTGCAGCTCCTCAAGGCGCGCCTGGCAGGTCTTGTCGCAGGCCACCGGCACCCGCACCAGCAATGTCCAGCGATGGTCCAGGTTGGTCAGCGGCAGCTCACCGCCGGCACGGTCGCGCAGCACGACGCCGGTCAGGGGCTGAGGTGGCTCGACCAGGGTGCCGTGGTTTCGGGTCGCTGCCGGATGCCAACCCAGGCGGTTGAGCACCAGGGCCAGCACGAAGGGGGTCAGGAACAGGACGGCGATCACGATCAGGGTGATGCGGCCGCGACGTTGTCTGGGGGCAAGGGTCATGATGGCTGCGTACGACGGTTGACGACCAGGAAGATGACCAGGACGGCCAGCGCCATGGTCCACCACTGCAGGGCATAGGCGAGGTGACGTTCGGGCGGCACTGCTTCGACCGGGCGCCAGTCGCGTCGCCATGGACTGCCCGGCGCCTCGTCGACGCGGACGACGCGCGCCGCCACCGGCCGGCCCAGGTCGGCGGCGATCGCGGCAAGGTCGAACCAGGGCATGAGGCGGACCGGCCCGGCACCCTGCCCGGCCGACCAGTCACCCCCCAGGCGCAGGCCGTGTGCGGGCGGCGGTGTCGCCAGCCCGGTCACTCCGGACCCCCCGTCCGGCACCGGCGGCAGCGGCGGCAGGGTACGGCGACCATCGGCATAGGTCAGGAATCCCAGGCCGACCAGAACCACCTCGCCATCGGCCAGCAACAGCGGCGCGAAATCCTCCACACCGGTGCGGCCGTCGCGGCTCTGGTTGTCGAGCAGGTAGCGCGGCGCCAGCCATTCACCCCGGACCCGGACACGCGCGAAGCGCGGCGCGTCGGGTGCGGCCATGCCACGCTGCCATTCGACCGGATCGGACTGCCCGGCGGCCTCGTGCTCGGCGATCAGCGCCCGCTTGAATCCGGCACGGCCGTGCTGCCAGGCGCCCAGGCTGATGAAGGCGGCCAGTCCGGAAAGCAGGAGGGCCCAGGCCAGCGCCGTGGGTCGCCGCAGCGGAAAGCCCTTCACGACGGCACCGCTATAATCGACGCCCCGATCCACGGCCCGATGCCATGAATCCCACCGCCCTGCGCCTGATCGTCGCCGCTTTCTTCATCGCCATTCTCTGGAACCTGGGCGCTGCGCTGTACTACATGATGCAGGACAAGGGCGGCGGCGACCGCATGGCCTGGGCGCTGACGCGCCGCATCGGCCTGTCGGTGCTGCTGATCGCGCTGATCGGTCTGGGCATCGCCACCGGTTACATCAAGCCGCACGGGATCTGAGGCCGGCGGAGCAGGCAGCAGGGGGCGGGGGGAAGGGCGCAGGGTGGCGGCGGGTCGGGACCCGCGCCGGGCATGACCTGCGCTGCCGCCCGCTGCGGTCTTGGTGCCGGGCGCACGACCGGGGACCGGTGTTTGCGGGCCCTGGAGCGTACTCGCCACGGACAATCCAGCCACCGGCCACCTCAGGCCTCGCGAAACCCGACGGCAGGCAGGAAACTGCGACCGACGGCTCGTCGCCGTTCCTGCTGTCCGCCCCCCTTGCCCTGCTTGCCGCGTCCTGGCTGCCGTCGGCGCGGATGCGTCGCAGCGGCCCAACGGCCTGCCTCTGCCTTCTGGTTCGCCGGCCGGCACGGACATCGCCACAGGCTAGCGCGGGGCGGACGGGATGGCAGCAAGGCGGGCGCGCAGCCTGGCGCTCCGCCCCCCCTGCTCCCTGCTCCCTCCCCCCTGCTCCCTGCCGTCAAAGCACATAGACGAACAGGAACAGGCCCAGCCAGACCACGTCCACGAAGTGCCAGTACCAGGCCACCGCCTCGAAGCCGAAGTGGTCGTCCTTGCTGAAGTGGCCCTTCAGGCATCGGAACCAGATCACGATCAGCATGATCGTGCCCAGGGTCACATGCAGACCGTGGAAACCGGTGAGCATGAAGAAGGTCGACCCGTAGATGCCCGATCCCAGGGTCAGGTTGAGGTCGCGGTAGGCATGCACGTACTCCTCGGCCTGGAAGACCAGGAAGACGGTGCCCAGCAGGATGGTCGCACCCAGCCAGACCAGCAGGCGCGTGCGCTGGCCGGCCCTGAGGGCATGGTGGGCGATGGTGATGGTGACGCCGGAGGCCAGCAGGATGAGGGTGTTGAGCAGCGGCAGTCCCCAGGCGGGGATCAGCCCGAACTCGCCGCCGATCTCGGCCGGACCGTTGGTCGGCCAGGCGGCATCGAAACCGGACCAGAGGAAGGCGTTGGTGGAGGCGCCGTCGCCGACGCCGCCCAGCCAGGGCACCGACAGGGCGCGCGCGTAGAACAGCGCGCCGAAGAAGGCGGCGAAGAACATCACCTCGGAGAAGATGAACCACATCATCCCCATCCGGAAGGAGATGCCGACCTGGCGGTTGTACATGCCGCGCACACTCTCGCGGATGACATCGCCGAACCAGCCCCACATCATCCACAGGAGCACGGCGACGCCGGCCAGGCTCATCACCTGTCCCAGCGCGGTGCTGCCGTTCATCCAGTTGGCGAAGCCGCCGACCGTGAGGAACAGGCCGACCGAGCCCACCAGCGGCCACTTGCTGCCGTGCGGGACGTAGTAGACGTTCGGATCGTGCGTGGGGTTCGCCATGGTCAGCCTCGGGAGTCAGGATCCGGCGTCGCCGCTGCCCGGGCCAATGCGGCCTGTTCGCGGCGGGTCGCCTGCTCGTTGTTGTAGAAGGTGTAGGTCAGGGTGAGGGTGTTGACGTTCGCCGGAAGATCGGGCGACACGAAGAAGCGCACCGGCATGCGCCGGGTCTCGCCCGGCGCGAACTTCTGCTCCGTGAAGCAGAAGCACTCGGTCTTTGCGAAGAACGGGTTGGCCGGGCGCGGCAGGACGTCGGGCACGGCATGGCCGACCAGGGTGTCGCCGGTGAGGTTGCTGGCCACGTACCAGGCCTCCACGGTCTCCCCGGGATGCACGGTGAGCTCGAGTTGCTCCGGACCGAAGCGCCATTCGCTTTCGTTGTGGATGCTGGCGTCGAACTGCACGCGCACGCTCCGGGACGTGTCCACCACCAGCGCATGGCCGGTCGCGGCATCGACCGGCCGGCCGTCCAGACGAATGCCGAACACCTGCTCGCAGGCGATCCGGTAGAGCGGCACGAGCGAAAAGCAGAAAGCGAACGCGCCGAGCGTCACCAGGCCCAGCTTGCGCAGCAAGCGGCGGTTCTCGGCGCCGCGGTCGGCCGCCGCGGTCATGCCGACAGCACCCCGCGCAGGATGAAGCCGATGTAGATCGCCAGCGCCACGAGCGCCAGCACCGCCACCGTCCTCATCGCGCCCTTGCGTCTTGCGTCCACGGTCATGTCGTCGTCGTCCGGGGCCGGATCTTGCAGGGGGGTCCGGCAGTCCGCGCTCAGTGGGTGACGTCACCGTGCGCCAACTCGCGGTCGTCGATCCGCGGCGGCGTGGTGAAAGTGTGGTGCGGCGCCGGCGACGGCACCGTCCATTCCAGACCCTTGGCGCCCTCCCAGACCCGGTCGGTGGCGCGGGCCCCGCCGCGCACGCACGACCACACCAGGTAGGCGAACAGCAGCTGGCTGAGGCCGAAGCCGAACGCGCCGACCGAGGAGATCATGTTGAAGTCGGAGAACGCGATGTTGTAGTCCGGGATACGCCGCGGCATGCCGGCCAGGCCCAGGAAGTGCTGCGGGAAGAACAGCAGGTTCACGAAGATGGTGCTCAGCCAGAAATGCCACTTGCCGAGCGTCTCGTTGTACATGTAGCCGGTCCACTTCGGGATCCAGTAGTAGACGCCGGCCATGATCGCGAAGATCGCGCCGGTGACCAGCACGTAGTGGAAGTGGGCGACCACGAAGTAGGTGTCGTGGTACTGGAAGTCGGCGGGCACGATCGCCAGCATCAGGCCCGAGAAGCCGCCGATGGTGAACATCACCACGAAGCCGAGCGCGAACAGCATCGGCGTCTCGAAGGTCATCGAGCCCTTCCACATGGTCGAGACCCAGTTGAACACCTTGACCCCGGTCGGCACCGCGATGAGCATGGTCGCGTACATGAAGAACAGCTCGCCGCCGAGCGGCATGCCGACGGTGAACATGTGGTGCGCCCAGACGATGAACGACAGGAAGGCGATCGAGGCGATCGCGTAGACCATCGCCTGGTAGCCGAACAGCGGCTTGCGCGCGAAGGTCGGCAGGATCTCCGAGATGATGCCGAACGCCGGGAGGATCATGATGTAGACCTCCGGGTGCCCGAAGAACCAGAAGATGTGCTGGAACAGCACCGGATCGCCACCGCCGGCCGCGCTGAAGAAACTGGTCGCGAAGAACTTGTCGGTGAGCAGCATGGTCACCGCGCCGGCCAGGACCGGCATCACTGCGATCAGCAGGAAGGCGGTGATCAGCCAGGACCACACGAAGATCGGCATCTTCAGCAGGTCCATGCCCGGCGCGCGCATGTTCAGGATGGTGGCGATGATGTTGATCGCACCCATGATCGAGCTGATGCCCATCAGGTGAATCGCGAAGATCACGAAGGCGATCGAATTGCCGCCCTGGATGCTGAGCGGCGGATACAGGGTCCAGCCGCCGGCCGGTCCGCCGCCGTCCATGAACAGGGTCGACAGCAGCATCGCGAAGGCGAACGGCAGGATCCAGAACGACCAGTTGTTCATGCGCGGCAGCGCCATGTCCGGCGCGCCGACCATCAACGGGATCATCCAGTTGCCCAGGCCCACGAACGCCGGCATCACCGCGCCGAAGATCATGACCAGGGCATGCATCGTGGTCATCTGGTTGAAGAACTCGGGATTGACCAGTTGCAGGCCGGGCTGGAACAGCTCGGCGCGGATCACCAGCGCCATCGCGCCGCCGATCAGGAACATGACCAGCGAGAACACCAGATAGAGGGTGCCGATGTCCTTGTGGTTGGTGCCGAACAGCCAGCGCTGCGCGAAGCTGGGCGTGTGGTGGTGCGCGTCGTGGTGGGCGGTGTGGTCGGTGGCCATGTCGGCGTGCCTTTGCTGATTCGTTGGTTACTGCGCGTCGGCGGCGCTGGCGCCGGCGTCCGCAATGGAGGCGGCGGCCACGGCCGGCGCGCCCTCGGCGGCCCGGGCGGCCTTGGCGATCGCGTCGGTCTCGCCCAGCCAGGCAGCGAATTGCGCCGGCGGCACCGCCTCGACCACGATCGGCATGAAGCCGTGGTCCTTGCCGCACAGCTCCGCGCACTGGCCGCGATAGGTTCCCGGCGTGTCGATCCGCGTCCAGGCCTCGTTGATGAAGCCCGGGATGGCGTCCTGCTTCCAGCCCAGCACCGGCACCCACCAGGAGTGGATGACGTCGTTGGCGGTGATCACGAAGCGGATCTTGGTGTCGGTCGGCAGCACCAGCGGGCGGTCGACATTGAGCAGGTAGGTGTTCTCGCCGTCGACGGTGACCGCGGCCGGGTCGAGGCCGGAGCGCAGCATGCGGGTGCGGTCGGAATCGCGGTCCAGCTTGGACACGAAGTTGACGTCGGTGCCGACGTACTCATAGCGCCAGAGCCACTGGTAGCCGGTGATCTTCACGGTCAGCTCGGCGTCGTCGGTGTCCGCCATCTCGATCAGGGTCTTGGTGGCGGGCCAGGCCATCGCCACCAGGATCAGGACCGGAATGACCGTCCAGATGATCTCGGCGGTGGTGTTGTGGCTCCAGCGCGCCGGGACGGCGCCCTTGGACTTGCGGAACTTGAACATGGCGTAGGCCATGGCGCCGAACACCAGGACGCCGATCACCACGCAGATCCACAGGATCAGCATGTGCAGGTCGTAGACCTGGCGGCTCATCTCGGTGACGCCTGGCGTCATGTTGAGCTGCCAGGGTTTCGGACTGGCCAACGCCGCGCCGGCGTAACCCGCCAGCAAGGCGGTGGCGGTCAGGAAGCGTCGAGCCATCATGGTGTTCACCTTCACGTGCTGGATCCTGTCATCGCTGCCACGGCGCCAGCGCCGCGCGCAGGCTTGCCGCCAACTGGTCGCGTTCCCTCGGGCAAAGGAACGCCCCCACCTCGATCTCTCGCCCGTGCGACCGAAGCCGCACGCCCCCCGCGCCGTCGCGCCGCACCCGCACCCAGTACGGGTGGAAGCGCTCGCTGCGGCCGCCGGCCTCGACCAGCAGGCCGTCGCCGGTCAGCGCCAGGCGCTCGCGTCGGGCGAGCCGGCGCCATACCAGGCGCAGGCAGACCGCCAGCAGCGCCAGTTCCGCCAGCGCAAAGGCCGGCGCAAAGGCGTTGCCCTGGCTGAAGCTGTAGCTGCTGACCGCCAGCGAAGCCGCCGCCACCAGCGCGAAGAACGTCAGCAGACCGCGCAGATCAAGCGACCGGTTCGGGGAAAGATCCCAGCTCCGGACGACGGACTGCGCCGCCATGTCACGCTCCACGATCATGGTCGGGATGCTCGAAACCTCGCAAGTTTAGGCCCCGCCACCCCTTGCGGCAACTTCCGCCCGGCGCGGAAGCCCCCGGGCGCCCGGCCCGGCCCGGCCAGAACCCGGCGGAGCGCGGAAACTTGCGAGGATGGAAACGCCGCTGCGGTGGAGGCGGCGTACAGGAACGGTGAGGGCCGGGCGGGCGGTGGCGCCCGCGTCGGGCCCCGACTGCCCGCCGGGGTAGGCGCCGGAGGCGACGCCAATGGACCGGAAGGCTTCCGATAGACTGCGCGATCCGTCGTTGCCATCCAGCCAGGCGCCCCGTGAACCCAATCCTGTCCCCGGAACTGCCCACTGCGCCGGCCTCCGCGCGCGCCGCCATCACTGCGGGCTGGCGCCTCGACGAGGCCGTCCATCTGGACGACCTGCTCGCCGCCGCGGCCCTGCCGCCCGCCGAGCGCGCCCTGGTCCTGGCCCGCGCGGGCGAGCTGGTCGCCCGGGTGCGTGCCCGGGCGGGCAAGGCCTCGGCGGTGGAGTCCTTCATGCGCCAGTACGACCTGTCCAGCGAGGAGGGCGTGCTGCTGATGTGCGTCGCCGAGGCGCTGCTGCGCATCCCCGACGCCGACACCGCCGACAAGCTGATCGGCGACAAGCTGGGCGAAGCCGACTGGGAAAGGCACCTGGGCAAGAGCGACAAGGTGCTTGTCAATGCCTCGACCTGGGGCCTGATGTTGACCGGACGACTGGTCGCGCTGTCCGAGGACACGCGCTCCAGCTTCACCGGCGCGCTGCGCCGACTGGTCGGGCGCGCCGGCGAGCCGGTGATCCGCCTGGCGGTACGCCAGGCGATGAAGATCATGGGCCACCAGTTCGTCATGGGGCGGACCATCGGCGAGGCGCTAAAGCGCTCGCGCGACAAGGACAACCGCGCCTACCGGCACAGTTTCGACATGCTCGGCGAAGCCGCGCTGACCGCCGCAGACGCCGACCGCTACCTGCAGGCGTACCGCGACGCGATCGTGGCGATCGGCAAGGCCGGCCCCTGGCCGGACATCCACGCCGCGCCCTCGATCTCGGTCAAGCTGTCGGCCCTGCACCCCCGTTACGAGCACGCCAAGCGCGCCCGGGTGATGGCCGAACTCGGCCCGCGCCTGCTCGACCTGGCGCGCCTGGCCATGGCCCAGGGCATCGCCCTGACCGTCGATGCCGAGGAGGCCGACCGCCTGGAGCTGTCGCTGGACCTGCTGGCGCCGGTGTTCGCGCACCCCGACCTCGCCGGCTGGAACGGTTTCGGGCTGGCGGTGCAGGCCTACCAGAAGCGCGCCCCGGCGGTGATCGCCTGGCTGGCCGAACAGGCCCGGGGCTGCGGACGGCGCTGGTGCGTTCGCCTGGTCAAGGGCGCCTACTGGGACGCCGAGGTCAAGCGTGCCCAGGAGCACGGCCACGCCGCCTATCCCGTGTTCACCCGCAAGGCCAACACCGACGTCTCCTACCTGGCCTGCGCGCGCGCGCTGCTCGCCGAACCGGCGGCCTTCTACCCGCAGTTCGCCACCCACAATGCCCACACCATCGCCGCGATCGGCCACTATGCGCGCGCCGCGGGCGGCAGCGGCGACGCCGCGCAGTTCGAATTCCAGCGCCTGCACGGCATGGGCGAGGACCTCTACGAGGAAGTCCTGGGCGACGGCGGCGCCGGGCTGGCCTGTCGGGTCTACGCGCCGGTCGGCAGTCATGAGGACCTGCTGCCCTACCTCGTGCGTCGACTGCTCGAAAACGGCGCCAACACCAGCTTCGTAAACCGCATCGTCGACGAGAAGCTGGCGATCGCCGACCTGGTCGCCGACCCGGTCGCCACCGTCGAGGCGTTCGGCCCGGCCCGGGCGCACCCGCGCATTCCCCAGCCGGAGGCGCTGTTCGGAGCCGAACGACGCAATTCGCAGGGCTTCAACCTGGCCGACGACGACGCCCTTCGCGGACTCGCCCCGGCCCTGGCGCAGGCCTGCGCCCGGCCCTGGCAGGCGGGGCCGCTGGTGGCCGGATCGGCCACGGGGGGCGGCGACCCGGCGGCGGTGTTCAACCCAGCCGACTGCAGAGAACAGGTCGGTGCCTGGCGCCCTGCCGACGCAGGCCTGGTCGATGCCGCCCTGGCGGCTGCCGTGGCCGCGCAGCCGGCCTGGGACCGTGCCGGCGTCGAGCGGCGGGCGCAGGCCCTGCTCAAGGCCGCCGATTTGCTCGAGGAACGGCGGCCGCTGTTCCTGGCGCTGTGCATCAAGGAAGCCGGCAAGACGCTGTCGGCGGCAGTCGCCGAGGTCCGCGAGGCGGTCGACTTCCTGCGCTATTACGCCGTCCAGGCGCGCGCGCAGTTCGGCGCCCCGCTGACCCTGCCGGGCCCGACCGGCGAACGCAACCGCCTGCACCTGCATGGCCGCGGGGTGTTCGTGTGCATCTCGCCCTGGAACTTCCCGCTGGCCATCTACATGGGCCAGGTCGCCGCCGCCCTGGCGGCCGGCAATGCGGTGGTCGCCAAGCCGGCCGAGCAGACCACCCTCACCGCCCACGCCGCGACCCTCCTGCTGCACGAAGCCGGGGTGCCGCGCGAGGTGCTGGCCTTCCTGCCCGGCGAGGGCGCCACGATCGGCGCCGCGCTGACCGCCGATCCGCGCGTCGCCGGCGTCGCGTTCACCGGCTCGACGCAGACCGCCTGGGCGATCAACCGCGCCCTGGCCGGTCGCGACGCGCCGATCGCGGCACTGATCGCCGAGACCGGCGGCCAGAACGCCCTGGTCGCGGATTCGTCGGCCCTGCCGGAACAACTGGTCAAGGATGCCGTGGCCTCGGCCTTCGATTCCGCCGGCCAGCGCTGTTCGGCCGCGCGCATCCTGCTGGTGCAGGCGGACATCGCCGACAAGGTCGCCACCATGCTGGCCGGCGCGATGGCGCAGCTCGAGGTCGGCGACCCCGGCCTGCTGTCGACCGATGTCGGGCCGGTGATCGATGAGGACGCGCGCGCCGCACTCGAAGGCCATGCCGCGCGCATGGACAGGGAGGCCCGCCTGATCCACGCCGTCGAGCTGCCCCCGGACACCGCGCACGGCTGCTTCGTGGCACCGCGCGCCTGGCTGATCCCGTCCCTCGACCTGCTCGAACGCGAGGTGTTCGGACCGATGCTGCACGTGCTGCCCTACAAGGCGCGCGAACTGGATTCGGTCATCGACCGCCTGAACGCGCTGGGCTACGGCCTGACCCTGGGCGTGCACAGCCGGATCGACGGCACCGTCGAGCACATCGTCGGCCGCGTTCGCGCCGGCAACTGCTACGTCAACCGCAACCAGATCGGCGCCGTCGTCGGGGTGCAGCCGTTCGGCGGCGAGGGCCTGTCCGGCACCGGGCCCAAGGCCGGCGGGCCGCACTACCTGGCGCGCTTCGCCAGCGAGCGCACGGTCACCGTCAACACCACCGCGGCCGGCGGCAACGCCAGCCTGCTGACCCTGGACGACTGACCGAGATGACCTCGACGCCCACCGACTCCGTCATCCAAATCCTGGCCAGGGCGCGCGCCGAAGAGCTCGAGCGCCTGCGCACGCAGCATGCCTTCGACGCCAGCGCCTACAACAGTTTCATGCTGGCCAAGGCGCTGTGGCGCAACGGCTGCTACGAGGAGGCACTGGCGCAGTTCGCGGACACCAGCGAACGGGCGCCACTGGCGCCGGACGGCCATCTTGCCCTGATCCGGGCGGCGATCATGCTCGGCAGGCTGGACCAGGCCGAGAGCTGGCTGGATCGCGCCGAGGCAGCCTGTCCGCCCCTTCCCGAACTGGCGATCCACCGGGCCCAGCTGCTCGCCGCCGCCCGGCCGGCGGCGGCGCGCGATGCGCTCGCCCCGCACCGCGACGATGCCCTGGCGGCGCTGTACTACGAAGCCCTCGATGGACTGGTTGACGGCCGCGCGCCGGATGCGCGTGCCAACCTGCCGGCGCAGTACGCGGCGATGTGGTCCGGCCTGCACTGGCTGGCCGGCCAGCCCGGCGCCGCTATCGTCGGTTGTCCGAGCCAGGTGCTGGAGCGCGCCGTCGAGGCTGCCCGCCTGGACGGCCTGGTCCTTGAGTGCGGCGTCTACTTCGGGCGCAGCCTTACCCTGCTGGCTGGCTTGGCCGGACAGGAGGTGCACGGCTTCGACAGCTTCCAGGGCGCACCTGTTGATGGCTCCGCCGGGGAAGCGATGGACAGCACTGCGGGCGTGCTGCCCGAGGTGCCGGCCAATGCCCGCCTGCACGCCGGCTGGTTCGACGACACCCTGCCCGCCTTCCTCGCCGCAAACCCCGGGCCGGTGCGCGTGCTGCACGTCGACTGCGCGCTGCACACCTCGACCGCCAGTGTGCTGCGTCACGCCGGCGAGCGCCTGGTACCCGGCTCGGTGCTGCTGTTCGGCAACTTTGTCGGTCATCCGGGCCGCGACGCCGACGAGTTCCGCGCCTGGCAGGAGTTCGCCGACTCGCGTGGCCTGCGCTGGCGGGTGCTGGCCGGCACCCTGCTCGGCCGCGAGGTCGCGCTGGCGATCGAGGACAGCGCCGCGTGAGCCACGGCGGCGGGCGGGCGCTGCAGCCGGGGCAGGCGCGCAACCTGGCCACGGCCTTCCTGCCCAGTCGCTGGCACTTTCATTACGTGCGCAGCAAGCTGGCCAGCGACCCGCTCTATCCCGGGGTGGTTGCGGCGCTGGCCGGCAGCCGCGCCGCGGTGCTCGACCTGGGCTGCGGGCTTGGCCTGCTGGCCCACGTGCTGGCCGTCGCCGGCATCGACCTGGACTATCTCGGTGTCGACAACGACGCGGGCAAGATCGCCGCGGCGCGTGACGCCGCCGCGCGCGCCGGCCTGACCCGGGCCCGCTTCGCGACGGTCGATCTGGCCACCGGCTTCCCTGCCCATCAGGGCAGCGTGGTGCTGCTCGATGTCCTGCAGTTCCTGCCCCGCCAGGCGCAAACGCCGCTGCTCGGCCAGGCCGCCCGCGCGCTGGCCGGCGACGGCCGTCTGGTGATCCGCACCGGCCTGGCCGACGGCAACTGGCGCAGCCGGGTCACACGTGCCGTCGACGTGCTGTCGCGCTGGCTGCGCTGGATGAACGTCGGGCCCGACCGTTACCCGACGCGCGCCGGCCTGGCGTCCGAACTGGCGGCACTGGGTCTGTCCGCGCACTTTGCGCCGCTGTGGGGGCGCACGCCCTTCAACAACTGGCTGGTGGTGGCCGTTTCCGGCGACGCCACCGCGTAGCCCCGCGCCGCAAGCGCCGCGAGCAGCCGTCCGGCCAGCACCGTGCTGCGCCCGGGGGCGCCACCCTCATGAACGAGGAGGATCGCGCCCGGGCGCAGCCGCCGCAGGACTCGTGCCAGCACCCGGTCGTCATTGCCGTCGATGCCGTCGAAGCCGCGGGCCGTCCAGGACACCCGGGTCAATCCAGCGCGATGCAGCGCCGGCGAGAGGAACGGGTTGCCCAGACCGGCCACCGCCCGGAACCAGCGCGGCTGTGTCCCGGCCAGGGTGGCCAGGGTCGCCTGGGCGCCATCGATCTCCTCCGCCAGTGCCCTGGGACCCAGCAACCAGAAGCGCCCCGCGGGATGGCTGTCGGTATGGTTGGCGACCTCGTGGCCGCGCCGGACGATCTCGCGCACCAGTCCCGGATGGCGACGTGCGCGTGCGCCGACCAGGAAGAAGGTGGCTCTTGCGCGGTGACGATCGAGCAGGTCGAGCAGGGCCGGCGTATCGGCGCAGGGACCGTCGTCGAAGGTCAGCCACACCAGCGGACGGTCCGTGGCCAGCCGTGTCAGCACCGGGCCGAACAGGCGGGAATGCGGGTACAGGGAACCCCAGACCAGCAGTGCGCCGCCGGCCAGCAGCGTCGCGAACGCCCAGTCTCCACCTGCGCCCGCCAACCAGAGCACCGGCGCCAGGACATGCGCGACCAGCACCGCCAGCAAGGCCACGGGGCGCCAGTGGCGCCGCGCCGGCAGCGGCATCGAGGGTGCGCGGTCGACCATCGGCACAGCCTATCAGGCCGCATGGCGCGAGCAGGAACGCAGCCGCCGGCCGTCGCCGCGCGCGCGGCGGCAGCCAGCTGTCCGATCTGCCCGCCAGCGACCCGTCGCCCGCCACCGTGCACGGCGGCCGGACAGCGGCCCGACCGCCCCGACCGGGTATCCTGCGCGCCATGTACCTGGCGCACTACGGCCTTTCCGAGCCGCCGTTCTCGATCACTCCCGACCCGCGTTTCGTGTTCCTGTCGGACCGCCATCGCGATGCGCTGGCGCACCTGGTGTACGGCATCTCGCAGGGCGGCGGCGGCGGCTTCGTGCAGCTCACCGGCGAGGTCGGCACGGGCAAGACCACGCTCAGCCGCCTGCTCCTGGAGCAGTTGCCCGAGGGCACACGGGTCGCCCTGCTGCTGAATCCGCGGCTGCAGCCGCTGGAGCTGCTGGAGGCGATCTGCGAGGAGCTGGGGGTGCCGGTCGGAGAGGCGCGCGGCAGCGGCAAGGCCCTGGTCGACGCCCTCAACCGCCACCTGCTGGCCGAGCATGCCGCCGGGCGCACCGTGGTGGTCATCCTGGACGAGGCCCAGGAACTCTCGGTACCGGCGCTGGAGCAGGTGCGCCTGCTGACCAACCTGGAGACCGCCACCCAGAAGCTGCTGCAGATCATCCTGCTCGGCCAGCCCGAGCTGCGCGACCTGCTGGCCCGGCCGGAACTGCGGCAGCTGGCGCAGCGGATCACCGCCCGCTACCACCTGACGCCGCTGGACGAGGCCGAGACCGCGGCCTATGTGCGCCACCGCCTGGCGGTGGCGGGCCTGCGCCGCAGCCCGTTCAGCGACGCCGCCCTGCGCGCGCTGCACCGCCGTGCAGGCGGTGTGCCCCGGCTGCTCAACGTGATCGCCGAACGAGCCCTGCTGGCGGGCTACGGCGCGGATCGCGGCCGGATCGGGGCGCGCGACGTGCACGCCGCGGCCGATGAAGTGCTTGCACGGCCGCCGCGCTGGCGGCTGGCAGGGTGGATGGCGCTGCTGGCCGTGGCGAGCGCCCTGGGCGCGGCCCTGTGGTGGCAGGCCGCGCGAGCGCCGCTCGCCGAGGCCCCGCCGGGGGACGGCCTGGCAAACCCGGCCGCGGACGCGCTCGGCCCGGTCCTGGCCACCGGCCGCGCCCAGGCGGCGGCCGCGGCACTGCTGGCGCGCTGGCAGGCGCCGGAGCGGCTCGCCGGGGCCGTGCTCGGGACGTGCCCGTTCAGGCTCGAGGGCGATCTGCATTGCGTGCGCAGCCGCGGCACCCTGGCGCAGCTCGATGGCCTGGACCGCCCGGTGCTGCTGTCGGTGCCGACGGCAACCGGCGCCACGCCACTGGCCCTGCTGGCCCTGGCTGGCGAGCAGGTCGTGATCGACGCCGGGTTGGGCCCGGTGACCCTGGCCCGGCAATCCCTCGCGGATGCCTGGCCTGGTGAGTACCTCGCCCTGATGCGGCTGCCGGGAGCAGTGCGAAGCCAGCCCGGCGGGACGCTGCCCGCCTGGGGCGCAGCCGCGCTCGACCGGTTCGAGGACGCCCGGGACTTCGCCCCCGCCGGGCCGGATCAGCGCCTGCGACGCCTGCAGGCAAGCTATGGCCTGCGCGCCGACGGCGTGCTGGGTCCGGACACTTGGTGGGCGCTGTCGGCCTGGCTGGAGGGCGGACCCCGCCTCCGCGAGCCGAGCCCCGACGCGTCCGGCGACGATTCGACCGGCACGGGCGACCCGGCGGCGACCCACGCCCGCTGACCGGCGTTCCTGCCGCCCAGCCGGCCGAGCGCAGCCCACCGCGCACCGGCAGCCCCTGGAACTGGCCGCCACATGCAGGGTCGCAGAGTCCTCCGGCGCGATTCCGGCGCTCCGATACAATGCCGCCATGTCCTCCATCCTCGATGCCCTCAACCGATCCGACGCCGAGCGACGCCGCGGCCAGCCGCCGACCCTGGGCAGTCCGACCCCGTTCGCGACCCGGCGGCGCGGTCGGCCGCCGTGGCTGCTTCCCGCCCTGGCGGCCGTTGCGTTGACCCTGGCCTGGTGGGTCGGCATGTTCGATTTCGGTGCCGGCGGCGACACCCCGTCCGCGGAACGGCCGCCACAGGTTGCCGGCGAACCGGGCGAGGCTGCCATCGCGGAACCGGCCGCAGTCGCGCCCGTCCCGCCGTCGCCTGCCGACGGTGCCCCCCCCGTCGCCGACCGGGCACCGGCAAGCCCGGAGGACGGGCAGATGGCCGCCACGGATCGCCCGCCGACCGCCGAGCCCGGGTCGCGCTTCTTCGGCGGCCGGACCCAGGAGCCACCTGCGGCCACGCCCCCGGCGCCGGTCGAGGGGACTGGCCCGGACGGCGCCGATGGGCGGCTTGCGGGCACCCCCGCGGAAAGCACGGCCCTTGCGCCGGCGCCGGCGCCGGCTCCGGTCGGTGACTCGACACCGGTGACGCCGTCCGCAGCCGCCGAAGATCCTGCCGGTGCCGGACCCGCCCGGCTGCACGAACTGCCGTTCGCCGTGCGCCGCGGCCTGCCGGCACTGGCGGTGACCATGCACATGTACAGTGCGGATCCGGCCCGCAGGTTTGCCCTCGTCAACGGCATCCGCGTGCACGACGGCGAGTCGCTGCCAGGTGGGGTCGAGGTGCTGGCGATCCGCGCGGACGGGATCCTGGTGCGCTTCGAGGGCACCGAGTTCGTCCTGCCCGTGCGCAGCTGAGCCCCCGCCGCCATGTTCGTCCAGGTCGACGAACGCCAACGCGGCGACCTGCGCTGGGCGACGCCGCTGCTGCTCGCGCTGATCGTTTCCTCGTACCTTTGGATGTCCTCGCTGGATCCCCAGGACTTCCTGGCCCTGGTCAAGCGCTGGGGCCTGGTGCCGGCACGCCTGTTCGATCTGGGCGAGGGCTGGCAGGCCTACCTCGCGCAGCTTCGCCCGGTCGCCGTGCTCAGCGCCCTGCTGATCCATGCCGACCTCCTGCATGTGATCGGCAACCTGCTGTTCCTGCTGATTTTCGGACTGGCCTCCGAGCGTCGTCTGGGCAGCGGGCTGTTTCTGGCGCTGTTCCTGGTCGGCGGCGCCCTCGCCAATGTCTCGGCGGCGCTGAGCATGCCGGACCGGGTCGGCGCCATCGTCGGTGCCAGCGGCGCGGTGTCCGCCATCGTCGGCGCCTACCTGACGCTGTTCCCGCGCTCGCAGCTCGGCCTGGTGATCCCGCTCGGCCTGTTCCTGGAGTTCGTACGGATTCCGGCGCTGTGGCTGATCGGCTTCTGGATCCTGCTGCAGCTGCTGATCGCCTACCTCAATCCGACGTTCGGCGCGGTGGCCTGGATCGCCCATGTGGCGGGCTTCGTCGGCGGCGTGCTGTTCGCCCTCGCCTGCCGGCCGGTGGTGTACCGCCGGATGCGGCGGTTGCGGACACTCTGAGTCCGACAGGAGCACCGCGTACGCCGACGCGCCGCGCAGGGCGACGCGGGACCCTGCGCCGGATCCACCGACGCGGACCCCGGTGGCGCCGTCGCCTGCCGGTTCGCCGTCACGATGGCAATCCAGCGCTGATTCCGCCGGCCGCCTCTGGCGTCTCCTCCTCGAGCTTCTCGAGGCGCCGGGCCAGGGCCTCGGGCGATCGCGTGAACGGCGCCAGCAGGGCGTAGAAGCTGGGCACCACGAACAGCGAGAGCAGCGTCGAGAAGGCGACGCCGAAGATCACCACGACGCCGATCGTCGCCCGGCTCGCCGAGCCGGGGCCGCCGGCGACCACCAGCGGGATCGCACCCATGATGGTCGCGATCGAGGTCATCAGGATCGGCCGCAGGCGGACCGCGGCGGCCTCGACGATGGCGTCCCGGATGGCACGGCCCTCGTCGCGCAGCTGGTTGGCGAACTCGACGATCAGGATGCCGTTCTTGGCCGCCAGCCCGACCAGCATGACGATGCCGATCTGGCTGAACAGGTTGAGCGTGCCACCGGTGACGAACAATCCCAGCAGGGCGCCGAGCACCGCCAGCGGCACGGTCAGCATGATCACCAGCGGATGGATGAAGCTCTCGAACTGCGCGGCCAGCACCAGATACACCACCAGCAGGGCCATCGCGAAGGTGAACAGCACGGCGCTGCCGGCGCTCTTGTACTCGCGGGATTCGCCCTTCCAGTCGATCTGCGCGTGGTCCGGAAGCTCCTCCTCGATCACCTGCTCGACCCAGGTGATCGCGTCGCCGAGCTGGTATCCGGGCGCCAGGCCGGCGGATACGGTGATCGCGCGCAAGCGGTTGAACCGGTTCAGGCTGCCCGGCTCGGCGACTTCCTGCAGGCTGACCAGGTTGGCCAGGGGCACGAGTTCGCCGGTGCGCTGCGAACGCACGTAAAGGTTGCGAAGATCGTTCGGCGTGGCGCGATCGGCCTCCTGGGCCTGAACGATGACGTCGTACTCCTCTCCGTCCTGCACGAAGGTGGTGACCCGCCGGCCGCCCATCATGGTCTCCAGCGCGCGTCCGATCTCGGCCACCGAGACGCCGAGATCGGACGCGCGAACCCGATCGATCTCGATGCGCAACTGGGGGCGGGTCTCCTTGTAGTCGGAATCGGCGCCGAACAGTTGCGGGTTCTCGGCCATCCGGGCCAGCAGCAGGTCGCGCCAGCGCGCCAGCTCCGCGTAGTCCGGACCGCCCAGCACCACCTGCAGGGGCTGCCCGCCGCTGCGCACCAGCCCGGTGCGCACCTGCGGAAAGGCCCGCACGCCCGGCAGGCGGTCGAAATCGCCGCGCAGGCTGGTGACCACGTCGTTGGTGGTGACGCTGCGCTCGCTCCAGTCCTTCAGGAAGACGATCACCATGCCGGTGTGCATCTCCTCGCTGGCCCCGAACCCGCCGGGCACGCGCACGTTGGCGCGCTGCAGGGGACCCTCGGCGCCCACCAGCGGCATCAGCACGTCCTCGACCTGCTGCATCTGGCCGACCGTGTAGTCGTAGCCGGCGCCCTCGGGACCGGAGACCATCACGAAGAACGCGCCGCGGTCCTCCGGTGGCGCCAGCTCCTTGGGTACGGCCAGGAACATCAGTACGCTGGCGACCACGCTTGCCACCATCAGCACGCCGAACAGCAGCGGTCGCCCGACCGTCCGCTCGATCAGGCCGCGATAGCCCCGGCCGAGGGCATCCAGACGGCCCTGCACCCAGCGGTTCAGGCCGCGCGGCTCCCGATGCGGCCGGACCAGCTTGCTGCACATCATCGGCGTGAGGGTCAGGGCGACGAACGCGGAGATCGCCACGGCGCCCGCCAGCGCCACCGACAGTTCGCGGAACAGCCGTCCGGTGTTGCCCTCCATGAAGCCGACCGGCAGGAACACCGCGACCAGCACGGCGGTGGTCGCGATCACCGCGAACGCGACCTGCGCGGTTCCACGGCGCGCCGCGACCAGCGGCGGTTCGCCGAGGTCGGCGCGGCGCTGGACGTTCTCCAGCACGACGATCGCATCGTCGACCACCAGGCCGATGCACAGCACCAGCGCCAGCAGGGTGAGCAGGTTGATGCTGAACCCGAACGCCGCCAGCGCGACGAAGGCGGCGACCAGGCAGACCGGCACGGTGACCGCCGGGATGATCGCCGCGCGCAGGCTGCCCAGGAACAGATAGATGACCACCAGGACCAGGGCCAGCGCCTCGAACAGGGTCCAGTACACGCGCTTGACCGACGCGTCGATGAACACCGTGCTGTCGAAGGCGACGAAGATCTGGGTGCCCTCGGGCAGGGACTTCTGGATCTCCACCGCCTCGTCGCGGGCGGCGCGCGCGACGTCCAGGCTGTTGGCCGTGGAGGTCTTGACGATGCCCAGGCCGACGTTGGGCGCGCCGTTGCTCCGGAAGTAGGCGCGCCGCTCGGCCGAGGCCAGCTCGACCCGGGCGACGTCTCCGATGCGCACGACATAGCCGTCGTCGCCGCGCGCCAGCGCGATCTGCGCGAAGTCCTCCGGACGCTGGTAGCCGCGCTGCACGCGCAGCGTGAAGTCGCGCTCGGCCGATTCCAGGCGCCCGGCCGGCAGCTCGATGTTCTCGCGGGCCAACGCCGTCTCGACGTCGGCGACGGCCAGGCCGCGCGCGGCCAGGGCGGTGCGGTCCAGCCAGATGCGCATGGCGTAGCGCTGCTGGCCGCCGATCCGCACCTGGGCGACCCCGTCCAGCGCCGCCAGGCGGTCGACCACGTAGCGGTCGGCGTAGTCGGACAGCTCCAGGGTGTCCATGGTGGTCGAACTCATGTTCAGCCACATGATGGTCTCGGCATCGCTTTCGGCCTTCTCGACCTGGGGCGGGTCGGCCTCCGGCGGCAGCCGGTTCAGCACCCGGCTGATGCTGTCCCGGACATCGTTGGCGGCGGCCTCGATCTCGCGGCTCAGGCGGAACTCCAGGGTCAGCGAGGCGCGCCCGTTGACGCTGCGCGACTGCAGCGTCTCGATGCCTTCGATGCCGCTCACGGCGTCCTCGAGCACCTGGGTGATGCGGGTCTCGACGACCGCGGCGGAAGCGCCCGGGTAGACCACCGAGACCGACACCACCGGCGGGTCGATCGCCGGCAGCTCGCGCAGCGTCAGGCGGGTGAACGCCATCACCCCCAGCACGATCAGCAGCAGGCTCATCACGGTTGCGAACACCGGGCGCCGGATCGAGACATCGGACAGGATCATGGCTCAGGACTCCGGGTCGTCAGCCGGCGCGTCGGCCGGATCATCGGCCACTGCCTGCGGCGGCGCCTCGGCGGGGGCGTCGGCGTCGCGCGGGCCGGAGGCCGTTGCGGGCCGATCGACGACGGTCACCGCCTGGCCCGAGCGCAACTTGCCGACGCCCTCGACGACGATCACCTCGCCGGCATTGAGGCCCTGGACCACCTCGACCTCGCCACGCCGGCGCGCGCCGGACCGTACCGGCACCTCCTCGACGGTGCCGTCGCCGCGCACCACGAACACCGACTGGCGGTTGCCGACCTGAATCAGCGAGAGCTCGGGAATCACCAGCGCCCGGCGCGGGGCGCTCATCAGCGCCACCGTCATCAGCATGCCCGGCTTGAGCAGCCCGTCGGGATTGGGCAGTTCGGCGCGCACGGTGACCGCGCGGCTGACCGGGTCGACCCGGCTGCCGACCGAAGTCACCACACCGCTGAACTCGCGCTCGGGGAAGGCGATGCTGGTGGCGGCGATCTCCTGGCCGCCGGCGAGGTTCGCCATCAGCGACTCGGGCACGCTGAAGTCCAGCTTGATCACCGAGAGATCGTCCAGGGTGGTGATCACGGTGCCGGGGCTCACCAGGGCGCCGTCGGACACCTGCCGGAAACCGAGCACGCCGTCGAATGGCGCGGTGATCACGCGCTCGGCAAGGCGGGCACGGATCGCGTCGGCGCGCGCCCGCGCGCTGTCGCGCGCCGCCCGCTGGGTGTCGAGCTGGGCGCGCGGCAGGGTCCCCTGGGCGACCAGCGGCTCCAGCCGCTCGAGCTGTTGCTGGGCCTCGTTGAGAGCCGCCTGGGTCTCACGCAGGTTGGCCACCTCGGCCGCGCCGGTCAGTTCCACCAGGACGTCGCCGCGGCGCACCACATCGCCGTCCCGGAAGCGCACCGAGCGCACCACTTCGGTGACCTTCGCGGTGATCGTCACCGACTCGTTGGCCTGGGCCGTGCCCAGCGCCTCGATGCTGTCGGTCCAGGCGGACTCCGCCACTGCCTGCGCGGTGACCGTCGCCGGGGGCGCGGCGCCACGCGGCGCCTGCCCCCCGCCACCGCCGCCGCACGCCGGGATCAGCACGGTCGCGGCCAGGGCAAGGACGGCAGCACGGGGGAAACGCGCAAGGGCGGGGCGCGAAGAGGGCATGAGTGACATCCATGTTGCAGGGACGGGCGGGGACGCCAGCGGAAACAGGCGCCGGGCAGCCGCGTGCCTGGCCGCCGTCGGGCGGCTATGTCGCTGATGATACTGCGCAAATGTGGTGCTTCCGTGGACTGGCGGCGGCACCAACGGTTCACCGATGACGGCACTCGGATCGTCTCGGTGGCTGCGCCAGATGGACCTGCGACCCGCGCCCGGCCGTTGTTCCTTGCCGCGCCTGCGAATCCCGGCCGGGACCGGGGGTATACGCCGGGCGGACCGGACAACGGTCCGTCGGGTCGCTTCTGGTCCGGAACAGACCGCCCGGCTTCAGTCGCGCCGGCGACCGTCGTCGAACACGCCTTCAGGAACGCGCATGCCCTTGGCCACCTTGAAACGCTGGTGACCGGCCACCTGCTCCCAGGCCCGTGCCAGCTCCAGGGCGCCGCGCAGCACGCCGTCGAGCAGGCCGGTCCAGTCCAGGCCATCGTCCAGTTCGGAATCGCGATGGTCGTAACCGGACTGCCGGAAACGCCTGCGCAAGGCCTCGACCCGGTCCAGGGCGGCGAGCGCACCGGCATGTTCGCCGCGTGCCAGCGCCAGCTCGCGGTCCAGGCCGGAGCGCTGCTCGCGCAGGGCGGCGATCGCCGCGGCGTGGTGGTCGTCGTCGAGCCGCGCGGTTCCGCTGGCGGCCTGCGCCAGGCGCTCGGCCGGCACGCCGGCCACGGCCGCCTGCAGCGTCTCCAGCGCCCGGCGGGTGAACTCGTCGCCGCCCTGGGCGAGCTCGGCGCGGCGCGCCAGCAGGCCGGCGTGGCTGGCCTCCTCGGCGGCGAGCGCCGGCAGCAGCCCGGCCAGACGCGCCTCGTCTTCGGCTTGTGCCGACGCCAGCTCGGCATCGCCGGCATCGGACAGCAACTGCGCCTCGCGGCCGAGCAGGGCCGCATGGGCCGCCGCGCGCTCGGCCTCCAGGCGCCGGGCATGCTCGGCCAGATGCAATGGCAGGGCGATGAGCAGCCGGTAGTCGCGTGCCGCGACCGTCCAGCCGACCCGCCGCGCGATCCAGCCGTCGAGCATTCGCACCAGGCCGCCCGCCCGGTAATCGGGCCCGCCGTAACCGCGCAGCCACAGGTAGGTGAACAGGGGGTCGCGCTCGTAGGGGCGACCCTTGTCGACGCGATCCGACTCGGCAATGCCAGCCTTCTCGAGCGCCAGCGCCGCCTGCGAGGCCAGCGCCTGCTCACGCTCCGACAGGGCCCGCCATTGCGGATCGTCGCCATGCCGGCCGCGCACCGCGGCGGCCAGCCGGGCACGCTGGTCCTGGCGCGCGGCGACTGCCGTTGCCAGGTCTTCGCGCTGCCGTTCCAGCGCGTCCTGTCGTGCCTGCGATGCGACCAGCCCGGACTCCACAGCGTCCAGCGCCGACTGCCAGCGGCTCATCTCCTCGGCGGCGATGCGCTCGGCGCGACCCAGAACCTCGCCTGCCTCGCGCGCCTGCACAGCGTCCAGGCGCACCTTCGCCAGCGCCGCGGCATGCCGCGCCTCTTCGGCATGCAGCTGCTCGATGCGGGCGCTCAGTACGCCCATCCTGCGCGCGTGGGCGGCGACCTGACCGCGCAGCGATTCGATGCGGCCGTTGATCTCCGCATAGGCGCGGTGGCCGCGGATCATGGCAGCAGCCCGGTCAGCAGGCGGGCCAACAGCCAGGACAGCCCGAGCAGCGCGCCGCCCGCCAGCAGCCAGGGCCAGGCGCGGTCGCGGGCAACGTACATGCGCGCCAGCAACTGCCCGGGGCCGGGCCGCGGCGGCCGGTACACGAAACGGTCGCGCTTGAGCGCCTCGACGCCCTCGACGATCACCGCATCGCTGACCTCGATGCCCTGGCCGGCGTAGATCGAGCGGATGCGGGCCACCAGGGCGGCGTCGCGCTCGCGTTCGGACAGCGCGTGCTCGGCAAGGTCGACCTGGTGGCGCAGGGTGTCGACGACGTCCATGGCCAGCATCAGCCCCTGCAGGCGATCGGCGTCGCCCGCGCCGGCCGGATCGGCCAGGGGCAGCGCCGTTGGCGCCGCTGCTCGCGACGTCCCGACCGACGACTCGGGCGGAGCCGGGCGCATGGTCGCTGGACCGCCGCCGGCCTCAGGCGCCGGTCGCCGCCGGACCCGGCAGCGACCGCGCCTGGCTGGCCAGCTCGACCAGGCGACGCTTGCCGTCCTCGACCGCCTCGCGCACCTCGATCTCGTTGCGCTCGGACAGCGCGCGCATCTCCTCGACGATCGCCTGCGCGCGCTGCTGGAAGCCGACCACGGCGTCGACCAGCTTCTGCACAGACTCGGCACGGATGGTCGGCCCATAACCGGCGCGGATCGCCGCCTCCTGGACCGCGTCGCCGACCTCGCCAAGGGTCTCCAGGCTCTTGTTGATGCCTTCCTTCATGGCCTCCAGGGTCTGCGTGGACTCGTGCAGGCCGTGCATGCCGGTGAACGAGGCCGACAGCGCAGTGAACACCGTCTCGTTGGTGCCGAAGAAGGTCACCGCCTGCGAGTACACGCGCTCCTTGGCATCGGTGATCTGCATCAGCCGGGCCATGATCACCTCGGAGGTGTTGTAGGCGATCGACAGGTTCTCGGCCAGGTCCTTGGCGATCTGGTAGCGCTTGTCCTCGTCCTGCACCTCGCGCAGCCGGCGGTCGCGCTCCAGCTCCAGCCCGGCCAGCGCCTCGCGGTCGTCGGTGCCGGCATCGGCCAGGGCCTGCCCGGCCTGGGCGAGTGACGCGCGCGCCTGCTCGAGCACCGCCTCGGCCTGGCGCAGCAGGCCAAACGCCAGCACCTGGGACTCCTTCAGGGCGACCCGGAAGTCGCGGTAGGCCTCGAGGATCACCTGCTCGCGCTGGATCTGGTCGCGCGAATCGGCGGCGACCTCCAGGTAGGTGCCGCGGATCCTGTCGAAGCGCGCCGGGATGTCGCCGCGGGTGACCTTCATCCAGATGTTGGACAACCGCTCGAAGGTGTCGATGCGGCCGTCCTCGACCTGCTGCACCATGCGCTTCGCGTCGTCCCGGATCGAGTCGAAGCCCTGGGCGATCGCCTTGTAGCGCTCGCCGATCCGCATCGCGTCGATGTTGTCGCGCACCACCTGGTTGAACAGGCTGGCCTGCGCCAGGGTGCGTGCGATCGCCACCGCCTTGTCCTGGTCGAGGTGGGCGATGCGATCGATCAGCGCCACCACCGGCGCCTCCTCGGAGCGGGTGTCGGCGGGCAGCAGGCCGATCTGGCGCAGGCCGGACAGGGCCTTGTCGAGCTGCTTGAGGGGCTGCACGGTGATCGCGTTCATCGCGGCTGGATCCTCGAAACGGGTCATGGAAACGAAGCGGCGCCGGCGGGAAGGTCCCGGCCGGCGCCGCCAGTGTGGCAGGTGCCCGCGGACGGGCAACTTACGGAAGTCAGGGTCGGACGGCTTCAGCCCTGCCACTGCCCGAGCGCGGCCAGGCCGTTGGCGCGGGCGCGCTCGTAGACCGTCTGCTGCGCCTTGCCGTAGTTGCCAGCCATGTCGGCCGCCCACAGCTTGAGCGCCGCCTGCTGCATGGCGCGGCCGTAGGAGAACGACAGCGGCCAGGGGTGCGGACCGAACCGGTTCATGGCGTTCAGGTGGGCGGTGGCCTGCTCGTCGCTCTGGCCGCCGGACAGGAAGACGATGCCCGGCAGCGCCGCCGGCACCGCGGACTTCAGGCAGCGCACGGTCAGGTCGGCGACGTCGTCGACGTCGGCCTGGTCCTCGCAGTCCTTGCCGGCGATCACCATCGAGGCCTTCAGGATGGTGCCCTCGAGCATGACGTTGTGTTCGTACAGCGCCTTGAACAGCGCCCGCAACGCGGCCTCGGTGACGTCGTAGCAGACCTCGATGTCGTGCTCGCCGTCCATCAGCACCTCCGGCTCGACCATCGGCACCAGGCCCTGCTCCTGGCACAGCGCCGCATAGCGCGCCAGGGCATGGGCGTTGGCCTCGATGCAGGTGCCGGTCGGGATGTCCTCGCCGATGTTGATGACCGCGCGCCACTTGGCGAATTTCGCACCCAGACGGGCGTACTCCTCCAGGCGGGCGCGCAGCCCGTCCAGGCCCTCGGTGACCAGCTCGCCCGGGCAACCGGCCAGCGGCGAGGTGCCCTTGTCGACCTTGATGCCGGGCAGGATGCCGGCGTCGGCCATGACCTTGGCGAACGGCACGCCGTCGCGGGTCGACTGGCGCAGCGTCTCGTCGTAGAGGATCGCGCCGGAGATGTGCTCGGCCAGGTTCGGCGTGGTCAGCAGCATCTCGCGGTAGGCCCGGCGGTTCTCCTCGCTGTCGGCGACGCCGACCGCGGCGAAGCGCTTGGCGATGGTGCCGGTGGACTCGTCGATGGCGATGATGCCCTTGCCGGGCGCGACCATCGCCTGGGCGATGTCTTCGAGGTCCTCGATGCTCATGCGGCAACTCCTTGGGGAAGATCCGGGGGCGGCGCAACCACCGCCGCGGGGCCGCCCAGTATAGCCGGGGGGCGGCCGGGCGCCCGGGCGCGCCAAGGCCACCGGACGTCGCAGCGGGCTTGCCGCAAACGTCGTCCGGCTCCACCCTGTGCGCCCGTTCCGGCCGGACCGCGCAGTGCGCCCGACAGTCCTCCTGCTGTTCCTGGTGTCCGCCACGTCCGCCCGGGGCGAGGCCGGGCTGGTCCTGGACGGCATCCCGGACGAACCCCTGTGGTCGCAGGCCCAGGTGTTCGACCGCTTCCAGGTCACGGTGCCGTACACCCTGGGCGCGCCGACCCACCCGACCCGGGCCCTGCTGCGCGCCCTGCCAGAGGGCCTGGCCGTGGCCTTCGTCGCCGAACAGCCGCCCGGCACGCCGCGGGTCAGGCCGCGCGCCGCGCGCGACTCCGGCATCAACGCCGATCGCGTCAATTTCGCGGTCGACTTCGACGGCGACGGCCGGATCGCCTACAACTTCATGGTCACCCTGGGCCGAGGCATCGCCGACGAGGTGATCACCAACGAGAACATCTACAGCACCGACTGGGATGGCGTCTGGCAGTGGGGGCTGCACGAGGCGGACGACCACTGGTCGGTGGAGATGCTGATCCCCTGGAGCGTCGCCTCGATGCGCGAGTCGGACGCACCGACCCGCACCCTCGGCGTCTACTTCGACCGGGTCGTGGCCAGCCGCAACGAGCGCAGCGCCGCGGCGCCGGTCAGCTACCAGCGGCCGCGCTTCGTCTCCGAGTTCACCCGGATCGAGGTCGACAACCACCGCAACCGCGGGCTGCTGTCCGTGGTGCCCTATGTCTCGGCGCAGCACGACCTGCTGGAAGATACCGGCGAGCTGCGCGCCGGCGCCGACCTGTTCTGGAAGCCGTCCGGCAGATTCCAGCTCAGCGCGACCCTGAACCCGGACTTCGGCCAGGTCGAGGCCGACGACCTGGTGGTCGACTTCAGCGCCATCGAGGTGTTCTTCTCCGACAAGCGGCCGTTTTTCACCGAGAACCAGGGCATCTTCGACCTGCGCACGCCGGACAGCGGGCGCCTGGTCTACACGCGCCGGTTCGGCGGCGGCAGCGACCACGACGGCGAGGCCGCGCGCATCGATGCCGCGGTCAAGCTCAACGGCAGCCTGGCCGGCATCGACTACGGGACCCTGGCGGTGCTCGAAGCCGACCACGCCGACGACCTCGGCCGCGCCTTCCTGGTGCAGCGGCTCAAGGGCGAGTTCGACGGTGTCAGCCTGGGCTGGCTGGGCACCTTCGCCGACCGCCCGTTCCGGGACCGGCAGGCCCTGGTCAACGGCGTCGACGTGATCTGGCGACCCGACGCCCGCTGGCTGGTCAGCGGCCAGCTCCTGGCCAGCCGGATCCGCGAGGCCGGGGTCCGCCGCGACGGCACCGGCGCCTGGTTGCGCGCCTTCTACACGCCGACCGACCGCTTCCAGCACGAGCTGGAGCTCACCCATTTCGACCGTCGTCTGGACTTCAACGATATCGGCTACCAGCGCCGCGCCGACTACAACGAGCTGGAGTGGACCAGCACCTGGCGGCAGACCGGCTTCGCCGCCGACGACTGGCGGCGCAGCGTGACCTGGGCGGTGGAGCCGCAACTGCGCTACAACGACCAGGGCGACCGTTTGCCGTCGGCACTGGTTCTGAGCCGCAACCTGGTCAGCCGTTCCGGCGCGACCTGGTACAGCGACCTGATCTGGGAGTCCGGCGGCGTCGACGACCTGATCTCGCGCGGCAATGGCAACGTCCATCGCCGGCCCCGCCTGGCCAGCCTCTACAACTACCTGGAAAGCCCGCGCGTCGGCAGCTGGTCGTGGTTCGCCGGGCTGTGGATCACCCAGGAGGGCGACCATGGCGGTCTGGCCGCGCAGCCGGAGGGCATCGTCCGCTGGTTTCCGCTGGACCACCTGGACTTCCGGCTTTCGTTCCTGCCGCGCTGGTCGCAGGACTGGCTGATCTGGCAGCAGGACACCCTGCTCGCCAGCTACCGCCGCCGCCAGAATCGCCTGGCCTTCGACACCAACTGGCATCCGGGGCGACGCCACGAGCTGCGCCTGAAAGTGCAATGGATCGGCATCGACGCCTGGCGGCCCACCGCCTATCGCATCGGCGCGGACGGGCGCCTGCTGGAAAGCGACGATGCCCTGGTGCCGTTCACGGTGAACCGCTTCGGCGTGCAGCTGCGCTATCGGTACGAGTTCGCACCACAGCGCGAGCTGTACGTGGTCTACGGTCGAGGCGGCCGCGAACAGCTCTGGGACGACGATCCCGACCACGGCCCCCGACGCGGCATGGGCAGCCTGTTCGGCGACGCCCTGGACCTGCGCGATGCCGACCAGGTGCTGGTCAAGCTGCGCTGGGGATTCTGAGCGGGCTGGTCCTGCCGTGCAGGACGCGGCCGCTGCCCGGCATTCTGCATTGCAGCGCCGCCCCGACCTGTCGTGCAGAGCGCGTGATGGCGCCCCACCCTCGCTGGCACGCGCCTTGCGTGACTGAGCACCCGGCCCCCGCGGCCGCTGCCAGCAGGAGCCCGACCATGGCCCGTCACACCCCCGACAGCGAACAGCTGCACGAACTGCTCTACCAGGCCCTCGAGACCGAGATCGGCGGCATCGCCGTCTACCAGACCGCCCTCACCTGTGCCCAGAACGAAGACCTGCGCGAGGAGTGGCAGGACTATCTCGATGAGACCCGCAACCACCACCGCATCCTGCTCGGGGTGTTCGAGCAGCTCGGCCTCGACCCGGAGACACGCACCCCGGGACGCGAGGTGGTCGCCCACATCGGCGCCGCCCTGGTCAAGGCCATGCAGCTGGCCAAGGCCAAGGGCGATCCCGCCGCTGCCGAGCTGGTCGCCGGCGAGTGCGTGGTGCACGCCGAGACCAAGGACCACCTCAACTGGTCGCTGATCGGCCTGGTCGCCGACAAGTGCAAGGGCGAGGACGTCGCCGTGCTGCGCGCCGCGCATGACGAGGTCGCCCAGGAAGAGGCCCACCACCTCTACCACACCAGCGGCTGGACCCGGGAGCTGTGGCTGAAGGCGCTGGGCCTGCCCGCCGTGCTGCCGCCGCCCGAGGAGGTGAAGAACGTCGAGACCGCGATCGGCGCCTCGCGCGCCGAACAGGCCCGCGACGGCATGGCCAAGGCCCGGCACTGAGGGCCATGGAACCGGCCGACTGGCTGGGCTGGGCGGCGTCGTTCGTGCTGCTCGCGACCCTGGGCCGCCAGGTCCAGGTGCAGTGTGCTGGCCACTGCGTTCTCCACGCACATGCGCGACTGCCCGGTATGGGTGCCGCGCGACTGCGTCGGCGCCATCCATCCCGCGCGGGTGTCGGCGGCGGTTGCCACGCCGTCGGCGTGCGGCCTGGCCACGCGCCGCGCCGGCGCCTGATCGTCGCGGACGGCGCCTGACTACAGCTCGCCCAGGCCCTCGGCGATGCCGCCGACGCCGACCCGCAGCAGCTTCAGGGTGTTGGTGCCGCCCAGGGCCCCGGTGTGGTCGCCGGTGGTCAGCAGCACGCGGTCGCCCTCGGCCAGGTACTCGAGCTCGTGCAGGCGGCGCACCGCCTCGCGGGCGGCAAGCTGAGGGTTGCCGCCGGGGGCGTCGAAGTCGATCGGGTAGACATCGCGCAGCAGGGCCATGCGACGGCGCGCGGCCTGGCTGCGGGACAGCGCCAGGATCGGCACCTGGGTCCGGTAGCGGGACAGCCAGCGGGCGGTGGCGCCGGACTCGGTGAGGGCGACGATGGCACGGACCCCGACCTGGCTGGACAGGAACATCGCGGCCAGCGCGATCGCCTGATCGGTGCGCTCCAGCGCGCTGTCCTGGGCCGCAAAGTCCGGGCGCGCCTCGAACTGCCGCTCGGCGCCCCGGCAGACCCGGGCCATTGTCGCCACAGCGCGATCGGGGTAGCGCCCGACCGCGGTCTCGGCCGAGAGCATCACCGCATCGGTGCCGTCGATCACCGCGTTGGCGACGTCCAGCACCTCGGCACGGGTCGGCACCGGCGCATCGACCATCGACTGCAGCATCTGGGTGGCGGTGATCACCGCGCGACGCCGCTGTACGGCCTCGCGGATGATCTTCTTCTGCAGGCCGGGCAGCTCGGCGTCGCCGATCTCGACGCCGAGATCGCCGCGCGCGACCATCACCGCGTCGCTGGCATCGATGATCTCCGCGAGGTTGGCGATCGCCTCGGCGCGTTCGATCTTGGCGATCACTCCGGCTTCGCCGCCGGCCTGGCGGATCAGCTCGCGGGTCAGCTCCATGTCGGCGGCGCTGCGGCAGAACGACACCGCCACGAAGTCCAGGCCCAGGCGCGCGGCCAGCTCGATGTCGGCGCGGTCCTTGGCGGTCAGCGCGTCGATCGACAGGCCGCCGCCAAGCTTGTTGAGTCCCTTGCGGTCGGACAGCTGGCCGTCGGTCAGCACCCGGGTATGCACGCGCGGCGGCTCCACCGCGGTGACCTCAAGGGCGACAAGGCCGTCGTCGAGCAGCAAGGTGTCGCCGACCACGACGTCGCCGGGCAGGCCGGCATAGCTCACCCCGACCCGTGCGTGGTCGCCGGCCGGTGCATCCGGGCGCGCGTCGAGCACGAAGTCCTGTCCGGCGACCAGATCGACGCGCCCTGCGGCGAAACGCTCGATGCGGATCTTCGGCCCGCCCAGGTCGCCCAGGACCGCCACCTCGCGACCGATCCTCGCCGCCGCCTCGCGCACCGCCCGGCAGCGGCGGCCGTGCTCCTCGGCATCGCCGTGGGAGAAGTTCAGGCGGACCACATCGACGCCAGCCTCCAGGACCCGCGCCAGGGCATCCGGGGGATCGGTGGCCGGACCCAGGGTGGCGACGATCTTGGTTCGGCGCAGGTGTTCGCTCATTGGGGTCATGGAGTCGTCTGAAGAGGCGCCGACGTTAGCAGGAAGGCGTGACGCCGGCCGTCCGCGTGCACCGCGCACCGGCGGCGCCTTGCCCTGGCGGGCCTGGCATGGACAATCGAACACTGCCATCCACCCACCGCAAGGGGCCGCAGATGACCCGCCCGCCCGCGTTCCAGGAGACCATCGCTCCGCCTCCGCTGGCCTGGGCTGTGCTCGCTGGCCTGCTGTTGCTGCCGATCGGCTTCATGGCAGCGGCGCTGGCCAGGGACCCGGACGCCACGCCGGTGCTGCTCCCGGCCATGGTGTTCGTGCTCGCCCTGGTCGGCGTGCTGGTCTGGCCATGCCGGCTGCGACTGGATGCCCGGGGGCTGCACCTGCGCCACGGCCTGTTTCGCCACACCGTGCCGCTCGCCGAACTGGACCCGACCCGTTGGCGCAAGGTGGACCTGGACCAGGAGCGCGGCTCGCGCCCCCTGCTGCGCACCATGGGCACCGGGCTGCCCCGCTTCCGTGGGGGCTGGTACCGCCTGCGCGACCGCCGTCGTGCCTTCGTATTGATCAACCGCTGGACCCCGGCGTGGATCTTCGAGCCCGCCAGCGGCCCGGTGGTGCTCCTCACGCCCGGGCAAGGCAGCAGGTTCATCGAGGCGATCCGGTCGCTGCAAACGGGTTGAACGCCGGGGCGCCGCCAGCCTTCGGCAAGCGGCGCCCCGGTCGCACCCAGCGACCGGCCGCTACGGAATCGGCCAGGTCGGGCAGGCGAAGGTCGTCGAGCGGCTGGCCTGCCCGAAGGCATTCGAGACGGTCACGCTCACCGCCACCGTGTCGAACCGGCCGCAACGGCCGAAGTACCACTCACCCTGCCGGGGCACCTGGTGGGAACTCTGCCACTGGGCCTGGGCCGGGGACGCGGACTGGTACTCCACGTAGCACATGAACATGAGGGAGCCGCTGTTGAAGCGATCCGGGCACACGAATGCCGTGATCGTCGGCGGGCTTCCGCCACCGCCACTGCCGGTAACCAGGGTGGCACCCGCACCCGCCAGCAAGGACTGCAGCGGCTGGAAGAAGGTCACCGGATTGGCGAAGCCGCAATTGGTCCCGTCCGAGCCGAGCTGGCCGCCGCTGGTGACGCCCTGGGCGTGGCCGTCCGGGGTGATGAAGGCGCCGCCCGAATCGCCCTGGCCCACGCAGGCCGAGGCCCGCGTCAATCCGAACACGGTCCCCTGCGGGTAGTTGACGGTCTGGTTGAGGCCGGTCACCGTTCCGCAACGCCATCCCGTACGCGCGCCGGACCGGCAGATCGCGGCGTTGACGGGCGCCTCGTTCTGACCGACCACGGCCAGCAGTCCGCTGCTGGTCTCTACCTGCGGCGTCAGGGTCCAGGCCGGGTTGGTGATGCGTACCCACGCACTGTCGGCGGTCGGGAACACGGACCACTCGAACACGCCCTGGGCGAGGCCGTTGAATCCGGTGGTTCCAGTGCCGACCTGGCCGCAGTGGCCGGCGGTGACGTAGCCGTCCTGGCCGGCACGGCGCGCCGAGAAACCGATCGAACACCAGCCCCCGCTGTTGAGGTTGTAGCGCTGACCGCCGACGATGCTGTTCGCCAGCGCCGGCATCGAGTCGACCGCACGCAGATCGACCGCGGCGACAGGGATTCCGCTGGCAGCCACCAGGTCGATTGCGGGCTCGACGTGCCCATCCAGGAACTCGACGACGATCCGGTTGCGCTCGACGTCCGCATACCAGCCGGCGATCACGAGCCCCCCCGGACGCCGCAGCACCGAACCCCGGTATACGTGGTCGAGGGCGGCGGTCATCGCCTGCAGTTCCTTCAGGCTGTAGTCGACCTGGACCAGATCGACCTCGGCATGGCGGGGGCGTCGCCGCTCCGGCGCGTTCGAAGCGACCACGAGCCTGGCACCGCCCTGCGCGTCCTGGGCGATCCAGGCGCCTGCGAAGGACTCGTCGAGATAGGCCCGGTAGAAATCCGTCAGCTCGCTCATCCGGGCCTGCTGCTGCAGCCACGGGCCGGCCTCATGCGGCGCAACACCGAGGTCGCGCTGCATGGCCACGAGCAGGTCGGGCTCCTGGACCGTCAGCGGGTCGATCGATGCCGCCGGCGACGCCAGTGCCACGGCGCCTACGAGGGAGGTCGCCACCGCCAGGCACAGGGAGGCCGGCGACCGCAGCCAAGCCCTGCGGGAATCGCGTTCGCATTTCATGGTGCTCGTTCTCCGATTGTCTGATGAATGCCGCATCCGCAGGCCGGATGCGGGAACGAATGCAACAGGCGTCGCCTACCGCGCACCGGACTGCCTCGGCCACCGGACAGGGCCGCGTGGCCCTGGGTTGCCGAAGTGCCCCGGAGGAGCGTGGTGGGCGTCCTCATCATACGCAGTGTTCATTTACAGTTTTATGCATTGTCTGTCGTTGTTTTTATGATGCATTTCACGCAAACGTCGGGGTCGATGCTCATCGGACGGGTCGACCTGCGCGACGGGTGGACGACCGACGCCCTTGCCCGGGCGGCAGGGCCGTGCATGCACCGACAGGCTCAGTGGTGCGCCTGGGGCCCTGCCGGCCGGCCTGCGCCGGCATCGATCGCGCCCCCCGGCCAGCAACTCGCCAAGGGCAAGTCCGCTGGCCATCCAGGCCGGGAGATCGGGGATCTGCCCGCTCCCGTTGGCGCCGACCATGCTGGCGCAGCGGCCGATCCGCCGTCCGGGGGCGCCGGCCCAAGTGCTGTTCGCTTTTCCGCGCCACGGGATTCTGTGGAGGCCCGGGTCGCAATCGACCCTTCGGACTGCGCCCCAGAGCCAGGAACGGCGAGCTGGCAGGTACGGCGTCCCTGGCGCCCAGTCCCAGGCGTCAGTGGACCGGCCTGGACAAGGGCGATCCTGGCCGGCCCGGAGCGCCGGTCGCATGCGCCACCATCGAAAGGAGCCCCGAGATGCCACTTGCCGCCCGCGCGATCGTGTTGACCCTCCCGCTGCTGGCGGCGTCCCAGGCCGCTGCCCAGGTCGAACGCTGCGTCCGCAATGAGCCCGAGTTCACCTTGGCCTGGGCGGTGGCGCAGGCGAGCTCCAGCGAGCCGCTGGTGATCCGCCTTGCGCAGGGCGCCTACGACCTGGCGCTGACGCCGCTCGGCAACGATGCCGCCGGGACGCCGGCCGGGCGTCCGGTCTCGCTCCTGGGCGGTTACAACGCTTCCTGCACGAGCCGTAGCCAGGATCCTTCCGCGACCACCCTGACCAGCAGCCGCGAGCTGACCACCCGCTTCGTCAACATCAAGACCACAGGGGGAGCAACCGGCGATCTCGAGCTCGAGCGCCTGCGCTTCTTCAACCTGAACTCGCTCGACCTGCGTACCGAGACCTCCAGTTCACCCGAACGCAGCCTGCGGATCTCGCGCGTGGTCTTCGACCGCGTCCGTTCCACCTTCGTCGGGTTCACCACCGACGTGGTGATCGACAACAGCGTGTTCTGGCGTGGCGGCAACGCGTCCTCACCGGCGTTGCCCTTCACCAGCTGCGCGCTGGAGGTCGACGGGGTGTTCGACTACCTCGAGCGGCTGGTGATCCGGCACAGCACCTTCGTCGCCAGCGAAGGGGCCGGCGCCCTGTGCGTCGGCACCGACCTGGCGGCCGATGCCAACGACTGGTCGATCAACCTGCACAGCACCATCTTCCGCAACAACGGGCCAGTGGACATCCGGCTGAGGAAGCATCCCTCGCGACCCAACATCCCGGCCACCCTGCGCAACAACATCTACGCCACCCTCGACGCCAACCGGCCGCTGACCTCGGCACCGGTGGCGACCCTCAACGTCGACCCGCTGTTCGTGGACGCCGCCGGCGGCAACTTCCGGTTGCAGGGCGCCTCGCCGGCGATCAATTCCGGACGCACCGACGTCAACCTGGTGGGCCAGCTGGACTTCGAGGGCAACCCGCGCTGGTTCGGCCAGGCCCCGGACCGCGGCGCCTTCGAGTCGAACATCGGCTCGACCAGCCCGGTGCTGACCGTGACCAACGCCAACGACTCGGGCCCCGGTTCGCTGCGCCAGGCGCTGATCGACGCCAATGCCGCGCCCGACCTCAACACCATCCGCTTCAACATCGCCGGTGCCTGCCCGCGCACCATCACCCTGGCCAGCCTGCTGCCGGACATCATCCATCCGGTCGCCATCGAGGGCTACAGCCAGCCGGGCTCGGCCCGCAACACCGCCGTACTGGGCTGGAACGCCACCCTGTGCGTGGTGCTCAGCGGTGCCAACCAGATCACCGGTGCCTATGGCTTCAACGTCAACACCGGCGCTTCGGCCAACGCCACGGTCAGCATCGAGGGCATTGCCTTCTCCGGCCATTCGATCGCCGCGGCGCAGTTCATCGGCGGCCGCGACCACCGCTTCACCGGAAACCAGGTCGGCGGCACGGTCGGTACCGCCCTGCTGCCCTCGGCCACCGGCGTGCGGGTCGGCGCCGCCGTCGAGGGCGTCCGCATCGGCGGCCCGGAGCCGGCGGACCGCAACGTCATCGCCAATGCCACCGGCATCGGCATCAACGTTTCCGGCAGCGGCAGCACCCAGCCGTCGCGGACCGCCATCGAGAACAACTACATCGGCACCCAGAGCGGCGGCGACGTCCGCGGCAACAATCGCGGCATCCTGATCCGCGGCTTCGACGGCATCGTGCGCGGCAACGTCGTATCCAACAGCACCTCGCACGGCATCGAGCTGGACGGCGCCCTGGCCATGGCCAATCGCATCGAGGGCAATCGCATCGGCATCCCGGCCGTCTGCGCCACCTGCGCCAACCGCGGCAACGGCGGCCACGGCGTGCTGGTGCGCAACGGCGCCGACGGCAACCGGGTCAACGACAACCGCATCGCCTTCAGCGGCCTGGATGGCATCACCGTCGCGGCGGCCCGGCAGAACACCCTGCGCCGCAACGAATTCCACGACAACGCCGGCATCGGCATCGACCTGGGCGACGACGGCATCAATTTCGCCGACGTCAACAATGCCCAGCCGCCCCCGATCGGCGCGGGCAACGACGCCCAGAACAAGCCGCGCCTGAGCAGCGTGCTCGGCGACGCCGGCACCGCCTGGGCCGCCGGAACGCTGAACACGGCCAACGGCTGGTACCGGATCGATTTCTACGGCGCACCCGGCTGCACGAACCTCAACCTGGGACCGGTGCCGGTCGGCGCCTGGGGCCAGGCGCGCGACTGGCTGGGCTCGACGGTGATCCAGGTCAGCGGCGGCAGCTTCTCCACCAACGGCAGCGGCAGCTTCCAGGGTGTGGGCCTGCAGCGCGCCGGCAACCCGGCCTACTTCGACGAACAGCGCCGGGTGATGGCTACCGCGACCCGCCTGCAGACCAGCGGCGTGCCGCCGTTCGTCAGCTACCGCGACCTCGGCACCTCCGAGCTCGGCCGCTGCCAGACCTTCGCGTTCGGGATCGGCGACGTGATCTTCGCCGATGGCTTCGAGGTGCCTTGACGCGCGGCATGGCGGCGTTTCAGGACGCGGCGGGGCGGGGGCGGCGCGGCGGGGTGGGGGCAGCGGGGGTGTCGGCAGCGAGGGTGTCAGGGACATTTTCCCGCGCCGCGGCAGCGAGGGTGTCAGGGACATTTTCCCGCGCCGCGGCAGCGAGGGTGTCAGGGACATTTTCCCGCGCCGGACTTCGCGATGTGCGGAGATCGCCGCACGGGAAAATGTCCCTGACACCCTTTTCGCCCTGACACCTTTTTCGCGCCCTTGTCGCGCTCGCGCTAGTCGAGCACGATGTAGAAGAGAATCGCCAGGTAGTGCAGGACGCTGCCGGCAAGCACGAAGCCGTGCCAGATCGCATGGCCGTAGGGCAGCTTGCGCCATACGTAGAACACCACGCCGATCGTGTAGGCGGCGCCCCCGGCAAGCAGCAGCACCAGACCGCCGGTGTCCATGGCCGCAGCCAGCGGCTTGATCGCGACCAGGCCGACCCAGCCCATCAGCAGGTACAGGCCGACCGCCAGCCAGGTCCAGCGGCGCAGGAAGGTCAGTTCGAAGAGGATGCCGAGCACGGCCAGGCCCCAGATCACCGCGAACAGCGTCCAGCCGGCGCGGCCGCCTATGGCGGCCAGGGTGAACGGCGTGTAGGTGCCGGCGATCAGCAGGAAGATCGCGATATGGTCGAGCGTGCGCAGGACCCGCTTGGCGGCATCGATGGGAATGCCGTGATAGAGGGTCGAAGTGGTGTAGACCAGCACCAGGGTGGCGCCGAAGATGCTGCTGGCGACCACGTCGACCGTGCTGCCGCGGGCGCTGGCGAAACCGACCAGGACGGCCAGGCCGACGATGCTCAGGACCACGCCCAGGCCGTGGCTGAGGCTGTTGGCCAGTTCCTCGGCGGGTCGGTAGCGTGGCGCCATGGATCGCTCCCGTTGCGGCGATGCAGCATACGCCGCGAAGGGTGTCAGGGACAATTTCCGCGCGCGGCACACCGGTGCGGCGGGGTGTCGGGTGCAGCGCCCGCACCGGATCGCGCCCACTGCGGAAGTCTCCGCCCGAGAAATGATTCCCGACAGCCGTCTTCCACTTCCCGACACCCTGCCCCCCCCGGACACCCGCCATACGCTCGCGAATTGTCGCGAACGTCGCCGATCTGGCCGGCATCTGGACAGATCGCGACACCGGCTTCACACTTGGCCGCCCGCCCCGCCCCGGATCGCCCGTGGCCCGCCTGCTGCTGCTCAACGGACCCAACCTCAACCTGCTCGGCAACCGCGAGCCGGCGATCTATGGCAGCGCCACGCTGGCCCAGATCGAGGCCAGCCTGGTCGAGCGGGCCGGGGCCGCCGGCCACCGGCTGGAATGCCTGCAGAGCAACGCCGAGCACGTCCTGGTCGAACGCATCCAGGCCGCCGGAGGCGACGGCACCGCGTTCATCCTGATCAATCCGGCGGCGTTCACGCACACCAGCGTGGCGCTGCGCGACGCCCTGGCGGCGGTCGCGATCCCCTTCATCGAGCTGCATCTGAGCAACCCGCACGCCCGCGAACCGTTCCGGCACCACTCCTACCTGGCCGACCTGGCGGTCGGCCTGGTGGCCGGGTTCGGACCGCACAGCTACGCCCTGGCCCTGGACGCCGCGCTGGCCCGCCTGGCGGCGGCCTGACGCCGGCGTCCCGCCCTTCCCCGAACCGCCCTTTCCCGAGGAATCCGCCCATGGACCTGCGCAAGATCAAGAAGCTGATCGAGATGCTGGAGGAGTCCAACCTGTCCGAGCTCGAGATCCGCGAGGGCGAGGAGACCGTGCGCCTGAGCCGGCACCCGGTCGCCACGCCGATGATGCAGGCGCCGATGCCCAACTACGCACCGGCGCCGGCGGCGGCGGCGGTGGCCGCACCCGCCAGCCTGGCCGCCGCCCCCGAGACCGCGAACCTGCCCGAAGGTCGTACCGTGAACTCGCCGATGGTCGGCACCTACTATGCGGCGCCGGCACCGGGCGCCGAACCGTTCGTGAAGGTCGGCCAGTCGGTCAGCAAGGGCGACACCCTGGCCACCATCGAGGCGATGAAGATGTTCAACCCGATCGAGGCCGAATTCGATGGCGTGATCAAGGCGATCCTGGTCGACAACGGCCAGCCGGTCGAGTACGACCAGCCGCTGTTCGTGATCGGCTGAGCCGCGCCGCCATGAAGATCGGCAAGATCGTCATCGCCAACCGCGGCGAGATCGCGCTGCGCATCCTGCGCGCCTGCCATGCCCTGGGCATCCGCACGGTCGCCGTGCATTCCTCGGTGGACCGCAACCTCAAGCACGTCGCGATGGCCGACGAGAGCGTGTGCATCGGCCCGCCGCCCAGCGCACAGAGCTACCTGAGCGCACCGGCCATCATCGCCGCCGCCGAGGTCACCGACGCCGAGGCCATCCACCCCGGCTACGGCTTCCTGGCCGAGAACGCCGATTTCGCCGAGCAGGTCGAGCAGTCCGGTTTCGTGTTCATCGGGCCGCGCGCCGACACCATCCGCCTGATGGGCGACAAGGTCACCGCGATCGCCGCCATGAAGGAGGCCGGCGTGCCCACCGTGCCGGGCAGCAACGGCCCGGTCGGCGACGATCCCGAGCGCGCCCTGGCCACCGCCCGGGAGATCGGCTACCCGGTGATCATCAAGGCCGCCGGCGGCGGCGGCGGCCGCGGCATGCGCGTGGTGCACACCGAGGCCGCCCTGCTCAACGCCATCGTCACCACCCGGCGCGAGGCGCAGGCGGCGTTCGGCAACCCGCAGGTGTACATGGAGAAGTTCCTGGAGCACCCGCGCCACATCGAGATCCAGGTGCTGGGCGACGGCCAGGGCAACGCCATCCATCTGGGCGAGCGCGACTGCTCCATGCAGCGCCGGCACCAGAAGGTGGTCGAGGAGGCGCCGGCGCCGTTCATCACCGAGGACGAGCGGGCGCGGATCGGCGCCACCTGCGTCGAGGCCTGCAAGCGCATGAACTACCGCGGCGCCGGCACCTTCGAGTTCCTGTACGAGGACGGCCGCTTCTACTTCATCGAGATGAACACCCGCATCCAGGTCGAGCACCCGGTTACCGAGCTGATCACCGGCATCGACCTGGTCCGCGAGCAGATCCGCGTGGCGTCCGGCGAACCGCTGGCGATCCGCCAGGAGGACATCGTGCTCCGCGGCCATGCCATCGAGTGCCGCATCAACGCCGAGGACCCGGAGACCTTCATGCCCTCGCCCGGCACCGTGCAGCGCTTCCATGCGCCCGGCGGCCCCGGCATCCGGGTCGACACCCATGTCTACGACGGCTACCGGATCCCGCCCAACTACGACTCCATGATCGGCAAGCTGATCGCACACGGCGCCGACCGCGCCGAGGCCATCGCCCGCATGCGCGTGGCCCTGGCCGAGACCGTGATCGACGGCGTGCGCACCAACATCCCGTTGCAGCAGCGGATCATGACCGACGAGGGCTTCAAGGCCGGCGGCATGAACATCCACTACCTCGAGAAGCGCCTGGCCGAACAGCGCGGGGGGCCGTGACGCCATGTGGCTGGCGCTGACCGTGCCGACCCAGCCGCGCTTCGAGCAGCGCCTGAGCCAGGCGCTGGAGGACCTTGGCGCGGTCGCCGTCACCCTGCTCGACGCCGAGGACCAGCCGCTCTACGAACCGGCACCGGGCGAGACGCCGCTGTGGCGCAGGATCACGGTGCAGGCGCTGTTCCCCGGCGACATGGACGAGGTCGGCATCGTGTTCGGCCTGTCGGCGCTGCAACCGGGACTCGACCTGGGGCGGGTGCAGGTCAGCCGCGTCGACGACCGCGACTGGACGCGCGCCTGGATGGACGATTTCCGGCCGATGCGCTTCGGTCGCCGGCTGTGGGTCGTGCCGAGCGGACACACCCTCCCGGAGGAGGCCGGCGCCGACGCCGTGGAGCTTCGTCTCGATCCTGGACTGGCGTTCGGCACCGGCACCCACGCCACCACCGCGCAGTGCCTCGAATGGCTGGACGGCCAGGACCTGGATGGCGCCAGGGTACTCGATTTCGGCTGCGGCTCAGGCATCCTGGCGGTCGCCGCCGCGCGCCTGGGCGCGGCATCGGTGATCGCCGTCGACAACGATCCGCAGGCGCTCACGGCAACCCAGGCCAATGCCAGCGCGAACGGCGTCGCCGACCGGGTGCATGCGGTCGCAGCAGGGGACTGGACCGCGCAGGGCGACTGCGCCGTCGTTGTCGCCAACATCCTGGCCAATACCCTGGTCCTGCTTGCCGGTTCCCTGGTCCAGGCGCTGCGGCCGGGCGGCCGGATCGCCCTGTCCGGCGTGCTGCCAGAGCAGGGCGACGAGGTGGTCGCCGCCTACGCCGCGCATGGCGTTCGGTACATGGACCGGTGCGAACGCGAAGGCTGGCTGCTGCTGCATGGGCAACGCGCCTGATGGCCTGCTTCGGCATGCCGGACCGGCACCCGGTCACGATGGCCGGCTCTCGCGGCCGCTAACCTTGGCAGTCCGATGTACACCCAGTGCAGCCACTGCCTGACCGTCTACCGGATCGCCCTCGACGACCTGTCGGGCGGCCGTGGCGAGGTGGTATGCGGCAGTTGCGACCAGCCCTTCGATGCCCTGGCCACGCTGCGGCCGTCGCCGCCGCCGGAGCCGCTGGTACGGCTCGACGTGCGCCCCCCGGTGCTGCCCCGGCCGCGCCTGATCGATGCGGTGATGCGACCGGCTGCCCTGCAGCCGACGCTGTTCCCGGCACCATCGGCCGCTGCGGCCGGCAACCCGCCCGGATTCCTGCGACGACCCCAGCGGACCCCGGGTGCGCGCACCGGTCGAGCGGCATGGTGGTCGGGTACCGCCCTGTTGGCGTTGGTCCTGTTTGCCCAGATCCTCTACGCCGAGCGCGATCGCCTGCTGGCAATCCCGACCTACCGGGCGTGGGCCGACTCGGTGTGCCTGGCGCTGGGCTGCACGCTGCCCGGTTCCGATCGGGCCATCGACGGCCTGGCCCTGGTCTCCCGCGACATCCGTCGTCATCCGGCCGTCGAGGGGGCACTGTTGATCAGCGCGACCCTGGCCAACCGGGCCGATCGCGGGCGTCCCTACCCCGTCCTCGAACTCACGCTCTCGGACCTTGATGGCAGGGTGCTGGCGATGCGGCGTTTCCGGCCGGTCGACTATCTGTCCGACCCGCGACGGGCGGACGCCGGCATGCCGGCGGCCACCACGCTGCCTCTGGAGTTCGAAGTGGTGGATCCCGGCCCCTCGGCGGTGGCCTTCGAGTTCCGCTTCCTCCCCCCGGATGCCTGAAGCGGCGCGGGTTCCACGCCAGCGCGCCAATGTCAAGGTTTGATCGGGCCGAGGGGCTCGCTAGACTGCGGGGCCGGGCGATGCGCGCGACGCACCCGGCCACCGATACCCGCATGGTTGCAGGCGCCGCCCGGCGCCGCCCCGGAGAATTGCCGTGAACGCCGTCGTCCACCTGCCGCTCGCCTCCCGTCCGTCCGATGCCGCGCGTGCCGCGACCCTGGCCGAGTGCGTGGGTCATGCCGTGCGTCGCTATCTGGACGACCTGGGCGACAGCCAGTGCGACGACCTGTATGCCCTGTTCCTGGGCGAACTGGAGACTCCGCTGCTGCGCGAGGTGATGCGCTGGTCGGGCAACAACCAGAGCCGTGCCGCCCAGGCCCTCGGCCTGAGCCGGGCCACGCTGCGCAAGAAGCTGCAGGCGCACGGCCTGATCTGACCCCCCGCCCCCGCCGGGGAGCGCTCCCGGCGCCCTGACGCAAGGCCGCCGCCATGATCCCAGCCGACCTGCCGCGCCTGCCGATCCGGCGTGCCCTGCTCAGCGTCTCCGACAAGACCGGACTCGTCGAGCTGGCCCGCTTCCTCGCCGATGCCGGCGTCGAGCTGCTGTCCACCGGCGGCAGCGCCACCGCCCTGCGCGCTGCCGGGCTGGCGGTGACCGATGTCGCCGCGATTACCGGCTTCCCGGAGATCATGGGCGGCCGTGTCAAGACCCTGCACCCGCGCATCCATGGCGGCCTGCTGCACCGTGGCGAGACCGACCGGGCGGTGATGACCGAGCACGGCATCGCCGCCATCGACCTGCTGGTCGCCAACCTCTACCCGTTCGAGGCCACCGTCGCGCGCCCGGACTGCGACCTGGCCGCGGCGGTGGAGGAAATCGACATCGGCGGCCCGGCCATGGTCCGCGCCGCCGCCAAGAATTTCGCGCACGTCGCCGTGCTGACCGATCCCGGCCAGTACCCGGCGGTACTCGAGGAACTGGCCGGGAACGCCGGCACTTTGTCCGGCGCCAGCCGCTGGCGGCTGGCGGTCGAAGCCTTCAACCGCATCAGCAACTACGACGCGGCGATCAGCGACCACCTGTCGAGCCTGGCCGCCGACGGCACGCGCAGCGCCTTTCCGGCCCAGGCCAACGGCCGCTTCGTCAAGGTCATGGACCTGCGCTACGGCGAGAACCCGCACCAGCAGGCGGCCTTCTACCGCGACCTGTGGCCGGTGCCCGGCACCCTTGCGACCTTCCGGCAACTGCAGGGCAAGGAGCTGTCCTACAACAACCTGGCCGACGCCGACGCCGCCTGGGAGTGCGTGCGCCAGTTCGAGCGCCCGGCCTGCGTGATCGTCAAGCACGCCAATCCCTGCGGCGTCGCGCAGGCCGCCGACCTGGCCGAGGCGTACGCGCTCGCCTTTGCCACCGACCCGACCAGCAGCTTCGGCGGCATCATCGCCGTCAATCGCGAACTCGACGAGGCCGCTGCCCGGGCGATGACCGCGCAGTTCCTGGAGGTGCTGATCGCGCCGTCGGTGAGCCAGGCGGCGCGCGCCGTGCTGGCCCGCAAGGGCAACGTCCGTGTGCTGGAAATCCCGCCGGGCGAGGGTCTCAACAACCGCGACGTCAAGCGGGTCGGCTCCGGCCTGCTGATGCAGGACGCCGACGTGCGCACGGTCGGCCGCGACCAGCTCCGGGTGGTGACCCGGGCACAACCTGCGGCGGCCCAGCTCGACGATCTGATGTTCGCCTGGCGGGTGGCGCGCTTCGTGAAGTCCAACGCCATCGTCTATGCCGGCAACGGCCGCACCCTGGGCATCGGCGCCGGCCAGATGAGCCGCGTCGACTCCGCGCGCATCGCCGCGCTCAAGGCACAGGGTGCCGGCCTGGACCTGGCCGGCTGCGCGGTCGCTTCGGACGCCTTCTTCCCGTTCCGCGACGGCCTCGACGTGCTCGCCGATGCCGGTGCCGCCTGCGTCATCCAGCCGGGCGGCTCGATCCGCGACGAGGAGGTGGTCGCCGCAGCCGACGAACGTGGCGTGGCGATGGTGTTCACCGGGATGCGCCACTTCCGCCACTGAACGACCGGCAGCCCACCCGGGGCGGAAGTACGAAAATGATCGTTGACATCTACGATGGGGCTCGTATATTGGCAGGACCTATCGCCAGACCCAGCGAGCCAGCATGCACCCGACCCTGCGTACGTCCCTTTTGCTTATTGTCCTCCTGGCCACCGGCCTTGCCCGCGCAAGCGAGCCTGCCGGCATCGACGACGATGCCAGCGACGGTCTCCTGCTGCGTACCGTCGAACTGACCCCGGAACGTTTCCCTGCCGCCTCCGCCAGCCTTCGGCAGCAGATCGAGACGGGTGAGCATGCGTCCCTCACGACCGCGCAGAAGCGGCGTATCGAGGCCTCCCTGGACGCGATCCAGGATGAACTGGACGCCGACCGGTCCAGCGCCGGCACGCGCATCGCCCGACACCAGCGCCGGATCAACGAACTGCTGATCGCACCGCTGAGCACCCGGAATGCAAGGCCCGACATGGTCTGCCGGCGCCACAAGCCGGTCGGCTCCAACATCCTGGAGACCCGGTGCATGACCCGCGAGCAGGCCGAAGCCGAGCGTGAAGCCGCCCGCTCGCTGATCACAGGGGTCGGGCCGGGCTGCGATCCGCACACTGTGGGCAAGGGCAGCTGCCAGTAAGGCGACGCGGCTCAGGCCACGCCCCCGCCGTCCCTCCGATCCTCCCTGCCGACCAGGTCCGCGCCTGGCGGCGACCGCGCCGCCTCCCTCCCCGGCCGGTCGCCGTCAGGCAACCTCGGCGGACCGCCAGGGCCGTGTCGGAGGGCAGGTGTCGGCGTCAGTCGCCGTGCCAGCCCTCCAGGACCAGCAGGCGGCGTTTGATGGGCAGGCCGCCGCCGAAGCCGGTCAGACTGCCATCGGCGCCGATCACCCGGTGGCAGGGCAGCACGATCGGCAGGGGATTGCGGCCATTGGCGCCGCCAACAGCCCGCGCCGCGCCCGGTCTGCCGATGGCCGTGGCCAGCTCGCCGTAGTTGCGAGTCTCTCCCCAGGGAATGGCGGCCAGCGCCAACCACACCCGACGTTGGAAATCCGTTCCCCGCGGCACCAGCGGCAGGTCGAAGCGGCGCAGGGTGCCCGCGAAGTAGGCCTCGAGCTGGGTTCGCGCCTGATCCAGCAACGTGCTGCGGGCCAGCCGCGCGCCAGGACCGGCCCAGGCGAGGTCCGGGCTGGCCTGGAACTGGATGCGGTGCAACCCGTGCCGGTCGGCGGCCAGGCCGAGCGGGCCGATCGGCGTGTCGATTCGCAGGCAGTCCAGCGTCATGCGCATGATTCCTTGGTGTTCGATGGGGGTGTCGCGGCGCGCCACAGGTGCACGGCGCCATAGGCGCGCCACGGTCGCCAGGCCTTTGCCCGCGCTGCCAGCGCGCCCGCCGCGATCGGGCCGGCGGCGCCGCCTGCGACCCGGCGGAGAACCAGGTCGTCGGCCGGAAAGGCATCGGGATGGCCGAGTACGCGCAGCGCCAGGTAATGGGCCGTCCATGTGCCGATACCCGGAAGTGCGGTCCAGCGCGCCACGAAGCTCTCCAACGCCTGGCCGGGGCTGAAATCGACCCTGCCCTCCAGCAGGGCCACCGCGACCGTCCGCAGCGTGGCCATGCGGGCACCGGTCAGGCCCAGACCGCCCAGATCGGCGTCGAGCAGGGCGGCCGGCCCGGGAAACAGCCGCCCGCCGTCGCCGCACGGGACGCCGATCCTTTCCAGCAGCCGGGTCGCCAGGGTGCGCGCCGCAGCGACGCTGACCTGCTGGCCCAGCACCGCACGCACGGCGGTTTCGAATCCGTCCCAGGCGCCCGGCAGCCGCAGGCCCGGGTGGCGCTGCACGGAGGCGGCCAGCAACGGATCGCCGGACAGCACGCCATTCACCGCCTGCGGCTCTGCATCCAGGTCGAACACCCGGCGGACCGTGGCCACCACGCCCTGCAGCGCGGCCGGTGGCACGCCCTGCAGGCGCAGCCGCAAGGCCTGCGCGTCCGGCGACCAGGCGGTTATCCGGCAGAACGCACCACCGCCCAGCCACCGCTCATAACCACCATCGACCACGGCGTCGATGCCCGCCAGGCTGCGCTGCGCCAGGAAGCGCAGCGACGCGCGGAAGTCGAACGGCGGGCGGTAGGCCAGGCGCAGCTCCAGGGGATCGCCGGCCACCGGCCCGACGCGGCGATCGGTGCGGCGACGCAATGCGCCAGGCGGCATCCGGTACGCCGACCGGAACACGGTGTGGAAGCGGCGCAGGCTTCCGAAGCCTGCGGCCAGGGCGACCTCGGTGACCGGCATCGCCGTCTCGGTCAGCAACTGCTTGGCGAACAGCAGCCGGCGGGTGCCATGGACTGCCACCGGCGAGGCGCCCAGGCGCTCGCTGAACAGCCTGCGCAGCTGGCGCTCGCCAAGATGAAGGCGGTCGGCCAGGTCGGCCAGCGGCGCCTGCGCCAGGGCACCGTCCTCGATCAGCGCCAGCGCCCGCGCCAGCACCGCGTCGCCGCGCCGCCAGGGCCCGGCCGCCGGCGCCAGCTCCGGCCGGCAGCGCAGGCAGGGTCGGAAGCCCGCCGACTCTGCAGCCGCCGCGCTCGGGTAGTAGCGGACATTGGCCGCGCGCGGTGCCGGGGCCGGGCAGACCGGCCGGCAGTAGATGCCGGTGCTGGTCACCGCGGTGAAGAACAGGCCGTCGAAGCGGCTGTCGCGGCTGAGGCGCGCCTGCTCGCAGACCTGCGCGGGCGGCAGGCCGCTCGGAACATCGACGGCAGGGTTCGTGACCGTGACCATGGGCCTCACCGTAGCAGCGCCGGCGCGCCACGGCTGGCCGCTTTCGGACATGGATACCGGCCAGGCCGCCAGGGGGGGCTCTGCTATATTGGCGGCCTATGCTGCATTGCAGCAGCCAAGGAACGACCATGCCCCTCGACCTCGTGCCCTCCGGCAGCGACCTGCCGAACGACATCAACGTCATCATCGAGATCCCCAAGGACGCCGACCCGGTCAAGTACGAGGTCGACAAGGCCTCTGGCGCGATCTTCGTCGACCGCGTGCTGACCACGCCGATGCGCTATCCGTGCAACTACGGCTACGTGCCGCACACCCTGTGCGGCGACGGCGATCCGCTGGACGTGCTGGTGGTGATGCCGGTGCCGCTGATCCCCGGCTCGGTGATCCGCTGCCGGCCGGTCGGCTTGCTGAAGATGACCGACGAGGCCGGCGAGGACGAGAAGGTCATCGCCGTGCCGATCAGCAAGGTGTTTCGCGGCTACCGGGAGATCGCCACGGTGCGCGACCTGCCGGAGCTCACGCTCGACCGCATCGCCCACTTCTTCGCCCACTACAAGGACCTGGAGAAGGGCAAGTGGGTGAAGATCGAGGGCTGGCGCGACGCCGCCGAGGCCAAGCAGGCGGTGCTCGATTCGGTGGCACGCTTCGAGGCGGCGCCGGAGAAGCCCAACTTCTGAGCGCGCCGGCGCGGGCTGGTGCCGCTTGTCCGATTCGAACGGACGACCTACCGCTTACAAGGCGGTTGCTCTACCAGCTGAGCTAAAGCGGCGCGAACGGCATTCTACCAGCGCGGCCAGCCGGGACTTCGGCACGTCCGGTCGTCGATACCGCCGGGTTCACGCCGGCGCCGTTTCCAGGCCCAGGGCCATCCGCAAGCGCCGGCGGTGCGCCCGCTCGTCGATGCCGGTGACGATCCGGGCATTGTCGGGGCGGCCGCTGCGGCGGCTCCAGTCGACCACGGTCTGGCCACGCGCCAGGGCGCCAGCGGTCTCCACGGCCACCGGGCGCGTCACCGACTCCAGCACGGCATCGGGCTCCAGCAGCACGGTCATGGCCAGGGCGTCGGCCGGGGTGAAGCGGCCTGCGCCCTCGCCCCTGTGGCGGTCGCGCGTGATCCGGGAAATCGCCCGGTAGAAGCGCGCCGGCGCGGCGTCGTGACTCAGCCAGCCGTCCACCTCGGCAAGCTCCAGGCCGTGGCGCAGCACCAGCTCCCAGTCCACCAGGGTCAGCGCCGGGCCGCGCGCGAAGCACAGGGCCGCGGCCTCGGCATCGAAGGCAAGGTTGAACTCGGCAGCCAGGAATTCGGTATTGCCGCGGGCACCGACCGCCCCGCCCATGCAGGTCCAGCCCGCGAGACGTTCGGCCAGTCCCGGATCGAGCGCCAGCGCCAGCGCGAAATTTGTCAGCGGCCCGAGGGTCAGCAGCACCAGTTCGCCGGGATGCCGGTGGCTGGCCTCGATCAGGGCCAGCGCGGCATGGGCGCCCGCCGCCGGGATGCCCGGCGGGCGCAGGCCGACGTCGCCGAATCCGTCGCGGCCGTGCCAGTAGGCGGCATCCTGGGCGCGGCGCGGCAGCAGCGGCGCGTCGGCGCCCGGGTACACCGGCAACAGGGGCCGGCCAGCCAGCTCGCACAGCTTGAGCGCGTTCCTGGTGCACGCGTCCAGGCCGACGTTGCCGCCGACGATGCCCAGCCCGACCAGCTCGACGTGCGGATCGGCGAATGCCATCAGCAGGGCCAGGGCGTCGTCGACGCCCGGGTCGGTGTCGATCCAAAGTTTCATGCCGGTGCGTCCTCGCCGGGAGCCGGGAATTGTCGCATGCACGCAAACCCCTGCCGCGCCCCGGCGTTTCCGGATAGCCTGCCGCCATGACTTCTATCGCGACGCGACGCCCCGGCTGGATCGGGGCGGTGATGCTGCTGGTCGGCCTGCTGGCGTCCGCGCCGCCGAGCGCGGCCGATGTTCCGCCCTCCCTGGCGACCGCCATCGAGGCGGCCCGTGCGGCGCTGGGCGGCACGGAGCTGGACGAGGCGCAGCGGCGCAGCGCGGCGGAACTGCTCGATGCCGCCGCCGGGTTCGATCGCGACGCCGAGACCCTGCTCGAACAGGCCGCGCAGGTGCGGGCAACGGCGACCGGCGCGGCGGCAGCGCCGGTGCTGCTGTCGCCAGCGGAACGCGAGCGCAGCCTGGCGGAATGGACCGCGCGGCTGCCGCCGCGGGCGGACATCGACACGCTGGAGCGGCTGCTCGCGCAGGAGCGCGCCGTGGTCGCCGACCTTCAGTCGCGCATCGAGGGCGTCGCGGGCGAACTGGCAGCCGTGCTGGCGCGCCCCGGGCTGGCCGCCGACCTGGTGGTGTTGCGCAGACGCATCGACGAGACCGCTCCCGGTGCCACCGGCGAGACCGTCGAATCGTCGGCGCTGGCGGAAGCCCGGCGCCTGCGCCGCGCAGCCGAGCACCGGCGGGTGCGCGCCGAACTGGCCCTGCGCCAGGCCGAACAGGACACCGCAGCGGGTCGTCAACGCGACCTGGAGGCCAGCCTGCAGTCGCTGCGTCAGGAACTCGCCCTGCGCACGCCGCGCCTGGCTCTGCTCTCGCGGCGCATCGTCGAACTGGGCCGCGTCGAGCTGGAGGAACTGGCGCAGGCCCATGCCGAGCAGGCCGTCGCGCTCGAGCAGACCGGCGGCGCGGCCGCCGCGCTGGCCTCGGAGAACGCCACGCTGGCGGGCGAACTGGTCGATACCAACGAGCGCCTGGCGCGCGAGCGCGCCACGCTCACCAGCCTGCAACAGGCCCGCGATCGCGTCGCCGCGGCACTGCGCGACAGCCAGACGCGCCTGGAGCTGGGCGGCACCAGCGAGGTGGTCGGCCGCTGGCTGTGGCGGGAGCGCCGTGCGCTGGAGCCGCCGCGCACGCTGCAGCGCCGCCTGGGCGAACTGCGCGACCGGGTCGGCGAACTGCGCCTGCGCCTGCTGGTGCTGGCCGAGCAGCGCCGCGAGCTGGCGGACGTGGATGCGGCCCTGGCGGCGGTGCGCGAAGCGCACCCGGAGGCCGGCGAGGACGATACCGTCGAGGGCATCGGCGACGACGAGCCGTTGCGCGCTCTGCTCGCGGCGCGCCTGGAGCTGGCCGAGCGGCTGGAACCGCTGCTGCGCCGGCGCATCGAGGTGCTCGGCGACAGCGAGGCCGCCCTGCTCGCCCAGATCGAGCGCAGTCGCACGCTGCAGCAGGCGCTGGATCGCCACCTGCTGTGGATCCGCAGCCACGGGCCCGTCGACGGCGCCTGGCTGGGCCGGATCGGCGCCGGCCTGGCCGACCTGGTACGGCCGTCCCGCTTCGCCACCACCGGACGTCTGCTGATCGCCGATGCGACGTCGCGGCCGCTGCGCTGGCTGGCCGCCCTGGCCGTGCTGGCCGCCGTGTTCGTCGCCCGGCGGCAGGCGCGTCAGCGTCTGCCGGGGCTTGCCCAGGCGGTGCGCATGGTGCGCGAAGACCGCTTTGCGCACACCCTGGTCGCCCTGGCCTGGACCTTCGTCGCCGCCTCGGCCTGGGCGCTGGCGGCCGCCCTGTCGGGCTGGCTGCTGCAGGGGATAGGCAGCGCCGGCCGCTACAGCGACTCGCTGGGCCGGGCGCTGGTGGCAGTGGCGCTGCCCGTCCTGACCCTATCGCTGCTGCGCTGGCTGGTCCGCGAGCGCGGCATCGCCGAGGCCCACCTGCGCTGGAGCAAGGCGCGCCTTGCCGTGCTCAGGCGCTGGCTGCCGACCGCCCAGGCGCTGCTGCTGCCGGCCTGGTTCGTGATCGCCCTGGCCTTCATGCGCAACCAGGAGCTGGCGATCGATGTCCAGGCGCGCCTGGCGCTGGTGCTGATGGCCCTGACCGGTGCCGCGCTGCTGTGGCGGCTGCTGGCCCCCGGCGCGGTGTGGACGCCGCGTGCCATGGCCGTGGAGCCCTCGACGCTGCGCCGCCTGTCGCGCGTCGTGCTTCCCGCCCTGCTGCTGGCCAGTGCCGGGCTGGCGCTGGGCGGCTACCTGTACACCGCGGCGCTGTTGATGCGCGCGCAGTTCGCCAGCATCGGCGTGGTGCTCGCGGTCGCCCTGCTGCATGGTCTGCTGGCGCGCTGGTTCCTGCTCGGCGAGCGGCGCCTGGCGCTGCGCCGCATGGAGGCGCGGCGCGAGGCCGAGGCGGCGGACGGCGTCGGCGACGGCGAGTCCGGCGATGCCGTGGCGGACGCCGAACAGGACCTCACGCTGGAGGCGGTCAATGCCCAGAGCCGCCGCCTCCTGCGCGCGCTAAAGCTGGCCCTGCTGGTGCTGGGCCTGGCCTGGACCTGGTCCGATCTGCTGCCGGCGATCGCCCGGCTCGACCAGATCGCGCTGTGGTACTTCAACGAGACCGGCGCCGACGGCGCCCCGGTGCGGCAGGCGGTCACCCTGATGGCGCTGCTGCTGGGCGCCGGCGTGCTGGTCCTGACCATGGTCGCGGCGCGCAACCTGCCCGGCCTGGTCGAGATCGGCCTTCAGGCGCGGCCTGGCATCGACGCGGCTTCGCGCTACGCGATCACCAGCGTCACCCGCTACGCGGTGGTCATCGCCGGCGTGCTGGTCGGCCTCGGCCTGCTCGGCATGCGCTGGTCGCAGCTGCAGTGGATGGCGGCGGCACTGACCGTCGGCCTGGGCTTCGGCCTGCAGGAGATCTTCGCCAACTTCGTGTCCGGCCTCATCCTGCTGTTCGAGCGCCCGTTCCGGGTCGGCGACGTGATCACCGTCGGTGAGCTGTCCGGCACGGTCACCCGCATCCGCACCCGCGCGACCACGATCGTCGACTTCGACAACAAGGAGATCGTGATCCCGAACAAGGCCTTCATCACCGACCGCCTGATCAACTGGACGCTGAGCGACAGCACCACACGGGTCACCGTCAAGGTCGGCGTCGCCTACGGCAGTCCGGCGGACAAGGTCCACGCCCTGCTGATGCAGGCGGCGCGCGAACATCCGCGGGTCCTGGCCGAGCCCGCGCCGCGCACCTGGTTCATGGCGTTCGGCGCCTCCTCCCTGGATTTCGAGCTGCGCGTCTTCGTGGCGACCCTCGGCGACCGCCTGGTGGTCACCAACGAGCTGAACGGGCGGATCGCCGCCCTGTTCCAGGAAAACGGCATAGAGATCGCCTTCCCGCAGCTCGACCTGCACATTCGCGACCTGCCGGCGGTGACGCCGCCGGTTGCCGGGGCGGACCGTGCGGACCGCGACCGACCGCCACCCGGGGCCACCTGATCCCGGGCGACCGCGCAGTCATGCGCCAGCGTAACGTTCGGCCTGGCCGATCCAGCGCCGGCACAGGGCGTCGACCGCCTGGGGGTGGGCGGTCAGGAGGGCATCGGCAAGCTCGCCAACCAGCGGCAGCAGCGCGCCGTCGCGGCCGAGATCGGCAATACGGAACGCCGCCAGGCCGGTCTGCCGGGTACCGAGCAGCTCGCCCGGCCCGCGCAGCTCGAGATCCTTCTGGGCGATCTCGAAGCCGTCCGTGCTGCTTCGCAGGACCTCCAGGCGCTGCCGGGCCAGGTGCGAGAGCGGCGTGTCGTACATGAGCACGCAGCTCGAGCGCGTGCTTCCCCGGCCGACCCGGCCGCGCAACTGGTGAAGCTGCGCCATGCCCAGGCGCTCGGCGTTCTCGATCACCATCAGGCTGGCATTGGCGACATCGACGCCGACCTCGATCACCGTGGTGGCGACCAGCAGGTCGATGCAGCCGGCCTTGAAGGCGGCCATGACGGTCTCCTTGTCGGCGGCCTTCATGCGCCCGTGCACGAGTCCGACCCGCAGCCCCGGCAGGGCCGCCGCCAGGTCCTCGTGGGCCTGCTCGGCGGCGCGCGCCTGGAGTTGCTCGGACTCCTCGACCAGGGTGCACACCCAGTAGGCCTGGCGGCCCTCCGCGCAGGCGGCGCGGATGCGTTCGACCAGTTCCCCGCGCCGGGTGGCGGCCAGCACCACCGTCTGCACCGGGGTTCTCCCCGGCGGCAGCTCGTCGATCACCGAGACGTCGAGGTCGGCGTAGGCGGCCATCGCCAGGGTGCGCGGGATCGGCGTCGCCGTCATCACCAGTTGGTGCGGCACGCCGACCCCGGAGGCGCCCTTGTCGCGCAACGCCAGGCGCTGGTGCACCCCGAACCGGTGCTGCTCGTCGACGATCGCCAGACCCAGGCGCGCGAAGGCCACCGCCTCCTGCATCAGCGCGTGGGTGCCGATCGCCAGCGGGGCGCCCGCCGAAAGCGCCGCCAGGGCCGCGGTCCGCGGCCGGCCCTTGACCTTGCCGGCCAGCCACACCGGCTCGATGCCGAGCGGCGCGAACCAGGCGGCGAAGCTGCGTCGGTGCTGGTCGGCCAGCAGCTCCGTCGGCGCCATCACCGCGACCTGCTGGCCCGCCTCGATGGCCTGCGCGGCCGCCAGGGCTGCCACCACGGTCTTGCCCGAACCGACATCGCCCTGCACCAACCTCAGCATCGGCGAGGGTTCCAGAAGATCGGCGCCGATCTGCGCCACGACCCGCTCCTGGGCGGCGGTCAGCGAGAAGGGCAGGTGCGCTCGCAGGGGGCCGGACACCGCGCCGGTGGCGCGCAGCACCGGCGCCGTCAGCGCCCGCTGGGCGAGCCGGCGCCGCCGCAGGCTCAGGTGGTGGGCAAGCAGCTCCTCGACGATCAGGCGGTGCTGGCAGGGGTGCCCCGCCTCGGCCAGGTTGGCCAGGTCGGCATCCGGCGGCGGCGTATGCACATAGCGCAGCGCCGCGGCCAGCGACGGCAACCGGAACCTGCGGCGCAGGAGGTCCGGCAGCAGCTCGAGCGCCTCGTCGCCGGGCAGCTCGGCGATCGCGCGCGCCACCCAGCCTGCCAGGCGGCGGGCGTCGAGTCCCTGGGTGGTCGGATAGACCGGGCGCAGTCGGGCGTCGGTCTCGACCGCATCGTCCGCAGCCAGCCGGCGATAGCTGGGGTGCACCATCTCGAGGCCGCCCTGGCCCGGCCGTGCCTCGCCGTAGGCCAGCACCCGCGTACCCGGCTCGAAGCCGCGCGCCTGCGCGGCGTTGAAGTGGAAGAAGCGCAGCAGCAGGGTGGCGCGGCTGTCGTCCTCGAGCGCGACCCGCAGCACCGGCCTGAAACGGAAGCCGCGCTCGACCGCGCTGACCCGGCCCAGCACCTGGCTGCGCTCACCCGGCACCAGGTCGGCGATGGCGGTGATCGTCGTGCGGTCCTCGTAGCGCAGCGGCAGGTGGAACCACAGGTCGGCGATCCGCGCCAGGCCGAGCCGGGCCAGCAGTTCTGCGCCGCGCGCCCCGACCCCGGGAAGCTCGGCGAGTGGACGCAGGCCGGCAGCCAGCCCGCTCGCCGCCGGCGCCCCGCCGGGGTCGGGCGAAGGCGTCGCGCGCCGCGTCGGCATCTGTGCCGGTGCCCCGACCTCAGTCCAGCACCATCACGCCGTCGACCTCGACGCGGGCGCCGCGCGGCAGCTGGGCGACGCCGATCGCGGCGCGCGCCGGGAAGGGTGCGTTGAAACGGGCCTCCATGGCGGCGTTGATGCGCGCGAAGTGGCCAAGGTCGGTCAGGTAGACATTCAGCTTGACCAGGTGGCCCAGGGAGCCGCCGGCCGCCAGGCATACGGCCTCCAGATTGTCGAAGGCGCGCGCGATCTCGGCGTCGATGTCGCCCTCGACGAGCCCTCCGTTGGCGGGATCAAGCGGGATCTGCCCGGACAGGTAGACGGTGTCGCCGGCACGGATCGCCTGCGAGTAGGTGCCGATCGCCTTCGGCGCGGCGTCGGTGTGGATGACTGAGCGCATGTCCGCCTCCTGGTACGGAATGCGCAAGGATAACGCCGCGAACGTGCCCCCGGCGGCTCAGCCGAGGACGCGCTGCACCGAATGCACCACCTCGCTGCGCCGTACCCTGCGCATGACGTCGGCCAGGTGCTTGCGGTCGTGCACTTCGATGGTGAACAGCAGAACGGCGGCCGCGAGGTCGCGTTCGGCGTACTCGACGTGGGCGATGTTGGACTGCGCCTGGGCGATCGCCGCGGCGACCCCGGCCAGCACGCCCGGCTTGTTCATCACCACCACCCGAAGCACGACCCGGAAGTCGCCCTCGATCTGGCGGTCCCAGGCGATCGGCACCAGCCGTTCGGGCGTCTTGCGGTACTCCGGCAGGTTGCGGCAGCCGGTCTGATGGACGACCACGCCCTTGCCGGCCGACAGGTAGCCGACGATGTCGTCGCCCGGGATGGGGTGGCAGCAGTTGCCGAAGCTGACCACGCCGCGTTCGCGGCCGCTGATCAGCAGGCGCTCGCCGGTGACGCCCGGGGCGAGATGGCCGCCGGACTCGTCGGCCAGCAACAGGCCGGCGACCTGCTCGGCCACCCGGTTGCCCAGCGCGATGTCCGAGAGCAGCTCCTCGAGGCGACGGTAACGCTGTTCGGCAAGGTAGAGCTCCAGCCGCTCCGGCGGCAACGCCTCCAGGGAACCTCCCCGTGCGGCGAGTGCGCGGTCCAGCATGCGGTGACCCAGCTCGACGGCATCCTCGTGCTGCAGGCGCTTGAAGTGGTTCCTGATCGCCGTGCGCGCCTTGCTGGTGGCGACGAACTCCAGCCAGCCCGGCTGCGGCTGCGCGCTGGCGGCGGTGACGATCTCGACCGCCTGGCCGCTCTCCAGCCGCGCCCGGAGCGCCGCCAGCTTCTTGTCGATGCGGGCGGTGACCGCATGGTCGCCCAGCTCGGTGTGCACTGCATAGGCGAAGTCGAGGGCGGTCGCGCCACGCGGCAGGCTCAGGATGTCGCCGCGCGGCGTGAACACGTAGACCTCGTCGGGGAACAGGTCGACCTTGACGTTGTCGACGAACTCGATCGACGAACCGGTCCTGGCCTGCGCTTCGACCAGCCCGCTCAGCCATTCGCGGGCGCGCGCCTGGGCGTTGCTGCCGCTGGCGCCGGTCTTGTAGGTCCAGTGCGCGGCGACGCCGCGCTCGGCGACGGTGTCCATGTCCTCGGTGCGGATCTGGACCTCGATCGGCGCGTCGAAGGGTCCGAACAGCACCGTATGCAGCGACTGGTAGCCGTTCGCCTTGGGGATCGCGATGTAGTCCCGGAAGCGGCCGTCGAACGGCTTGTACAGGCCGTGCACCGCGCCAAGGGCCTGGTAGCAGTGCATGGTGGTGTCGGTGACCACCCGCACGCCATAGACATCCATGACCTGGGACAGCGGCTTCCGCTCCCGAAGCATCTTCTGGTAGATGCTGTGCGGGGACTTCACGCGGCTGACCAGACGGTGGCGCAAGCCTTCCTGCTTGAGGCGCAGCGACAGGGACTGCTCGATCCGCTCGATCGCCTGGCGCCGGTTGCCCTGCAGTTGCCGTATGTGCGCGGCGATCACCCGGTAGCGCATCGGGAACAGGGCCGCGAAGCCGAGGTCCTGGAGTTCGGCCTTGAGCCGGTTCATGCCCAGGCGCTGGGCGATCGGCGCATAGATGTCGAGGGTTTCGCGGGCTATCCGCCGGCGCGACTCGTCGGACATGCCGGCGATGGTGCGCATGTTGTGCAACCGGTCGGCGAGCTTGATCAGGATGACGCGCAGGTCGCGCGCCATCGCCATCACCATCTTGCGGAAACTTTCCGCGGCTGCCTCCTGCCGGTCGCGGAAGTGCACCTTGTCGAGCTTGGTGACCCCGTCGACCAGGTCGGCGACGTCGCTGCCGAACTCCGTCTCGATGTCCGCCCGGGTCAGGGCGGTGTCCTCGATGGTGTCGTGCAGGATCGCGGCGACGATCGCCTCGCCGTCCAGGCCCATGTCGGCGAGGATGCTGGCCACCGCCACCGGATGGGTGATGTAGGGCTCGCCGCTCTTGCGGGTCTGGCCGGCATGGGCCTGCGCGCCGATCTCGTAGGCGCGCCGGACCCGGTACAGCTGGTCGCGTCTCAGGTGCCGCTTGAGCTTCTTGAGCAGCGCCCGGACGTCGTCCGGGAGGGTGCCGGCGGTGGGCAGGACTGCGTTGAGCAGGGCACCCACGACCGCGGCCTCAGCGCCGGCTGCAGCGGCGACAGCGTGCTGGCGCGTCCTGGCCGGGCATCAGCGGCTCAAAGGTCGTCGCCGCCCTTGTCCTCGTCGAGCTCGGCGGCAGCCCACTCCAGGGCCTCGCGCTCGGCGCGCTCCCGCTCCTGGCGGTCGATCTCGTCGACCATGGCCATGTCGATGCGGTTCTCGGCGATCTCGCGCAGCGCCAGGACCGTCGGCTTGTCGTTCTCCGAGGCGATCGTGGGCTCGGCGCCCTTGGTCAGCTGCCTGGCCCGCTTGGACGCCATCAATACGAGCTCGAAGCGGTTCTCAACCACCTTCAGGCAATCCTCGACCGTGATCCGGGCCATCGCGTGCGCAACCTTATTCTGCGGAGACAAGTGCGCAGATTGTAGCCAATCCTTGCTGCGCCGCGCAATGAGGACGGATCCGGGGGGCGGGCCCGGCATGCTGCCCCTGCCCGGCCTCGCCCGCGGCAAGCGCGGGGCGACCCCTTCGCAATGGCCTGCGTCCGGACCCGCACGGCGGCCCGCCCCGGCCGGCGCGTGCCGGGTCAGGCCAGCAGCTGGGCGATCAGGGCGGCGTGACGTTCGCCCCGAACGGCCTGGCTGAGGCGTTGGGCGCGGACGATCGCCTGCAGATCGGCCAGGGCCTGCTCGAAATCGTCGTTGACGACGATGAAATCGAACTCCTGGGCGTGGCTGATCTCCTCCCGGGAGTTGGCCAGGCGTCTGGCGATGACCGCCTCGCTGTCCTGGGCGCGGCTGCGCAGGCGGCGCTCCAGCTCTGCCCGTGAGGGCGGCAGGATGAAGATGCTGCGACAGCCCGGAGACTGGGCGCGGACCAGCCGTGCGCCCTGCCAGTCGATTTCCAGCAGCACGTCGCGGCCCGCCGCCAGCAGCGGGTCCACTGCGCTGCGAGCGGTTCCCTTGAGGTCGCCGTGGACCTCGGCGAACTCGAAGAATTCGCCCGCCCGCGCCATGGCCAGGAAGGCGTCGCGGGACACGAAGTGATAATGCACGCCATCGGCCTCGGCCGGCCGTGGCGGGCGCGAGGTGTAGGAAACGGACAGGGCCAGCCCTGGATCCCGCTCGATGAGGGCGCGCACCAGGCTGGTCTTGCCTGCCCCGGAGGGCGCGGCGACGATGAACAGGGTGCCGCTGGCGTGGGGATCGACCACGGTGCCGTTCCACTCGGACCCGGAAGGGGCGGCCATGGTCATTGCTTTGCGCCTCCGCCGCAAGCATCGCCGCACGGGCGCCGCGGTGCCGGATTCCGGTATGCGGGGATTCCGGTCGGCCGATCCCGGTCGCAGGGCCGGCCGAATCGTCCTTGGTGGGGCCGCGGACCCGTGCCGCCCCTTTGCGGCGCCGCACTATGGCGCTTCAGGCGACGGGCCGCTAAGGTCGGCATCGCCACACTGGAAAAAGCAGGGTCGTCGCAGACCGCGGCGACCGGATCGGCTGGGGAAGGGCCGATCGCCTGGGCGCCGTGCTCGCGGAGAATCCCACGCCGCGCGCCTGGCCCCGACGGGTTGGTGGCTTGGGTGCGCGCGGTCCGGCGCACCCTGACCGGCGATGCCGCCGCTTCGACCGAGCCTTTCGGTCCACCCGCGCCCCGCGACTGGCGCGTCCATCGAATCATCCGCACCTGCCGCGTGCCCCCAGGGAGAAGTACCAATGCGCTACTGGCTATCCTCCGTCCTGCTGCTGGCGTTGCCTACGCTGTCCCAGGCCGACGATCCCCGCTGCCTGCTGTCGTTCGACAGCGCGCGGTTCGACACCTGTACCGGCGAAATCAAGCTGGCCAATCCCGCACTCGGGTCGCTGGCCGAGATCGAGGCCCACGCCGGCTCGCCCCTGCGTCTGGTCAAGTTCGACGGCCCGATCGAAGCCGGCCAACGCCAGGCGCTGGAGGCACGCGGCGCGCAGATCCTGGGCTACGCACCCCATCACGCATTCCTGGTGCGCATGCCTTCGTCGCTTGACGCCAGCGTCCGGACCATTCCCGGCGTCAACTGGATCGGTCCGTTCCTGCCCGTGTTCAAGGTCGACGTCAACATCGCGAACGACCTCGCCGGCACCGACATCGTGCGCGCCGGCGGCGTGGACAGCCTGACCGTGGCGCTGCACCCCGGTGCCGATGCCGCCGCGGTGCGCGCGGCGCTGCTGTCGGCGCGGGGCACAGCATTCCGGTTCACCGAACAGGGTCACGACCATGAGCGGGTGATCCTGTCCTTCGAGCACGCCAGCCTTGCCGACGCCGTCACGCACCTGGCGCGCCACCCCGAAGTGGCCAGCATCAGTCTGCGCTGGGAGGCCGAGCACATGAACTCCCAGGCCGGCTGGCTGCACCAGAGCGGCACCAACACCGGCCCGAACCAGCTGCCCATCTTCGAGCGCGGGCTGTTCGGCTGCGGTCAGGTGGTCGCCGCCGCCGATTCCGGGCTGCATGCCGCCAACTGCGCTTTCTCCGACGCCACTTTCGGCACCCCGGTCACCTCGGTGTGCGCCACCGGTTCGACCTGCACCGCGGTGACGCCGGACTTCGGCCATCGCAAGGTCGGCGCCCACTACAAGTGGGACGGCAGCACGAGCGGTGGACCGGCGGACGGCCACGGCCACGGCACCCATGTGATGGGATCGATCGCCGGCAACAACCCGGCGGGCGCGGTCGACTGCAGCACCTTCACCACGCCCGGCGGCCTGACCAATCTCGACGGCACCGCGCCGGGCGCCAAGCTGATTTCCCAGGAGATGGGCGCCAGCCTCCAGTACCTGAACTCCCTCGGCGGCACGGTCTACCACGCCGCCTCCATCGCCTACCAGAACGGCGCACGGGTCCACAACAATTCCTGGGGATCGAGCTGCCGCACGGGCGTCGCGCAGACCTGCATCGCAGGGTGCCAGGTCGAGTATCGCCCGACCACCCGTGACGCCGATGCCCTGGTCTGGGAATTTCCCGAGATGTCGCTGTTCTTCGCAGCCGGCAACAGCGGCGGCCTGGGCGGCAATGCCGGTTGCGGCCCGGGTGCCGACGTCGGCAGCGCCGGCAACGCCAAGAACGTCTTCTCGATCGGCAGCAACAACCGCGGCACCGCCGGCAACAACATGTCCGGCTTCTCCTCTCGCGGCCCGACCCAGGATCGCCGCAGCAAGCCCGACCTCACCGCCCAGGGCGCCAGCATCGTCTCGGCCTCGCGCACCGCCTGCGGCACCACCAGCATGAGCGGCACCTCGATGGCGACGCCGACCGCCGCCGGCCTGGCCGCGCTGGTCCGCGACTATCTCGCCCGCGGCTACTACCCGGGCGGTACCGCCAACGCCGGCAATGCGATCGCCAACCCCTCCGGCGCCCTGATAAAGGCCATCATGATCAACGGCGCGCGCTCGATCACCGGGACCGGCACCACGGGCGGCGCGCCCAGCCAGTCGCAGGGCTGGGGCCGTATCCATCTCGACGACTCGCTGTATTTCGCCGGCGATGCCAGCAACCTCTGGCTGCACGACGGCACCGCCGGCCTGCAGACCGGCGGCATCGACAGCCACACCCTGGCGGTGAGCGCCGGCCAGCCGCTGTCGGTGACCCTGACCTGGCACGACGCCCCCGCCCTGGTAAACGCCAATCCGCACACGGTCAACCTGCTTCGGCTCGAGGTGCAGGCCCCCAACGGCGATATCTGGACGCAGAAGCTGCCGGCCACAGGCGGCCTGAACAACCCCAATCCGCTCCAGGACACCACCACCAGCAACTACGACAACGTCAACAACGTCCACCAGATCCGCATCGCCAGTCCGCAGGCCGGCACCTGGCAGGTGCGGGTGCGCGGCATGCAGGTCGCGCAGGGGCCGCAACCCTACGCGCTCGCGGCGTCCGGCGTGCTGAGCGGCGTCACCAACGCCGACTACCAGCTGCAGGCGACCCCCGGCAGCTTCGCCCTGTGTGCCGGCGACAACGCCAGCGTGCAGATCGGCGTGCTGGGCCTTGAGGGTTTCAACGACGCGGTGACGCTCTCGCTCGCCGGCCTCCCTGGCCCCGCCACCAGCAACTTCTCGGCCAACCCGGTGGTCCCGGCCAACCCGGCGGCCACCAGCACCCTCAACCTGGCCAACACCGGCGGCCTTCCCGCCGGGCCGCTCAATCTGACCGTCAACGGCCAGTCGTCCGGACCCGGCTTCCCGGCGGCCAGCCGCAGCGTCGACATCGCGGTCACGGTCAGTGCCGCGGCGCCGGCTGCGAGCACGCCGGCGACACCGGCCAACGGCGCAACCGGCCAGCCCCTGCAACCGTCGTTCACCTGGAGCGCGGTCGCCGGTGCCGACAGCTACCGTTTCGAGCTCGCCAGCGATGCCGCCTTCGCAAACGTGGTGATCGACACCACCGTGCCCGGCACCAGCTTCTCGCCGGCCGCGCCCCTGAATCCCAGCACTGACTATTGGTGGCGGGTGACGGCGAGCAACACCTGCGGCAGCGGCGCCATCTCCCAGGTGTTCGGCTTCCGGACCCTGGGTCAGCCAGGCGAGTGCGATGCCGGCGCGACGCCCTTCAACGTCTTCACCGAGGACTTCACGGGCGGCCTTGGCGGCTTCTCGACGGCGGGCAGCGTGGGCGCGCAGACCTGGGCGGTGTCGAACGTGCGGCCGAGCCCGCTGTCGGGCGGCAACGCGGCGCTGGCGGTCAACATCGCGACGGTGTCGGACCAGCGGTTGACCTCGCCGACCATCGCGCTGCCGGCGGCGGATCTGCCGCTGACGCTGAAGTTCCAGAACTGGCGCAACATCGAGAACAACGGTGCCACGGCGTGCTACGACGGCGGCATCCTCGAGGTGTCGGTGAATGGCGGTGCCTTCACGCAGATCACCGGGGCGGGCCTGCTGAACGACCCGTACCGTGGTGCGATCAGTGGCAGCTTCTCCAATCCGCTGGCGGGCCTGAACGCCTGGTGCGAGCCGGCGCCGGGCCGTCCGTACGACGACACGCTGGTGGACCTGAGCCCGTATGCGGGCAGCAACGTGCAGCTGCGCTGGCGGCTGGGCACGGACAACTCGGTGGCGCGCGAAGGCTGGTATGTGGACGACGTGCGGGTGCAGGCCTGTTCGTCGGGTCCGACCGCGGACCTGTCGGTGACGCTGTCGGACAGCCCGGACCCGGTGAACGCGGGTGATCCGATCACGTTCACGGCGCAGGTGGCCAATGCCGGTCCTGCGACGGCGAACGCGGTGGTGCTGGACGTGTCGGTGGACCCGGTGTTCACGATCGGCTCGGCGAGCGGCACGGGCTGGAGCTGCAACGTGGCGTCGGCGACCGAGGCCTCGTGCACGCTGGCGAGCCTGGCGGTGGGCGCTGCGGCGCCGGTGACGGTGCAGGCGACGGTGGACGCGGGCGCGGCCAGCGGCACGTACACCAGTTCGGCGCAGGTGTCCTCGAGCACGGGCGACGCGAATCCGGGCAACAACCTGGCGGACGAGGAGACCACGGTGAACGGCGTCGGGCCGGACCTGATCTTCGCGAACGGCTTCGAGTGCGCGGCGGGCCTGCCGGATTGTCCGACGGGTCCGGTGGTGCTGTTCGACGAGTACACGAACCGGTTCGTGACGGCGGCCAGCGGCGGCCCGGGTGGTGCGCCGATCAGCGCGGTGCAGTCGTCGCTGGGCATGACGCTGTTCGGTGCCGGTTCGCAGATCGGCGCGAACAACTGGGTGGCGGACGACTTCGTGGTGCCGGCCGGCGGCTGGACGATCCAGCGGGTGAAGGTCTACTCGTACCAGACCGGCTCGACGACGACGCCGACGCACAACGACCTGCGCATCCGGATCTGGTCGAACGACCCGAACAGCGGCACGCTGGTGTTCGGCGACACCACGACCAACCGGCTGAGCTCGGTGAGCTTCACCGGGGTGTACCGGGTGACGCAGACGGCGCCGACCGACGCCACGCGTCCGGTGATGGAGCTGGTGGCGGACATCAACCCGCCGCTGGTGCTGCCGGCGGGCACGTACTGGCTGGGCTGGTCGGCGGGCGGCACGCTGGGGTCGGGTCCGTGGGCGCCGCCGCAGACGGTGGTGGGCCAGGCGACCACGGGCAACGGCGTGCAGTCGATCAACAACGCGGCGTTCGCGCCGCTGCTGGACGCCGGCTCGAACACCCAGCAGGGCTTCCCGCTGGTGCTGGAAGGCAACTAGGGAAGGTCTGATCAAGGCCGTCCTGGCCTTGATCAGACTCGCCGGGCCCGGCACATGTCCGTGCCCGGCTCGGATGAATCAAGCACATGCGTGCTTGATTCACGCCGGCCCGTCCATGGGCCGCAGGTAAGGTCTGACTTGATCAGACCTTGCCTTGCGCGATCCCGCACCGGTCCGGCCCCCGCCGGACCGGCTTGCGTCAAGTCGAAGGCCCCGCCCAGGCGGGGCCTTCGCATTTGAGGGGCGCCGGACTGGCGCGGCCTCCACCGGGCGCCGCGCACGGGATACCGGCAGTACCGCCGGATCGGTCCGTGGCCATCGAGCCATCCAGTCCAGCGAGCGGTCGCACTGCCTCACTCGATGTTCTGGACCTGCTCGCGCATCTGCTCGATCAGCACCTTCAGTTCGACCGCAGCCTGGGTGCTGCGGGAATCGACGGACTTGCTGCCCAGGGTGTTGGCCTCGCGATTGAACTCCTGCATCAGGAAGTCCAGGCGACGGCCCACCGCCTCGCCCAGGGTCAGGGTCCGCCTGGCCTCCTGGACGTGGCCCGCCAGCCGGTCGAGTTCCTCGTCGACATCGAGCTTCTGGAGGTGGATCACGACTTCCTGTTCCAGGCGGCCGGGGTCGAGCGGCAACCGCAGGTCGGCCAGGCGCGCCTCCATCCGGGCGCGCAACGCGCTGCGGATGTCCGGCAGCAGTCGCCTCACCGTGGCGGTCTCTCGCTCGATTCCGTCCAGGCGCTCGACCAGCAATGCGGCCAGGCGTTCGCCCTCCCGCGCGCGTGCCGCGACCAGGCCGTCCAGGGCCTGCTCCAGTCCGGCCAGCGCCGCGGCCTGCAGGGCGGCCGAATCGACTTCCGGCTCGACCAGCAGTCCCGGCCAGGCCAGCACGTCGGTCAGCGAGACGCGCTGCAGGTTCGCCGGCAGGTGCTCGCCCAGGCGGCGCATCGCCTGTCCCAGTGCCGAGACCAGCGTCTCGTTGATCTGCAGCAGGCCGCCGTCGCCACGTTCACGACGAAGACGCAGGCTGGCCTCGACCTTGCCGCGGGCGATGCGTGCGGCGATCCGCTCGCGCACCGGCCCGTCCAGCTGGCGCAGCTCCTCGGGGAGGCGCAGTCCGGTCTCGAGAAAGCGGTGGTTGACCGAGCGCAGCTCCCAGGACAGGGTGCCCCAGGGCGTGGCGGTGTCGGCCTCGGCATAGCCGGTCATGCTGCGGATCATGGTGGGTGCCCGGTGGTCGGAGAGGCCGCCATGGTAGTCCCGCAACCGGCCGCGTCGGCGCCGGATGCACCGACCCGCTCGTGGCGATACGGGTAGACTTCGGCTCCCCGCCTATCCAGATCCGACCATGAGCAGCCCGATCCGTCCCAGCGGTCGTACCCCGGACCAGTTGCGCCCGGTCAGCCTGGAGCGCGGCTATACCCGGCACGCGGAGGGCTCGGTGCTGGTCGCCTTCGGCGATACCCGGGTGCTGTGCACCGCCTCGGTCGAGGACCGCGTGCCACCGTTCCTGCGCGGCAAGGGCGAGGGCTGGGTCACCGCCGAGTACGGCATGCTGCCCCGCGCCACCCACGAGCGCAGCCAGCGCGAGGCGGCACGTGGCGGCCAGGGCGGCCGTACCCTGGAAATCCAGCGCCTGATCGGACGCAGCCTGCGCGCCTGCATCGACCGCCGTGCCCTGGGCGAGCGCACCGTCACGCTGGACTGCGACGTCCTGCAGGCCGACGGCGGCACCCGCACCGCGGCCATCACCGGCGCCTGGGTGGCGCTGGCCGATGCCATGGACCGCCTGGTGTCCCGGGGGGCGCTTGCGCGCAGCCCGCTGTTCGGCCAGGTCGCCGCTGTCTCGGTGGGCATCTGGAACGGCATGCCGGTGCTCGACCTCGATTACGCCGAGGACTCCGCCTGCGAGACCGACATGAATGTGGTGATGAACGACGGCCTGGGCTTCATCGAGCTGCAGGGCACCGCCGAGGGCCACGCGTTCCGCCAGGACGAACTCGACGCGCTGCTGGCGCTGGCCCGCAAGGGCATCACCGAACTGGTCGGCAACCAGCGCCAGGCGCTCGGTCGCGACTGACGCCCGTGGCCCGCGTCGTCGTCGCCACCGGCAACCCGGGCAAGCTGGCCGAGCTCGAGGACCTGCTGGACGGCCTGGGCCTGCACCTGGTGGCCCAGGGCGCGCTCGGCATCGGCGACGCCGACGAGACCGGAACGAGCTACGTCGAGAACGCCCTGATCAAGGCCCGGCACGCGGCACGCGCCAGCGGCCTGCCGGCCCTGGCCGACGACTCCGGCCTTGCGGTCGCGGCCCTGGATGGCGCGCCTGGCCTGCACACCGCCCGCTACGCCGGCCCGGGGGCCAGCGCCACCGACAACATCGGCAAGCTGCTGGCGGCCCTGGACGGGGTGCCGGACGGGCAGCGCGGCGCCTGCTTCCACGCCTGCCTGGTGCTGATTCGCGCAGCCGACGATCCGCTGCCGATCATTGCCCAGGGCCACTGGAACGGCCGCATCCTGCAGGCGCCCCGCGGGAGCGGCGGGTTCGGCTACGACCCGGTGTTCCTGGACGAGGAATCCGGACTGGCCGCTGCGGAGCTGGACGAGCGCACCAAGAACCGGATCAGCCACCGCGGCCGCGCCGTCGCCGCCCTGCGCGAGGCCCTGGCGCAGGGCTGGCCCTGACGCGCCATGCAGGCGATGCCGACCCGCGCCGCGCAGGCGCCGGAGGACCTGGCGCTTTACGTGCACCTGCCCTGGTGCGTGCGCAAGTGCCCCTACTGCGACTTCAATTCGCACCAGAGCCCGCAAGAGCTGCCGGTCGCCGCCTATGTGCGCGCCCTGGCCGCCGACCTCGACCACGACCTGGCCCGCTGGCCAGGGCTGGCACTCCGCCCGGTGACCAGCGTGTTCTTCGGTGGTGGCACCCCCAGTCTGTTCCCGCCTTCGGCGATCGCCGACATCCTCGCCCATGCCAGCCACCGGCTCGACCTGGCCGCCGACGCCGAGATCACCCTGGAGGCCAATCCCGGCACCAGCGAGCACGGCCGCTTCGAGGGCTACCGCCAGGCTGGCGTCAACCGGATCAGCCTGGGCGTGCAGAGCTTCGACGATGCCCAGCTTCAGCGGCTCGGGCGCATTCACGGTGCGGCCGAGGCAAGGACGGCGGCGGAATCCGTGGCGGCGGTCTTCGAGCGCTTCAATCTCGACCTGATGTACGCGCTGCCCGGCCAGGACCTTGCGGGTGCCCTGGCGGATCTCGAGCAGGCACTGGCGCTGGCACCGGGCCACCTGTCCCACTACCAGCTGACCCTCGAGCCGAACACCGCGTTCGCCGCCCGGCCGCCCTCGGGGCTGCCCGACGATGACCTGGCCGCCGCCATGATGGACGCCTGCCTGGCGCGGCTGGCCGACGCGGGCTACCGGCACTACGAAACCTCGGCCCATGCGCTACCCGGCCAGTCATGCCGACACAACCTCAACTACTGGGGATACGGGGACTTCCTGGGCATCGGCGCGGGCGCGCACGGCAAGCTGACCCTGGAGGGCCAGGTCCGGCGCCGCTGGAAGCTGCGCCATCCCCGCGCCTACATGGCGGCTGCCGGCGGTCCCGACGCCGTGGGCGGCGACGACGCCCTGGCGGCAGCCGACCTGCCCTTCGATTTCCTGCTCAATGCGCTGCGCCTGGCCGACGGCGTCCCGGCCGCGCTGTTCGAGACACGCACCGGGCTGCCCCTGGCCGCCATCGAGCCGACCCTGGCCACGGCCCGGGCGCGCGGCCTGCTCGCCCCGGATCCTGATCGACTGGTTGCGACCGAGCTCGGCCAGCGCTTCCAGAACGACCTGCTGACGCTGTTCCTGCCCGAGGCACGGCGATGACCAGCGTCTTCGTCCGCCTGCACTGTCCCTATTGTGGGGAGTGCTTCGACAGTGCGGCCGACCCGGGCGGCGGCGAGATCCAGCAGTACATCGAGGATTGCGCCGTGTGCTGCCGGCCGATCAGCGTACGGCTCCGCCTGGACGACGACGGCGGCGTGGGCGTCGCGACCCGCCGCGAGGACGAGGCCTGAGCCCGCTGGCGGATGGCGGGCACACGGGCGGGCGATTGCGGCCCCTGGCAGCCCCCGCGCGGGCAGCCGCTGCGCGGCGATCGGTTCGGCCAGCTGCCGGATCGCTGCGGGTGCCGCGGCCGGGCATGACTTCCGCAACTTGCCTGCACCGCCCCCCGGGTCTACAGTGCCGCCGCACCCGCGGATCCTGGCCACCAGCCAGCCTGGCCGACGGGATCGCTGCCGGCCGGCATGCCGGGCGCCAGGCGCGCCCGATGCCCGCCGTGCGTCCTTTCGAGCCCTGGAGACCGCCATGATCCGCCCCGCCACGCCCTATCGCTTCGCCCTTGCCGGCGCCCTTGCCCTGATGCTGGCCGCCTGCGGCAAGGACGAGCCGGCCGCCGCCGCGCCTTCGGGCAGCGGCCCGGAAGCCACCATCGTGCATTCCGCCCGCCTCCTGCGCGAGGGCGATCTCGGCAAGGTGGTCGAGGCCTCCGTGCCGCCGGCACAGCTTGAGCAGGCCCGCCAGTCGTGGCTGGAGCAGATCCGCAAGGACGATCCCAGCGACGAGGATCGCGCCCAGTTCGCCGAGACCATGTCGCGCCTGACCGCCCCCGATGCCGAGGCCCAGCTGATGGCCGAGATCCGCCCGCAGCTCGAGCAGTTCCAGGGCGACATGCGCGCGCAGCTGCCGGCCATGGTCGCCATGGGCAAGGGCTTTTTGATCGCCGCGATCAACGAGAGCGAGGAGATCAAGCCCGAGCAGCGGCCGCAGGTGGTCGCCCTGGTCAATGCCGTGGGCAGCTGGGTCGAGACCGGCGAGTTCGCCAGCGTGGATCGCGCGGAGAAGGCCGTGCGCGAGGTGACCGCAGCCGCCCGCCGCATGAACGTCACCACCCTCGACCACGTCCAGGCCAAGGATTTCGACGGCGTCATGCAGCTGGCCTCGATCGGCTTCGATGGCTTCAAGAAGGCGCTCAATGCCTACGACATCGACCTCGATGCCAGCTTCGAATCGGTGCGCGCCGAGGTGCTGGAGCGCAACGGCAACGAGGCCAAGGTCCGCGTGCACTTCCAGTTCCTGGGCACGCCGCTGACCTTCGACACCACCATGGTCGAGATCGACGGCCGCTGGTACGGCAAGGATGCCATCGAGAACCTCGACAGCATCAGCGACGGCGCCTGAGCGCCACGGCGCACCGGCCGCCATGGCCGGGCAGGATCCGGCCGCCGGCGCGGCCGGCGGCCGGACCACGCCGCTGTGGGCGCGGCTGGCCTTCGCGCTGCAGAAGCCCTGGGTGCGCCTGCGCCTCGAGCAGCCCGAGCCGGGCGAAGGCTTCGATCCCGCCCGGCCCTGGTGCTACGTCCTCGAGCGCGAGGGCCTGAGCTACGCCCTGGTCCTGGAGCAGGCCTGCCGCGAGGCCGGCCTGCCCGGTCCGTTCCAGGCAGCCCACCCCGGCCTGCCCCGGCGTCGACCCAGGCTGGTGCTCACCCGCCGCAGGGCCTTGCCGTTCGGACGCCGCGACCGGGCGGTCGCCGACACCCGCGGGCTGGAGGCGCTGGTCGCGCGCGCGGCGGCCGATCCGGAGTTCGACTGCCAGCTGGTGCCGGTTTCGGTGTTCGTCGGGCGGGCGCCGGACCGCAACCAGGGCTGGTTCCGGGTGTTGTTTTCCGAGCACTGGGCGATCACCGGCTGGTTCCAGCGCGCGCTCGCGCTGATCTTCAACGGCCGCAACACCTGGGTGCGGATCGCGCGCCCGGTCTCCCTGCGCGGCCTGCTCGAGGGCGAGATCCCGCCGGGACACGCCACCCGCAAGCTGGCACGGGTCCTGCGCACCCATTTCCGGCGCGTGCGCACGGCGATGATCGGCGCCGACCTGTCGCACCGACGCATGCTGATCGAACGCCTGGTCGCGGCGCCGGCGGTACGCGAGGCGATCGCCGCCCAGGCGGCACGCGACGGCAGCAGCCTGGCCGCCGCCGAGAAGCAGGCGCGCAAGTACGCCTGGGAGATCGCCGCCGACTACTCGCACCCGTTCGTGCGCTCGATGTCGTTCCTGCTGACCGGCTTCTGGAACCGCATCTACGATGGCGTGCGCGCCCACCACCTGGATACCGCCAAGCGCGCCGCCGACAGCGCCACCGTGATCTACGTGCCCTGTCACCGCAGTCACATCGACTACCTGATCCTGTCCTATCTGCTCTATCGCAACGGCCTGGTGCCCCCGCACATCGCCGCCGGCGTCAACCTCAACATGCCGCTGGTCGGGCCGTTCCTGCGCCGAGGCGGCGCCTTCTTCCTGCGCCGCAGCTTCAAGGGCAACGCCCTGTACCCGGTGGTGTTCGCCGAGTACGTCGACGCGCTGTACGCCAACGGCACGGCGATCGAGTACTTCATCGAGGGCGGTCGCAGCCGCACCGGCCGCCTGCTGGCGCCCAAGGCCGGCATGCTGGCGATGACCGTGCGCAGCTTCCTGCGCACGCCGCAGCAGCCGGCCCGGTTCCTGCCGGTCTACATCGGCTACGAGAAGCTGATCGAGGGCCGCTCCTACCTCGGCGAGCTGGCCGGCAAGGGCAAGCGCAAGGAGTCGGTGTTCGGGCTGCTGGGTTCACTGCGCATCCTGCGCCGCAAGTACGGCCAGGCCGCGGTCAGCTTCGGCGAGCCGATCGACCTGCACGCGCACATGGACGCCCACGCCCCGCAGTGGCGCGCCGAGCGCGACAATCCCCGGGCCGAGTGGCTGAACCCGGCGGTCGACGCCCTGGCGCAGCGCATCCAGGTCGAGGTGAACCGCGCCGCCGAGGTCAATGCCATCAACCTGGTCGCGCTCGCCATTCTGTCGGCGCCCAAGCATGCCCTCGGCGAGGCCGACCTGAAAGCGCAGATCGCCCTTCTGCAGACCCTGTTCACCGCCCTGCCCTACAGCGGCCGTGTCGTGGTCTGCGCCGATCCGCCGGAGAAGATCGTCGCCTGGGCCGAGAAGCTGGGCTGGCTGCGCCGCGCCAGCCACCCGCTGGGCGATGTGCTGAGCGCCGAGGGCGACCAGGGCGTGCTGCTGAGCTATTACCGGAACAACGTCCTGCACCTGGTGGTCTGCGCCGCCTGGATCGCCTGCTGCCTGCTCAACAACCGCGAGATCAGTCGGGCCAGTGTCGGCCGGATCGGCCGCATCGTCTATCCGTTCCTGAAGAACGAGTTGTTCCTGCACTGGGACGCCGACGGTTTCGTCGCCGAACTGGAACGCACCGCCGACGTGTTGATCGAGCAGCACGTGCTGACCGGCCGCGACGCCGGCCGCCGCCTGCGCCGGCCGACCGGCGGGACGCTGGGCCAGTACCAGCTCCGCCTGCTCGCGCACTGCCTGCTGCAGTCGATCGAGCGCTACTACATCGGCGCCGCGGTGCTGGTCCGCTCCGGCTCGGGGGTGCTGACCGCCGGCGAACTGGAGAACCTGTGCCACCTGACCGCCCAGCGACTCAGCCTGCTTCAGGAGATGTCGGCACCGGAGTTCTTCGACAAGGCGCTGTTCCGCGGCTTCATCCAGCAGATGCGGGAACTGGGCGTGATCGGCACCGACGGCAACGGCAAGCTGACCTTCGACCAGGTGTTGGCCGACAGCCTCGATGACGCCCGCCGCATCCTGTCCCGCGAGATCCGCCACGGCATCCTGAAGCTGACGCCGGAAGCCCGCGCCGCGGTCGCCGACGCCACCCCGGACTGACCGCGCAGCGGCCGGGAGTCGCTGCCCGGACCGCGGTCCTGCCGCCAGCCAAGGAGGGTGCCGGCGCGACTCAGGCGTCGAGGTCGGGAATCAAACGGTTCTCCAGCCAGGCGATCTCGTCCTTGAGTCGCAGCTTGCGCTTCTTCATGCGCACCAGCGACACCTGGTCGATCGCCTGGTCGGCTGCCAGGCGGGCGATCAAGAGGTCGAGGTCTCGGTGCTCGGTGCGCAGCTCGACCAGGCGGCGCACCAGGGTGGCGGGGTCCTTGCTTTCCATGGCATCCGGCGGCTGGCGCCCCGCACCACCAGGCACGGGGCGGCGTGCCGCAAGCATACGACAGCCATCCGGTATCGGCCGGTGGCTGCCGACCGACCGTCGATGAGAACGATGCCGGGATGGCGGGTCGGCCGCTCGGCCCCAGACCGCCGGAGGAAGGGGGAGACGCCCGAGCGGGCCGGACGATGCCGGATACGCTGCTAAGCTCGACCCGCACCATGGCGTCGCCCATCTTCCCGACCTGGCACCTGTACCTGCCCAAGCTGGTGACGGTGCTGCGCGAAGGCTATGGCGCGCGGCAGTTCCGCGCCGACCTGGTGGCCGGCCTGACCGTCGCCATCGTCGCCCTGCCGCTGGCCATGGCGCTGGCGATCGCCAGCGGCACCAGTCCCGAGAAGGGCCTGCACACGGCGATCATCGCCGGCTTCCTGGTCTCCGCCCTGGGCGGCTCGCGGGTGCAGATCGGCGGGCCCACCGCCGCCTTCATCCCGGTGGTGTTCAACGTCATCGAACGGTTCGGCTATGGCGGGCTGGTGCTGTGCACCCTGCTGGCCGGACTGATCCTGATCGCCGCCGGACTGCTGCGGGTTGGCGCCCTGATGCGCTACATGCCGCAGCCGGTGGTGACCGGTTTCACCGCCGGCATCGCCGTCACCATCTTCCTGAGTCAGGTCAAGGACGCATTGGGCCTGCCGATCGAGCGACTGCCCGGCGAGTTTCTGGCGCGCCTGCATGCCTATGGCCAGCACCTTCCCGGCATCGATCCGGTCACGCTGGCGATGACCGCCGGCTGCCTGGCCCTGATCGTCGGCCTGCGCCGCTGGCGGCCGGCCTGGCCGGGTTTCCTGCTGGCCGTGGTGGCCGGCTCGGTGGTGACCGCCCTCGCCACCCTGCCGGTGGCGACCATCGGCTCGGTGCACGGCGCGATCCCTTCGGCCCTGCCGAGCTTCTCGATCCCCGAGATCCCGTTCGCGCGCACCGCCGAGCTGCTGCCCAGCGCCCTGACCATCGCCTTCCTGGCCGGCGTCGAGTCGCTGCTGTCGGCGGTGGTCGCCGACGGCATGACCGGCGGACGCCACCGCAGCAACTGCGAGCTGGTCGCCCAGGGCATCGCCAACGTCGGCTCGGCGCTGTTCGCGGCGCTGCCGGCGACCGGCGCGATCGCCCGCACCGCCACCAATGTCCGCGCCGGCGGCCGCACACCGGTGGCCGGCATGCTGCATGCCGGCTTCCTGCTGCTGTTCATGCTGGTGCTGGCGCCGCTGATGGCCTGGGTGCCGCTGCCGGCGCTGGCTGCGGTGCTGCTGGTGGTGGCCTGGAACATGAGCGAGATCGAGCGTTTCCGCCACCTGATGCGCGCGCCGGTCGGCGACCGCGTGGTGCTGCTGGTCACCTTCGGCCTGACCGTCGCTTTCGACCTCACCGTGGCGATCCAGGTCGGGGTGGTGCTGGCCGCCTTCCAGTTCATGCATCGCATGGGCGAGGTGGTTGCGCTGGAGACCGACGTCGAACTCATCGACGAAGACCGCGACGACCTGGCCGGGGGCGCCCAGCCCGACCAGCCCGACCAGCGCGACCTGCTGCCGCCGGGCGTCGCGGCGTTCCGGATCAGCGGGCCGCTGTTCTTTGCGGTCGCCAACCGCCTGGATACCGTGCTCGACCAGTACCCGGACCGCCCGGCCCTGTTCATCCTGCGCCTGCGCCTGGTGCCCCTGATCGATGCCTCCGGCGCCCAGGCGCTGACGGATTTCCTGGACCGTTGCCGGCGCATCGGCATCGGCGTGATCCTGTCCGGCCTGCAGGCGCAGCCGGCTGGCGTGCTGATCGCCATGGGCCTGAACCGGCACCCGGCCCTGGTCGGCGAGGCGGCGGGGTTTCCCGAAGCGGTGGCGTTGGCCCGGTCGCACCTGGGCAGCATGGGGCCGACGACGGTCTGATTCGCCCCTCCGCGAGGTACGCCGCCGGCGCCGGACGGCTTCCGCCGCGCAGGCGCGCCGCTCCGCTTCCGTACAATCGCCTCCTGTCCCGCCGCCCTTCCGCAGCCATGGCCCTGCCCGACCCGCGCCGCCAGCAGCACGAGCACGACAAGCTCGCCAAGCGCCTGCGCCGCCAGGTCGGCCAGGCGATCGCCCGCTTCGGCATGATCGAGGACGGTGATCGGGTCATGGTCTGCCTGTCCGGCGGCAAGGACAGCTACACCCTGCTCGACGTCCTGCTGCGCCTGCGCGACAAGGCGCCGGTCGAATTCGAGCTGCACGCCGTGCACCTGGACCAGAAGCAGCCCGGCTACGACCCGGAGGTGCTGCCCGGCTGGCTGCGCGCCCGCGGCGTGCCGTTCACCCTCCTCGAGCAGGACACCTACAGCGTGGTGACCCGTGTGGTGCCCGAAGGCCGCACGATGTGCGGGCTGTGCTCGCGGCTGCGTCGCGGCGCCCTCTACGCCCATGCCGAGCGCGAGGGCTACACCAAGATCGCCCTGGGCCATCATCGCGACGACCTGATCGAGACCCTGTTCCTGAACCTGTTCTTCCAGGGCCGGCTGGCCTCGATGCCGCCCAAGCTGCTCAGCGACGACGGCCGCCACGTGGTGATCCGGCCGCTGGCGCTGTGCGCCGAAGCCGACATCGCCCGCTACGCACAGGACCGCGCGTTCCCGATCCTGCCCTGCAACCTGTGCGGCTCGCAGGAGCAGTTGCAGCGGCAGGCGGTCAAGACCCTGCTGCAGGACTGGCAGCGCCGCTTCCCCGGCCGCATCGAGACCATCGCCCGCGCCCTGGGCACCGTGCAGCCACGCCTGCTCGCCGACCCCGACCTGTTCGACTTCGCGGCGCTGGGCCGGCGGAGTGAGGCAACCCTGCCGGATCTGGCGGACTGGCTGGCCGGCGAGAGCGCCACCTGAGAGACCCGTGGGCCTCCGAGGCTGGTGCACCGGCAGTCTGAAACGCGACTTCAATGGCCTGCAAGGCGCGCGGTTCGGGCCTTGACCGGGAATTTTCCGGGCTAGGCCCGGCTGGCCTTGAGCGCAAGCCACTGATCCATGCCGGCTTGGCGCCGGTGATCGAAGCGGTCATGGGTCGACCCCGTCGGCCTGCGTTACCCTTCCCGCCCCGCCCGCCGACCCCGGACCCGACGACCGCATGTTCCGTAACCTGACGCTGTTCCAGCTTCCCGCCGCCGCCGTGCCGACCCATGCCGAGCTGGTCGAGGCCCTGGACGGCCACCGGCTGCGGCCACCCGGACCGCTGGAGCTGGCCAGCCAGGGCTTCGTGTCGCCCTATGGCCGCAACCAGGACGTGCTCGGCCACGGCCTGGGCCAGCACAGCCTGGTGGCGTTCGGCGCCGAGGCGCGCCTGCTGCCGGCCCAGGTGGTCAACGACACCCTGGCCGAGAAGCTCGACCGCCTGGAGGCCGAGCGCGGCCGCCGGCCGGGCGGCAAGGAGCGGCAGCGGATCAAGGACGAAGTGCTGACCGAGCTGATGCCGCGCGCCTTCATCAAGCCCTCGCGCACCCTGGCCTGGCTGGACCATGGCCGCGGCTGGCTGGTCATCGACAGCGCCAGCCGCAAGGCCGCCGAGTCCGTGGTGCACGGCCTGCGCGAGGCGCTGGGCAGCTTCCCGGCGACGCCGGTGGCGGCGCAGGCCTCGGCGCGGCTGATCCTGACCGGCTGGCTGACCGGCGACGGCCTGCCCGACGACATCGTGCTGGGCGACGAGTGCGAACTGCGCGATCCCGGCGACGACGGCGCCATCGTCCGCTGCCGGCGCCAGGACCTGGCCGCCGAGGAGGTCCGCGAGCACGTCAATGCCGGCAAGCAGGTGGTGCAGCTGGCGATCGCCTACGACGGCCGCCTGCAGTGCGTGCTGGCCGAGGACCTGACCGTGCGCAAGCTGCGCTTCGAGGATGTGGTCACCGAGCAGCTCGGCGACGTCGCCGGCGAGGACGCGATCGCCGAGCTGGACGCCCGCTTCGCGCTGATGACCGGCGAGCTGACCCGCCTGTTCGAGCGCATGGAGGCGCTGTTCGACCTGGGATGAACGGTTCGCCGCGCGAGCGCTGGCTGGCGCTGTCCGGACCGGACGGCACCGTGCAGGTGCGCGTCGTCGACGTCGCCCGCGCCCGCCACCTGCGCCTGAGCCTGGCCAGCGACGGCCCGCGTCTGTCCAAGCCCGCCTGGGTGCCCCTGCACGAGGCGCAGCGCTTCCTGGCCGAACGCGCATCCTGGCTGCACGAGCGGCTGCGCGAGCAGGCCGCGCGCGACAGCGGCCTGCCGCGCCTTGCCTGGTGCGAGGGCGAACGCTTCGAACTGCCCCTGCGTGGCGCGCCGGTCGCCGTCGAACTGGTCGCAGGCGCGCGGCCGCTGCTCGTCGACGCCGGCGACAAAGGCCTGCGCCTGGCCCTGCCGGACCGCCCGCCGGAGCAGCGGCAGCGGCTGGCGGCCGGCTGCCTGCGCGGCTACCTGGAGCAGGCCGCGCGCCAGGATGTCGGCCGCCTGCTGGCGCTGTGGACGCCACGCCTGGGCCGGGCACCGACCCGGGTGCGCGTGCGGCCGCTGCGCTCGCTGTGGGGCTCGCTGTCGGCACGCGGCCACCTGTCGCTGGACCTGGCGCTGGCGCTGGCGCCGCCGGCCCAGTTCGAATACGTGCTGGTCCACGAGCTGTGCCACCTGTTCGAGCACAACCATGGGCCGCGCTTCTGGGCCCGGGTGGAGGCGGCCCTGCCCGACTATCTGGAACGCCAGGCCGCGCTGCGCAGCGACGGCGCGCGCCTGAAGTCGTTGCTGGCGGCCCTGCTGCAGGCATCGCCCCGCACGCAGCCCGGCGGCTGAGGGCGCCCGGCGCTCATGCGCCGGAGAGGAACGGCCGCAGCAGGTCGGCCACCGGCGCCGGCGTCTCCATGTGCAGGTGATGGTGACCGGGCAGGGTCTCGATGCGTGCGCCGGCCAGCGCCGCCATGCGCGCGGCGCGGTCTTCGGGCGTCAGGTAGGGCATCGGGGGATCGGCCAGCAGCACCAGGGTCGGGCAGGCGATCGCCGCCAGCAGGGTCCGCACCTGCATCTCGTCGACGCGGAACGGGCTGGCCAGAGTAAGTCGCGGGTCGCTGGACCAGGTCCAGCCGCCGTCGACCGCCGCCAGGCCGCGCTCGACCAGGGCGAGCGCGGCCGGCTCGGACAGGCCAGGATTGGCCTGGCGGCGCGCCACGACCGCCTGGCCGATGTCGGCGAACACGCGTGGCCGCCGGCCGGGCCGGTAGCGCGCCCGATCGTCCAGGCCGCGCCGCAACTGCGTCACCGCGTTGCCGGCGTGGCCACCCAGCGGCCCGCCGGATTCCAGCAGGACCAGCCGCCCTACCCGTTCCGGCCGTGCCGCGGCCAGCAGCGACAGCAGGGCGCCGCCCAGGGAATGGCCGAGCCAGTGCGACTGCTGCCAGCCGAGCTGGTCGAGCACCTCGACCAGCTCGTCCAGGTAGTCGACATAGTGGTACCAGGCGCCGGCCGGCCGGTGCGCCGAGCGCCCGTGGCCGGCCAGCTCGACCGCCACAATCTGGCAGTCCGGCAGCTGCGCGGCCAGGGCGTCGAAGCTGGCGGCATTGTCCAGCCAGCCGTGCACGGCCAGCACCCGGTGCGGCGCGCCGTCATGGTGCACGCGCGCGGCAAGCTGCAGGCCGCCGGACAGCCCGAAGCGGCGCTCCTGCACCGGCTCCGTCCGGCTCACGGCTGCCTGCGCCGCTCGAAGTCGGCCACGGCGGCGACCACGTTCTGCGCGCGGGCCTGCGCCTGCGCCGGCTGCCAGCCCGGCGCGAACTCCGGCCAGCCCTGGCCGTGGCGACGCACCAGGCCGGCCAGCACGGCGGCATGGCCGGCGCTGGCGTTCAGGGCCGGGACGTAGCTCAAGGCCTTGCCGCCCGCCGCCAGGAAGGCGTCGCGGTTCTCCACGGCAATCTCCTCCAGCGTCTCCAGGCAGTCCACGGCGAAGCCTGGGCAGACCACGTCCAGGTGGCGCACCCCGGCGCGCGCCAGGCCGGCCACGGTCTCGTCGGTATAGGGGCGCAGCCATTCCTCGCGGCCGACCCGCGACTGGAAGGAGAGCTGCCAGTCGCCATCGGCCAGGCCCAGGCGCTCGGCGATCCGCCGGGCGCCGCCCTGGCACTGGCAGTGGTAAGGGTCGCCGGCACGGAAGTAGCGTGCCGGGATGCCATGGAAGGAGAACAGCAGCCGCTCTCCGCGACCGTGCGCCTGCCAGTGCGCGCGGATCGATCCCGCGACCGCGTCCAGCCAGGCGTCCTCGCGCCAGTAGTCGTTGACCAGGCGCAGCTCGGGCGGCCAGCGCAGGCCACGCAGGTGGTCGGCCAGGGCGTCGAACACACTGGCCGTGGTGGTCGCCGAGTACTGCGGATACAGCGGCAGCACCAGCAGACGGCGAAGGCCGCGGTCGGCATCCAGGCGGGCCAGGACATCCGGAATCGAGGGATTGCCGTAGCGCATGGCCAGCGCGACCTCGACGCCGTCGGGGACCAGGGCCTGGACCGCGCCGGCCAGGTCCTGGCTGTGGCTGAGCAGGGGCGAGCCGCGCTCGCCCCAGACGCCGGCATAGGCATGTGCGGAACGGCGCGAGCGCACCGGCAGGATCACCCCGTGCAGCAGCGGCAGCCAGAACCAGCGCGGCAGTTCGATGACCCGCGGATCCGACAGGAACTGCGCCAGGTAGCGGCGCACCGCAGCCGGGGTCGGCGCGTCCGGGGTGCCGAGGTTGACCAGCAGGACGGCGGCCCGCTCCGGACGGGCATGGACCCGGGCGGGGTCGGGCGGGGCGGCTGGCGGCATCGGCGGGCACGGTCGCGGACGGGAGGCGACAAGCATAGGCCAAGGCGCCTGACGGTCGCGTCCACGCGACCGCGATCCCGGCGGTGCGGGGTGCCGGTCGCGGATGGCGGCGGTCAGAACTTGACCAGTCCGGCTTTCCTGCTAGGCTGGAGGCCATAACTAGCAAGCCCTGCGGTGCATTTGGTGATGGCCTCGAACCGGACAGTTGCCGGTTTCCTCGTCTGCGCGATCCTCGGATCCGGCGCGACGGGCGCGCTTGCCCAGCCGTTCGGCTTCATCGTCAATGCCGCCGACCCCACCAACGACGGCACCCACGACAACCTCTGGCGGGTCAATCTTGCGACCGGCAGCAGCGACCGGATCGGCCCGCTCAATCTGACCGCGCCCGGCTCCAGCGTGATCCAGTCCGATGTCGAGGGCCTGGCACTGGAGACCAGCACCTTCCTGTACGGCGTCAATGACGCCAGCAAGTCCCTGGTGACCATCTCCACCAGCCAGGGCACCGCCACCACGCTCGACCGGCCGATCGACAATCTGCGCCTGGGCACCAGCGGAGAGCTCGATCCCGGCCTCGCGTTCGACTGCCAGGGCCGGCTGCTGATGGTGTCGCCGACCCGTCGCAGCCTGTACCGGCTGGACAAGCTGACCGGCCAGGCCACGGTGATCGGCGCCGAGGGCCGCCTCGGGGTGCGCATCGCCGACATCGCGGTACGGGGCGAGGAGGCCTACGGCATCGGCATCGCCGGCGACGAGGGCCTGTACCGCATCGACCTCGCCAACGCCACAACCAGCCTGGTCGGTCGTTTCAGCGGCGACATCGTGCTGGCCAATGCCGGCATGGACTTCGACACCGCCGGCAACCTCTGGGCGGTTGGCCATATCGTCGATGGCCAGGGCCAGCCGCAGCCCAGCCGGATCCTGCGTATCGATCGCGACAGCGGCGCAGCGACCCCCGGCCCGACCACCCGGGTCGGCGTCAAGGGCCTGGCGATCACCCCGACCCGCTGCGACGTGTCCGGCACGCCGCCACCGACGTCGCCGGTCGGCGTGCCGACCGGTTCCTGGCCGGCCCTGCTGCTGCTGGTGCTCGCCGTGCTCGGTGCCGGCCTGCGCCGGCGCCCGGCCTGAATCCCCGCCTGCGATCGCCGATGCCTGGTGGCCCGGTCGCCAGGACGGGTGTCTTGCCGCTGCGCCGGAGCGTCGCCCACAGGCCGTCGGAGCGCATGCCGCTGGCTGCGACCAGGGCGGGTCGCCTGGCAGAACGGCCGCGCAAGCATTTGAATTGCCAGCCGGCCATCCGGGCCGGTCACCGGGCGGGCGAGACTTGAATCGACCGGGACGGTCGCGTTCCAACGGACCGTTAATCCGCCATTGACCGCCGCGCGGGCATAGTGCCCGGGTCCCCAGCCTGCCGAGGTCCGTCATGCCGCACCTGCGCCTGTTGTTCGCCGCCCTGCTGCCCCTGTTCATCCTCCCGATCTCGCTGGCACACGCCAATCCCGCGCTGGTCGCCAAGGCCGAGGATGCGGTGCGCGTGCTCGACGAGGTCATGCGGATGCCCGAGAGCGCCCTGCCCCAGGCGATGCTGCGCGATGCCCATGCGATCGCCGTGATCCCCGACGTGGTCAAGGCCGGTCTGGTGCTGGGCGGCCGCCATGGTCGCGGCATGCTCTCGGTGAAGAGCCCGGACGGCACCTGGAGCAATCCCAGCTTCATCCGCATCAGCGGCGGCAGCGTCGGCTGGCAGGCCGGCGTGCAGGCCACCGACGTGATCCTGGTGTTCCGCAGCCAGCGCGGCGTCGACACCATCGTCAACGGCAAGTTCACCATGGGCGCCGACGCCTCGGTCGCTGCCGGACCGGTCGGGCGCAGCGCCGCCGCCTCCACCGACGGCCAGCTGCGCGCCGAGATCTATTCCTATTCGCGCAGCCGGGGGCTGTTCGCCGGGGTCGCCCTCGACGGCAGCGTGATCAGCATCGACCACCGCTCCAACCAGCGCATCTTCGGGCGCAACGTCACGCCGCGCCGGATCTTCGAAGGGGGCGTCGCCAACGTGCCTGGCGCGATCGTGGACTTCCGCGACCGCCTGGAGGAGTACACCAACCGCTGAGCCGCCATCGCGGCGCCGTTGGCGCTGAGCTAACATGGGCGGCCCACCTGCAGGAGCATAGGCCATGGGTTTCACGAGCATCTGGCACTGGCTGATCGTGCTGCTGGTGGTGGTGCTGCTGTTCGGCACAAAGAAGCTGCGCAACCTGGGCGGCGACCTCGGCGAGGCAATCCGCGGCTTCCGCAAGGGCCTGTCCGGCGACGAGGAGAAGGCCAAGCTGGAGGCCGATCCGCCGCCCCCCGCTGCGACCCGCCCGGACGTCCAGGAGGCTGGCCGGGGCGAGCGCCGCGACTGATCCCTGGCGGCTGCCGCCATGTTCAACCTGAGCATGCCCGAGCTGGCCCTGATCGGCGTGGTCGCCCTGCTGGTGCTGGGCCCCGAGCGCCTGCCGGGGGCCGCGCGCACCGCCGGGGCGCTGCTGCGCCGGGCGCAACGCAGCTGGTCGGGCCTGAAGGCCGACATCGAACGCGAGCTGGCTGCCGACGAGCTCAAGCGGGAGCTCGAGCAGGGCCGCCAGGCGCTGCGCGACGACGAGGCCATGGCCAGCCTGGCCCGGCTGCGCGACGACCTGGCCGGGCGCAGCGCCGCGGGCGACAGCCCCAAACCGCCGGCGGCCCGCCCCGATGACAACCCCTGATCCCGAGGCCAGCCAGGACGCCGAACTGAGCTTCATCGAGCACCTGGCCGAACTGCGAAACCGCCTGCTGCGCGCGGTCGCCGCAGTGCTGCTGGTGTTCGTCGTGCTGGTTCCGTTCGCCCGGCAGATCTATGCGGCACTGGCGCAGCCGTTGCTCGGACGCCTTCCCGAAGGCAGCCAGCTGGTGGCGATCGAGGTCGCCGGGCCGTTCCTGACGCCGATCAAGATGGCGTTCTTCGTCGCCCTGCTGGCGACCATGCCCTACATCCTCTACCAGGCCTGGGCCTTCGTCGCACCAGCGCTGTACCGGCACGAGAAGCGGCTGGCGGTGCCGCTGCTGGTCTCCAGCACCCTGCTGTTCTACCTGGGCTGCGCGTTCGCCTTCTTCCTGGTGATGCCTGTGGTGTTCACCTTCATCGCCAGCATGACCCCGGACGGGGTGGCGATGATGACCGACATCGGCCGCTACCTGGACTTCGTGCTGATGCTGTTCCTGGCGTTCGGCCTCAGCTTCGAGGTGCCTGTCGCGACCATCATCATCGTCGCCACCGGCTGGATGGACGTCGAGCGGCTGCGCCGTGGCCGGCCCTACGTGATCGTCGGCGCGTTCGTGATCGGCGCCATCGTCACGCCGCCCGACGTCCTCTCGCAGGTGATGCTGGCGGTGCCGATGTGGCTGCTGTTCGAGCTGGGCCTGGTCGCCGCGGCCCGCCTGGTCGCCCGCCGCCCGGCCGACCAGCCCGGCGCCTGAGAACGCCCGCGGCAGGACGGCGTTCGCGGCAGGACGACACGGTCGCGCGGCCACCGCCCGACCCGCCCGGCGGGACGTGATTTCACTGCGCAACTTATGGTATAAGGCGCCATTGCGGGCATTCGGTCGCATTGGTCCGGTTGTCCGCAATGGCGACGCGTTGCACCTGTGGATTCCGGGGGTCGCGCCCCGACTCCACGCGCCCCCCGGCAAGGGTGTGCGCGCCGCCTGCGGCCCGGTCCCGACTGGGGCCGGACGGCTCTCGACCATTCCTACCATTCCAACGAGATCACCCGACCATGAGCACTGAACCCGCCGATGACACCCGCGACGCCAGCCTGCGCGTCGCCAAGCGTTACCGTGACTCCCTGAAGGCCGTCGCCGCGGTCATGGGCCGACCGCTGTACGACGTGACCAACGAGGCGATCGAGCTCTACCTCGAGACCCTCAAGCTCAACGACACCATCAAGCAGTGGCGCTCGCGCGCGCGTGCCAACGCCGCGGCGGTGACCCCGAAGAAGCGTCCCGCCGCCAAGCGCGCCGCGGGCTGAGCTGTTCTTGCGGCGGGGGCGCGGAACGCCCCCGCCGGATCTGCCCGAGCTGACAGGGGCCGCGCACGGTCGCTGCCCCGACTCGCGTGACGTGCGCGCTGCCGCCAGCGATCCTTACGCCCGCACTCGCCCGAATACCTGGTGGGGATGTGCTGCGGGGCCGTCGAGGTCGCGTCGTGGCGCGGGCAGCGGGCCGCCGGGCAGGGAAGAGGTAGTCGCCCCACCGCTTCGCTCCGGCCACGAGAACAGACCGCGCCCTGGCGCGAAACTCGCCGGCCGCGACAGCGGCCCCATGCACACCCGGACCGCCCCTCCCCGGACGGCCGGCAGCCCCTGAGCGCCCCGCGGCTATACTTGCGGGCTTTGCCGCCGAGCCCGGAGCGCGCGTGGACGCCCTATCCTTCCAGGACCTGATCCAGACCCTGAACCGCTACTGGGCGGCGCAGGGCTGCGTGCTGCTGCAGCCGCTCGACACCGAGGTCGGCGCCGGCACCTTCCACCCGGCCACCTTCCTGCGCGCGCTGGGACCCGAGCCCTGGAACGCCGCCTACGTGCAGCCCAGCCGCCGGCCCACCGACGGCCGCTACGGCGACAACCCGAACCGCCTGCAGCACTACTACCAGTACCAGGTGGTGATGAAGCCGAATCCGGACAACATCGTCGAGCTGTACTTCGAGTCCCTGAAGGCGCTCGGCGTCGATCCGCTGGTGCACGACCTGCGCCTGGTCGAGGACAACTGGGAGTCGCCGACCCTGGGCGCCTGGGGGCTGGGCTGGGAGGTCTGGCTGAACGGCATGGAGGTCACCCAGTTCACCTACTTCCAGCAGGCCGGCGGCCTGGAGTGCCGGCCGGTCACCGGCGAGATCACCTACGGCCTGGAGCGGCTGGCGATGTATCTGCAGGGCGTCGAGAACGTCTACGACCTGGTCTGGACGGTCGGCCCGCAGGGCCCGGTGACCTATGGCGACGTGTTCCACCAGAACGAGGTCGAGCAGAGCACCTACAACTTCGAGCACGCTGACGTGCCGTCGCTGCTGGCCTGGTTCGACACCTGCGAGGCGCAGGCCGCGCGCCTGGTCGAGCTGGGCCTGCCGCTGCCCGCCTACGAGCAGGTCTGCAAGGCCTCGCACACCTTCAACCTGCTCGACGCCCGGCGCGCGATCTCGGTGACCGAGCGGCAGCGGTACATCCTGCGGGTGCGCACCCTGGCGCGGGCGGTGGCCGAGTGCTACCACGCGCAGCGCGAGAAGCTCGGTTTCCCCGGCCTGAAGAACGGGCGAGCCGCCGCCTGATCCTGCACGACCCACCCCGCCGGCGCGCCGCGCGCCGGCACCGGCCGCGCCCGTCGCGGCCACCCAGGCACCAGGACACACCATGAGCCAGACACTGCCGTTGCTGATCGAACTGGGCTGCGAGGAGCTGCCGGTCAAGGCCCTGCCCGGGCTGGCCGCGGCGCTGGCCGACGGCGTGCACGCCGGCCTGGCCGCGCAGGGCATCGAGGTGCCGCGCGACGCGCTGCGCGCGCTGTACACACCGCGTCGCCTGGCGGTGCTGGCCGACACGGTGCCGGCCCTGCAGCCGACCCGGCAGACCGAGCTGCTCGGCCCCTACCTCAACATCGGCCTGGACGCCGACGGCCAGCCGACCCGCGCCCTGCTCGGCTTCGCACAGAAGGCCGGCGTCGACTGGACCGCCCTGGCGCGCAGCAGCGATGCCAAGGGCGAGCGCTTCGTGCTGCGCCAGGAGAACCCCGGGCGCGCCACCGCCGAACTGCTGCCCGAGGTGCTGGCCGCCGCGGTCAAGGGCCTGCCGATCCCCAAGCCGATGCGCTGGGGCGACCACGAGCACGCCTTCATCCGCCCGGTGCACTGGCTTGTGGTGCTGCTCGGCGGCGAGGTCGTAGACATGGAACTGCTGGGCGTGCGCAGCGGGCGGACCACCTACGGGCATCGCTTCCATCATCCCACTGCGATCTGTCTCGCTTCGCCGCGCGAATATGAGTCCGCGCTGCTCTCCGCTCGCGTAGTTGTCGACCCCAATACTCGAGAAGACAAAATCCGCTCGGCGGTATTTGAAGTTTCCCGCGAGCTTGGCGGCAGACCCCGCATAAACCTGACCACCCTAAGGGAGGTGGGTTGCCTAGTGGAATGGCCGGTGCCCATCGTTTGCCGCTTCGAATCCGAATTTCTGCGGGTGCCCCAGGAAGTCCTGGTACTCACCATGGAGACCAACCAGAAGTTCTTTCCCATCTTCGCCGACCAGCGCAAGCTCAGCGAGCATTTCGTCGGCATCGCGAACATCGAGTCCGCCGACCCGGCGCAGGTGCGCCAGGGCTACGAGCGCGTGATCCGCCCGCGCTTCGCCGATGCCGCCTTCTTCTTCGACGAGGACCGCAAGCAGGGCCTTTCGGCGATGAACGGTGAACTGTCCACGGTCACGTACCAGACCAAACTGGGCAGCGTGGCCGACAAAGCGGGCCGCGTCGCCGAGCTGGCCGCAGAGATCGCGCCTGCTGCCGGCGTCGATTCAAGATTGGCACGCCGCGCAGCACTGCTGTCCAAAGCGGACCTGCGCTCTCGCCTGGTCGGTGAATTCCCGGAACTTCAAGGCATTGCGGGACGCTACCTAGCTGTTGAGGATGCAGCTCTTGCAGACCTTACTGAAAGTGACCGTCAAGCATTGGCGGTGGCACTGGACGAGGTCTACATGCCACGCAATGCTGGAGACGGCATCGCTGGCTCCCCGCTGGGACGTGTGTTGGCAGTGGCCGAACGGCTGGACACGCTAGTCGGCGGCTTCCACGCTGGCCTTGAGCCTACCGGCAACAAGGATCCGTTTGCGCTGCGACGAAATGCTCTGGGGCTGGCACGCTCGCTTATCGAAGGCCGACTAGATCTTGACCTCCAAAAGACCTTTGAGCGTGCGATCGAGATCCTCGATGACTCCGTTTGGGAAATGGCTCAACGTGGGAGCACACCGCTTGGTCGGTCCCGGGTTTCTCCGACTCCCCGCGCGCTCAACCTGACAAGCTTCCTGGTCGAACGCCTGCGCGGCTACTACGAGCAGCGCGACGGCTACGACACCCTGGTGTTCGATGCCGTGGCCGCCCTGCCGACCGGCTCCCTGGTCGACTTCGACCAGCGCTACCGCGCCCTGCTGCCCTTCGTCGGCGACGAGGCCTTCGTGGCACTGGCCGCCGCCAACAAGCGCTGCGGCAACCTGCTGCGCAAGGCCCAGGAGTCCGGCGAGGCCGTGCCCGATGCGGTCGATCCGGCCCGTTTCGAGGTCGATGCCGAACGCGACCTGGCCGCGGCGCTGGCCGCCGCCGAGGACGACACCACGCCGCTGTTCCAGGCCCGCCGGTACGAGGCGGCGCTGACCCGCCTGGCCGCACTGCGGCCGGCGGTCGACGCCTTCTTCGACCAGGTGATGGTGATGGCCGAGGACCCGGCCGTGCGCGGCAACCGGCTGGCCCTGCTGGCGCGCCTGCACGGCCTGTTCGGACGGATCGCCGACATCGGCCGGCTGGCCGGCTGAGGGGCGCGAGCGCCCGGCTGTCCACCGGGCGGTAACGGGCGCGGTGCTAACGTGCCGGTTTCCCCCCAAGGAGACCGGCCATGCTCAGGATCGCCTTCATCGTCGGCAGCACCCGTCCCGGCCGCAAGGCCCTCGACGTCGCCCGCTGGGCGCACGGCCTGGCCGACAAGCGTGGCGATGCCAGCTACGAAGTCGTCGACATCGCCGACTTCGACCTGCCCCTGCTCGACGAGCCGGTGCCGCCCTCGCAGGGCAGGTACAGCAAGGACCACACCCGCGCCTGGTCGGCGGCGATCTCGCCGTTCGACGGCTACGTGTTCGTCACGCCCGAGTACAACCACGCCACCTCGGGCGCGCTGAAGAACGCCATCGACTTCCTCTACAAGGAATGGAACAACAAGGCGGCGGGCTTCATCGGCTACGGCAGCGCCGGCGGCAGCCGCGCCATCGAGAACCTGCGCGCGATCTGCTCGGAATTGCAGATCGCCCACGTGCGCAGCCAGGTGATGCTGTCGCTGTTCACCGACTTCGAGGAGTTCACCCGCTTCAAGCCGGCCGCCCACCACGAGAAGTCGGTGAACGCCCTGCTCGACCAGGTGCTGGCCTGGGCCGGCGCCCTCAAGACCCTGCGCTGAGCGCGCCGCTGCCGGGCGGCGCCTGGTTGCCGGCGCCGTTGCCGCAGCGCGCCCGGGCGCCAGCGACGTCAGGCGGCGGTCGCGGCTTTGCAACCCTCGCCCGCAGGCGGCGCCAGTGCCGGATCAGCGTAGCCCGGCGTTGATCTTTTCCAGGGCCGCGGCGCCCGGGCACAGCTCGGCAACGCCGAGCTGGTTGAGCGGCGTGGCCACCGTGCCCAGGTGGCCGTGCAGGTCGGCGGCCGCCGGATCGACGTGCAGCAGGCCGGTGACCACCTCGCCGCGCGCCTGGTGCAGGTTGACGTAGGCCATCGCCGCCAGGCGGTCGGTGGGGTCGTAGTCCGGGTCCAGCTTGCGCAGGCGCAGCACGGTGCCGTCGTGCTGGACCACGTCGATCGCCTCGCCCGGCGCGTAGTCGACGGCGATCGCCGCGCGGCCCTCGATCACGTCGAGGCGGTTGACCGCGTCGTTGTGCTCGCGCACGTAGTCGTAGCTCTTGGTGCTGCCGGCGTGGTTGTTGAAGGCCACGCAGGGGCTGATGACGTCGAGGATGGCGACGCCGCGGTGGCCGAGCGCACCCTTGATCAGGGGCACCAGTTGCGTCTTGTCGCCGGAGAAGCCGCGCGCCACGTAGGTGGCGCCCAGCTGCAGGGCCAGGCCGACCAGGTCGATCGGCGCATCGGAGTTGGCGACGCCGCGCTTGGACACCGAGCCCTGGTCGGCGGTCGCCGAGAACTGGCCCTTGGTCAGGCCGTACACGCCGTTGTTCTCGACGATGTAGGCCATGTCGACGCCGCGCCGGATCGCGTGCACGAACTGGCCCATGCCGATCGAGGCGGAATCGCCGTCGCCGGACACGCCCAGGTAGGTCAGGCCGCGGTTGGCCAGGTTGGCACCGGTCAGCACCGAGGGCATGCGGCCGTGCACGGTGTTGAAGCCGTGCGAGTTGCCCAGGAAATAGTCCGGCGTCTTGCTGCTGCAGCCGATGCCGGACAGCTTGGCGACCCGGTGCGGCTCGATGTCCAGCTCCCAGCAGGCCTGGATGATCGCCGCCGAGATCGAGTCGTGGCCGCAGCCGGCGCACAGGGTGGAGACCTTGCCCTCGTAGTCGCGCCGCGTGTAGCCGACCGCGTTGCGGGACAGGCTGGGGTGGTGCAGCCTGGGCTTGGCGATCCAGGTCATGACACGCGCTCCGGTTGCGGGCGGACCGGGCTGGCGCCCAGCACCGCGGTGATCGCATCGACGATGAAGCGCGCGGTGATCGGCGTGCCGTCGTAATGCAGTACCGGCACCAGGTGCGCCGGATCGACGCCGAACTCGTTGACCAGCAGCATGCGCATCTGGCCGTCGGCGTTCTGCTCGACCACGAACACGCGCTCGTGGTCCTCGATGAACTCCAGCACCGACTGCGGGAACGGAAAGGCGCGCAGACGCAGCGCGTCCAGGTGCAGGCCGGCGGCGGCCAGCGCCGCCAGCGCCTCGGCCATCGCCGGGCTGGTCGAGCCGTAGTGGATCACCCCGGCGCGGGCGCCCTGGGCCGCCGCGGTCGGCACCGGCGCCGGCACCAGGTCGCTGGCGGTGCGCCATTTCCGGCGCAGGCGCTCGATGTTGTAGACATAGTCCGGGCCACGCTCGGAGTAGCGCGCCCAGGGATCCTTGGTGGTGCCGCGGGTGAAGAAGGCGCCGCGGGTCGGGTGGGTGCCCGGCCAGGTCCGCCAGGGAATGCCGTCGCCGTCGGCGTCCAGGTAGCGTCCGAACTCGCGTCCGTCCTCCAGCTGCGCGGCGGACAGCACCTTGCCGCGGTCGTACCGGCGCGCATCGTCCCAGGCCAGCGGTGCGCACAGCCGCTGGTTCATGCCGATGTCGAGGTCGGTCATCAGGAACACCGGCGTCTGCAGGCGATCGGCCAGGTCCAGGGCGTCGGCGGCGAACGCGAAGCACTCGGCCGGATCCTCCGGGAACAGCATCACGTGCCGGGTGTCGCCGTGCGAGGCATAGGCGCAGGACAGCAGGTCGGCCTGCTGGGTGCGGGTCGGCATGCCGGTCGACGGCCCGCCGCGCTGCACGTTGACGATGGTGGCCGGGATCTCGGCCATGTAGGCCAGGCCGATGAACTCGGTCATCAGCGAGACGCCGGGGCCGGAGGTGGCGGTGAACGCGCGCGCGCCGTTCCAGCCGGCGCCCACCACCATGCCGATCGAGGCGATCTCGTCCTCGGCCTGGATGATGGCGTGGCGGTTGCCGTCCTCGCCGGACCGGAACTTCTGGCAGTACTTCTGGAACGCCTCGGCGACCGAGGACGAGGGCGTGATCGGATACCAGGCGCACACGGTGGCGCCGCCGTAGACCATGCCCAGCGCCACCGCGGCATTGCCTTCCATGAAGATGCGCTCGCCGACCGCGTCGGCGGCGCGCACCTGCAGGCCGATGCCGTCCGGGAAGTGCGCCAGGGCGTGGGCGCGGCCGAGGTCCAGGGCGCCGAGGTTGGCCTCCAGCAGCTTTTCCTTGCCCCGGTACTGCTCGCCGACCAGGCGGACGATGGCCTCGCGTTCGATGCCCAGCAGCACCGACAGCACGCCCAGGTACATGATGTTCTTGAACAGCTGGCGCTGCCGCGGGTCCTGGTAGTGCTCGGCGCAGATCCGGGTCAGCGGCACGCCCAGCACGACGATGTCGTCGCGCAGGCGGCCCGGCGGCAACGGCCGGCTGCTGTCGTACAGCAGGTAGCCGCCCGCAGGGAGCTCGGCGACATCGGCGTCCCAGGTCTGCGGGTTCATCTGCACCAGCAGGTCGACGCCGCCCCGGCGGCCCAGCCAGCCGGCCTCGCTGACGCGCACCTCGTACCAGGTCGGCAGGCCCTGGATGTTGGAGGGGAAGATGTTGCGCGGGCTGACCGGCACGCCCATGCGCAGGATCGCCCGGGCGAACAGCTCGTTCGCCGAGGCCGAACCGGAACCGTTGACGTTGGCGAACTTGACGACGAAGTCGTTGACCGCGGCGATCGGCGTCATGCCGCCTCCGGACGGGCGTCCCGGCAGGACGGGCCGGCCTGGGTGGTGTGCAGCAGGAACTTGCGCATGTCCCAGGCGCCGGTCGGGCAGCGCTCCGCGCACAGGCCGCAGTGCAGGCAGACGTCCTCGTCCTTGACCATGACCCGCGCCGTCTTCAGCGGCCCGGACACGTACAGGTCCTGCGTGGGATTGAGCGCCGGGGCGGTCAGCCGCGTGCGCAGCTCGTCCTCCGGCCCGTTCGCGGTGAAGCTGATGCAGTCCATCGGGCAGATGTCGACGCAGGCGTCGCACTCGATGCACTTGCCGTCCTCGAACACCGTCTGCACGTCGCAGTTCAGGCAGCGCTGCGCCTCGCGCCAGGCGGTTGCGTCGTCGAAGCCCAGCTCGACCTCCAGGTCGATCCGGCGCAGGGCCAGCTCGGTCGGCGCCCAGGGCACCTTGTGGCGCTCCTCGGGCGAGATGTCGTTGTCGTAGCTCCACTCGTGGATGCCCATTTTCTGGGACACCAGGGTGACCGCCGGTGCCGGCCGTTCGCGGGGATCCTCACCGCTCAGCAGGCGGTCGATCGACACCGCCGCCTCGTGGCCGTGCGCGACCGCCCAGATGATGTTCTTCGGGCCGAACGCGGCGTCGCCGCCGAACAGCACGTGCGGCAGGCTGGACTGCAGGGTGTCCTTGTCGAGCACCGGCAGGCCCCAGCGGTCGAACTCGATGCCGGCATCGCGCTCGATCCAGGGAAAGGCGTTCTCCTGGCCGACCGCCACCAGCACCTCGTCGCAGGGGATCAGTTCGTCGGGCTCGCCGGTCGGCACCAGGCTGCGCCGGCCGTCGGCGCCGTACTCGGCGCGCACGCGCTGGAAGCGCATGCCGGTCAGCCGTCCGTCCTCGTGCTCGAAGGCCAGCGGCACCCGGTAGTCGAGGATCGGGATGCCCTCGTGCATTGCATCCTCTTTCTCCCAGGGTGAGGCCTTCATCTCGTCGAAGCCCGAGCGCACCACCACGGTCACCGCCTCGCCGCCCAGGCGCCGGGCCGACCGGCAGCAGTCCATGGCGGTGTTGCCGCCGCCCAGCACCAGCACCCGGCGGCCGACCCGCTCGACGTGGCCGAAGTACACCGAGGCCAGCCAGTCGATGCCGATGTGGATGTGCGCGGCCGCCTCCTGGCGGCCGGGGATGTCCAGGTCGCGGCCCCGCGGCGCGCCGCAGCCGACGAAGACCGCGTCGTGGCCTTCGGCCAGCAGCGCCTTCATCGACTCGATGCGGCGGCCGCCGACGAACTCGACGCCGAGGTCGAGCACATAGCCGACCTCCTCGTCGATCACCGATTCGGGCAGCCGGAAACGCGGTACCTGGGTGCGCATGAAGCCGCCGGCCTTGGCCTCGGCGTCGTAGACCGTCACCTGGTAGCCGAGCGGCGCCAGGTCGCGGGCGACGGTCAGCGAGGCCGGGCCGGCACCGATGCAGGCGATGCGCCGGCCGTTGCCGCGCGCGGCCTTCTTCGGCATGCGCGCCCTGACGTCGCCCTTGAGGTCGGCGGCGACGCGCTTGAGCCGGCAGATCGCCACCGGCTCCGGTTTCTCGCCGTTGCCCTCCTCGACTCGGCCGCGCCGACAGGCCGGCTCGCAGGGCCGGTCGCAGGTGCGGCCGAGGATGCCGGGGAAGACGTTGCTGCGCCAGTTCACCATGTAGGCGTCGGCATGACGCCCGGCGGCGATCAGGCGGATGTATTCGGGCACCGGCGTGTGCGCCGGACAGGCCCACTGGCAGTCGACCACCTTGTGGAAGTAATCGGGGTCGCGAATGTCCGTCGGGTGCACGCCCACCTCCGTGTCTTGGCGACCGCCGCCGGCGCCCGCGCGGATCGGCGCGACCCGGGTCGCGAGCCGAGTCTAGCCGCCGGCGTGCACCGGTCATGCTGCGGCGCAACGCCGGCCACCCCTGCCATCGGTCATGGCAACCGGCCGGCCAGGGCCGGCATCCAACCGGCGTTGCCCACCACCGGAGGATGTCCGCATGCGTCACCTTGTCCTTTGCCTTGCCCTTCTGTTCGCCAGCCTTCCCGCCAGCGCCGCCGAGCCCCCGGCCAGGGTCCTGCTGCTGGGCACCTGGCACTTCGCCAATCCCGGCCTGGACCTGCACAACACGAAGAGCATCGACGTGCTGGAAGCGCCGGCCCAGGCGCAGATCGCCGCGCTGGTCGAGAGGCTGGCGCAGTTCGCCCCCGACCGGGTGTTCGTGGAGTGGCCGGCGGAAATCACCGACCAGCGCTACATCGCCTATCTCGCCGACGAGCTGCCCGCCTCGCGCAACGAGGTGGTGCAGCTGGGCTTCCGGCTGGCGCGCATGCAGGGCCATGCCCGCGTGCACGGCATCGACGTCGAGGGCCGTTTTCCCTTCGAGGCGGTGATGGCCTGGGCCCAGGCCAACGGCCAGGGCGAGGCGTTGCTCGCCGGCCAGGGCGAGATCGCCGCCTGGACCGCCGAGATCGAGACGCTGCAGGAGACCCGGGGCATCGCCGCCGCCCTTGAGCGGATGAACCGCCAGGACCGCATCGACGCCGGCCACGGCCGGTACATGGAACTGCTGCGCTACGGCAGCGGCGAGGACCAGCCCGGCGCCGCCCTCAACGCCGCCTGGTTCGAGCGCAACATGCGCATCTGCGCCCTGCTCCTGCAGCAGCTGCAGGCCGGCGAACGCGCCGTGGTGATCTTCGGCGCCGGCCACCTGCCGTGGCTGCGGCGCTGCGTGATCGATACACCCGGCGTTGAACTGGAGCCGGCAACGACCTGGCTGGAATGACCCCGGACGTCGGGACCGCGCCGCGCCCGGTCCGACCGGCCCGGGCGCGCGCCGATGCCGATCATGGCATCGGCGAGGCGACCTGGTAGGTCAGCCTGGCCGACAGCAGCGCGTTGCGCTCGGCCAGCGCCGCTGTCGCTTCAGTGGTCCATGCCGCCACCAGATAGTAGGCATGTGCCTCGTTGTCGATCACGGCGGGGGAGATCGACGCGCTGGACAGCACCACCACTCCGGCCTGGACGCCGGTCGAACCGACCTGCGCCATGCTGGCTGCGACACCGGTGGCATGCACGCGCCGCATCAGGTTGACCCGGACATCGTGGTCTGGCGAACTGTCGTTGACCCAGGCGCGCAGCTCGGTGACGGAGGCGCCGTGGGGCAGATGTACCGGCGCGCTCATCACCATGTCGCCGCGGATCGCCCCGTCGACGCGTTGCACCCGGTAGGGGGTGGCGGTGCCGATGGTCTGTCCCTCCGTCCAGGCGCTGTTGTTGACCTCGAAGGTGCGGCCGTCGATGGACAGCCAGCGGGTGGTCGGCGACACCTGGATACCGCCTTCCACGAACAGGCCGTTGGCCGGTGGCGTCGCATTGGCACCGATCGCGACGCCGCCGTTGGCGGTGACGCGCAGCTTGGTGGCGCCGTCGATCTGCACCCGCAGCGCGGGCTCGCCGGCAGGGGCCGCGATGTGCAGTCGGTCGGACGGGGCGGTGACGCCGACGCCGACGCGGCCGGAGAAATGGTTGCGCGCACCGACGAAATAGCCGGCATAGCCGTCCGGGCTGTCGTTGCGTGCCTGCAGGGCCTGACTGGTGCCGGTCGGTGCCGAGGCCCAGGCACGCACGGCGATGCCGCCGGAGCTGGCATTGCGGGCCAGCACCGCGTCGCTGGCGCCGCTGACGGCCTGCGCGAACGAGAACACGCCGATCCCGGACGGGCTCGAGGTGGCGGCATGCACGGCGATGGTGGAACCACTGCTGGCCGAGGCGATGCCCTGGATGGCGGTCGCCGCGCCGCCGCCGCTGCCGGATCCGGTGACCTCCGCCTGCAAGGCGGTGGCGTTGCCAGCGGTGCCCTGGTGGCGGACGCGCATGGCCAGCGAATCGGCCGCCGCGACCCGCACCTCCAGCGGCAGGGCCAGCGCGCCGGTGGTGCCGATGCCGACACGGCCCGCGTAGCCGATGCCCCCGGGCTGGGCGATCCAGGGGGCCTGCGCGAAGGCGGCGGTCTGGGCGGTCAGCGCGCTTGTCGCGGTTTCGGCACTCTGCGCCGAAGCGGCCGACCGCGCGGTCTCGGCGTGCACGGCGAACGGGGCCGCAATCAGCGCCTGGCGCCCCAGGGAGTGGAACTGCGGTGGCTGTTCGCGGTTGACCAGCACCTCCATGAAGACGGCCTGGCCGTCGTCCGGAAACAGTGCCGGCACCGCCGTGGCGAAGCGCCCCGCCGACACCGGCACGCCAATGATCGTCACGGTGTTGAAAAGGCTGCCGCCGGCGGCCGCGCTCCAGAACGAGAAACGCAGGTCGACCGGGCCCTCGACGGGCTGGCCGTCGGCCAGCAGTTCGCCCTGGTAGCTGATCGCATCGGTCGGGAAGACGCCGCCGGCCGGGCCCATCAGCTGGTCGTGGGGAAGGGCCAGCTCGCTGCCTTCCGGGGAGGACGCCCCGGACAGGATGAGCAAGCCGAGAACGGAGGCCATCAGAGGGCGCAGGCAGTGACGGGTCATGTTCGACTCCAGGGCGTTCGGATTACTGGAAACCATCGGTGAAGATGCGATCTGCGCCTTCGGCAGGCGTGAGCCAGAAGCCGCCTCGCAGCAGCCAGGGGCCGCCAGTCATCGGCACGGTCAGGGCATCGGGCTGCCCGACGGTTGCCGACAGCCGGTAACCCTGGGCGCTCAGCACCGTGGCGCCGGCATCGACGGTCGCCCAGGGCACGGCGATCCCGGCGCCACCGGTGGCGTCGCCGCGGCGCCCGGAATCAGCGGCGGGCGCGGCCGCCAGGATCGCGGCGAGCAGCAGTCCGGTGGGCTTCGCTCAAGCCTCGAAACCGGAAGCCAGGATCACGTCCGGCACGTCCAGCAGGGGCACGACCGTGCCCGACAGGCTGCCCAGCCGCGCCCCGCCCGCCGGATCGACCAGGCGCACGACGAAGTGTTCGTCCGGCTCATCGACCAGGTCGAACACCACAGGCACGACAACCACGCGCTCGCTGGCATCGCCGTCGGGCCAGGCAAGCACCTGGTCGACGGCCTGGTAGTCGCTGCCGGCCATCGCGCTGGCGTCGGCGCTGACGACGCGCACCGACACGGCGCCATCGCTGCCGCCGACGCGCAACACCCGGAGCAGGACGGCTCCGTCGTTCTCGCGGACCGGGTAGCGGGACACGCCGAAACGCAGGCTGCCGGGCCGGGCGCCACCGCCAACCACCAGGCAAGGGCCCACCTCCGAGGTGTTGCCCTGGGGATCGGTGGCGGTCGCCGCCAGCACCCGGCCAGGCGGGATGTACGGTACCGATGCTGCGAAACCGGCATTGCCGGCGGCATCGGTGACGACATCGACCGTCCCGGCCAGGGTCAGGGCGACACCCCGTCCGAAGGCGCCGCAGGCATCGGACTCGAACAGCTCGATCCGGAACGGCGTTCCCGGGGTGGAATGCAGGTCGCCCTGGACGGTCGTGGCATTGCCGGCGGTGACGGCCTGGCTCAGCTCAGGGTGGTTCTGCAGGTCGTTGGCGCCGCTGTCGGCATCCAGCGGGTCGTTGCTGTTCGGGCCGCTCGGCAGGCTCAGCTCGATGGCCAGGGCGGGTGCGGCCGCGGGAGGCGCCGCGATGTCCCACAGTCGGTTGCCGGACAGCCGAACCCGGCGCGGGTTGCCGGTGACGATGATCGCCGGTCCATGGGTGTGGGCGATCAGATTGGCTGCCGCGCCGTCGCCACCGATGCCGAGGTCCTGGGTACCGCCGTGGGTGATCCGGATGCCGTCGCTGGCATGGTGCAGAGGCACCAGACCGACCGTGGTTCCGTCGCCCCCGGGCGCGACGCCGATGCGGTTGCCCTGCACCAGCACGCCAGTGGTCTGAAAATCCAGACGCAGCGCCGGGCCGGTGCCGGCGAAGGGACCGAGGCCATGCGCCGACCCCGGCGCGACGATGACATTGCCGCGCACCACGCCGCCGGTGGCGCCGATCACCGAGATGCCGCTGCCATTGGCGACGACGCCCAGGCCGGTGCCGTCCAGGCCCAGCCAGTTGTTCTCGATCCGCACGTCCTCGATGTTGCCGCTGTTCTGGTTGGCGCTGATGCCATTGGTCTGGCCCGCGACCAGGTTGCGGTCGGCCGGGTCCGGGCCGCCGATGGCGATGCGCCTGCCACCGTTGGCGCTGACGCGGATCGCCTGGATCGCCCCCTGTCCCCCGAGCAGGCCGGCGAACCCGACGCTGCCGGGCGTGCGGGCATCGGCGCGCAGGCCGACCAGGTTGCCGCGTGCCCAGGCATCATCGCCCTCCAGGCGCAGGCTGGGGGCGCGAAAGTTGTACAGCGACAGGCCCCTGACCTCGCTGCCGGCGGCCGCCAGCCGCAATCCGACCTGGCCATTGGCCAGGGCGATGCCGTCCAGCTCGATCTTCACCACGGCGTTCCAGCCGTCGGCGAGAGTGTTGACCTGGGCGCCCGGCTGGCTCCAGCCGTCGACCAGCACCGGCGCGGTCAGCGCCGGCAACGGCGTGGCCAGGGCGATGGTGTGCGGTCCCGGGCCGGCCAGGGCGAACACCACGGTGTCCGGGGCGGGGGTCGCATTGGCGTCGAGCAGGGCCTGGCGCAGGCTGCCAGGACCGGCATCGGCGGTGGAGGTCACCGTGAAGGTGGCGGCCGACGCACCCTGGCCCAGTGCGACCAGGGCCAGCAAGAGGACTGCAGGGCAGCGTGCGGAAGGTCGCACGGTTTGAACGGGAGACATGTAGGGCTCCGGGGCTGGGGGATGCCGGCCACCCTGCATCCCCGCCGTCCGGAAAGCTTGAAGCGGGCCTGACCTTCGCTGAAGAATCCTGGAACCGGCGCCGCCAGCGCCCGGGTTCACGATTCTTCAGGCCGCCGTCATGCAGCGGCCGGCACGCCCGGCAAGGCTGGCGGCTGAAGGGCGGACAGATCCGGCCGGTGCGGGCCACGGGGTGTAGGCTGGCCGCCCGGCGACGGACCGGCCATGGCGCGCGGCCATGAGGGAGCGGATTCATGCGGAACAGCCCGGAGGCGGCAACTGGGGACGCGCCGGACCTGATGCTGGGCGCCCTGCGCCTGGCACGAGGCGCGTTCCGCCTGCATGGCGCCGATGGTCGGCCGGTGACCGTCGAGCGCAAGGCCTTCGACCTGCTGCATCACCTGGTCGCCGCGCACCCGCGCCTGGTGGACAAGGACGAGTTGCTGGCCAAGGTCTGGGGACGCAGCATCGCCTCCGATTCGGTGATCGCGCAGGCGGTCTCCAAGGCACGCCGGGCACTGGCGGCCGGCGGCGGCGATCCGGCCTGGATCGACGCAGTGCGCGGCGCCGGCTACCGGTATGTCGGCCCGGTCGCGCCGGCGACGACGAGCACCGACCAGGCCAGCCCGGCGAGCCGGCGCATGCGGCCGCGCTGGCTCTCGCTGGTGGCGGCCGGCGTGCTGGTGACCGCCGGCCTGGTCGCCGGCATCGCCTGGCAGCGGCAGGCGGTGCTGCGCGATCCCTTGCGCATCGCCGTCCTGCCCTGGCGCAACGACACCGGCGATGTCCGGCTGGACTGGACCCGGCTGGGCCTGCAGGGCCTGGTGGTGGACGCCCTGGCCAACGACCGCCGGGTGCTGCCGGTCGCGCAGTCCAGCGTCCGCGCCCTGCTGGCAGCGCGCCCGGACCTGGTCGATGCCCAGGCGCAGGCCGAGTATCTGGGCACCGCCACGGGCGTGCGGCACGTGTTCGCCGGCCGTCTGCGTCGTGACGACGCAGGCCTGCACGTCGAACTTGTGGTTCTGGGCGATCGCGCCTCGGCCTCGGTGGAACTGGCCGGCGACCAGCCCGCCGACCTCGCCCTGGCGGCCAGCGCCGGCGTCACCCGGCACCTGCTGCCGGGCTTCGATCCGGCCCGCCCGGAACCGCTGTCGCGCATCGCTTTCGCCAACGAGGCCTATGCCCGCGGCATCGACGCCCGCCTGGCCGGCGACGCGGAGGCCGCCGCGCGCCACCTGGAATCGGCGATCGCCGCCGACCCCGCCCTGCTGGCGGCCAGGTACCAGCTGTCCCTGGCCTGGCAGACCCTGCGCCGCAACGACGAGTGGCGGCGCACCCTGGACGACCTGCTGGTCATGGCGCAGTCGCGCGGCGACCGCCTGCACGAGGGCCAGGCCCTGGCCGGGCAGGGCGTGCTGGCCTGGCGCGAGTCGCGGTACCAGGAGGCACGCGCACTTCTTCTCGCGGCACGCGACCTGTTCGATGGCGGCAACGATGGCCTGCGCCGGGCCGCGGCCGAGGGCAACCTGGGCAGCCTGGCGGCGATCCGCGGCGATTTCGACGAGGCCGAGGCGGCGATGCGCCGCGCCCTGGCGGTGTTCGAATCCGCCGACCAGCAGGTCGAGGTCGCGCGGGTGGCCAAGAACCTCGGCATCCTGGCGCTGGATCGCGGGCGACTGGACGAGGCGGCGCGCTGGATCGAGCGCAGCCTGGCGATCCGGCAGGCCCTGGGACTGGAACGCGATCTCGCCGAGAGCCTGTCGGCGATGGCCAGCATCGACATGGCCCGGGCCCGGCCGGCCGCGGCCCAGGCCAGCTACGAACGGGCGGCCGCGGTGTTCGCCCGTCACGGCGATCCCCTGCTGGAGTCCGACACCCTCGCCCGCCTGGTCAATGCCCTTGTCGACCAGGGCCGCCTTCGCGAGGCCCAGTCGGTGGCTGCGCGCAGCCTGGCGGCGGCGCGCAGCGCCGACAATCCCGCCGCGCGCTGCCTTGCCCAGCTCAAGCTGGCGCGGGTCGCGCGCCTGCGCGGCGACCTCGCAGGCGCCGGGGAGGACCTGTCGCGGGCACAGGCCGAGTGCACGGACGCCCAGGAGCAGCGGGGGCTGTTCCGGGTGGCCGCCGAGCGCGCCGAACTGGCCCTGGTCGCCGCGCCGGACACCGCGCATCGCGCCGTGGCCGATGCCCTGGAAGTCGCGGTGGCGCGTGGCGACGAGGCCCTGCAGGTCGAAGCGCTGCTGCTGCGCGCCCGCCTGCCCGGCCCGGCGGTGGATGCGGCCGCTGCCGACGTCCAGAAGGCGCTGACGCTGGCGCGCGCGGTCGGCGACCGTGCGCTGGTCGCCGCTGCCGCCTGCGCACGCATCGGCCTGGCCGGGGTGCCGGTCGACGACCTGGCCTTTTCCGACTGCAGGGCCGCTGGCAACGGCAATCCGGTGGCGGCTGCGGCGCTCGCACGCCATGCCCTGGCCAGCGGCGATCCTGCCCGCGCCCGGCACTGGCTGCGCCGGCAACGGGAACTTGCCGGCGAAGCCTGGTCCGATCTCGACGAGGCACTCTGGCGCGAACTGGGTGCGGGCGAGCGGAACGACTGAGAGCAAGCGGGTGGGTCGCCATGGGCCTGAACCACGGCGCCAGCCGCGACGGCGGGCGGATCGAGGTCCTTGCGCCCCTGGGCGCCACCGAAACCTGGCGCTTCATCAACCGGGGCAACCAGCCGCATCCGATGCACTTGCACGGCAGCCGGTTCCGCGTGACCGCCCGGAGCGGACCGCCGCTGGCCACCGATGCCGGATGGAAGGACACGGTCCTGGTGCGGGTCGGCGAGACCGTCGACGTGCGCCTGTCCTTCGAGGTTCCCGGCCTGTTCGTCCTGCATTGCCACAACCTCGAGCACGAGGACGAGGGGATGATGCAGAACTTCGTCGTGGGCGACGGCCTGTTCGCGGACGGCTTCGAGTCCGGTGGCTGATTCCGCAGCCACCGGTCCGGCGTGGCTCCCGGACGCCGCCGCGGCGTGCCCGGGCCGTCGCCTGGCACGCCGCGGCCGCTGTCAGGGCTGCATCGACAGCACGGCGTAGCCGGGCGGAACCGCCATCGAGAACAGCGCGGGATCCAGGCCACCGGGAGGGTCGAACTCGAAGCCGATATCGACCAGCGACTGGCCATCGACGGTCAGTTCCAGCGGCAGGCCGTCCTCGGTGGCCCACAGCAGCACGCGGGTGCCGTCGACCTCCAGTGCCCAGCCCCAGGCGGTGCGCCCGCCGATCAGGCGCGGCTCGGGCAGGCGGTCGGCCAGGCCCTGGTAGTCGCGGATCTCGGCGATCCAGGCCATGGGATCGATGTCGCCCAGGAGGTCCTGGACCGGCAGCGGGAACTGCAGGGCCTGGCGGGGGCCATGGAGCAGGGTGAGTGCCTGGCCGGCGACCGGGTCGACCACCACGCTGACCTCGCCCTCGACATCGACGCGGATGGGGCCGCTGCGCAGCATCGCCACCTGAACGTTCTGCCCGGCGGTGCCGAAAGAACCACGGGGCTGGTCGATGCGCATGCGCAATGCCTGGAAATCGGAGAGATGGCGCTGCACGGCGGCGAAGGCCTGGCCGTTGCCGCCACCGGGGAGCCCCAGCAGGGCCAGGGCCAGCACCAGGCAGGCGGTGCCGGCCAGGGCCCACAGCCCGCCGCGGATCGGTCGCGCCTGTCGCGCCGGCCGTGCCGCCAGGCGGGCGAGCAGGCGCTGCTGGGCGGTGTCGGCGGCGCCATCGGGCGGCGTGCCGTCCCGAAGCGCCGCGGTGGCGCGCGCCAGGCGGGACGGGACTGAAACCGGCGCGTTACAGCGCCGGAGCGTTGACGACCTGATGGCGGGTCGGCGCGCCACCTGGCGCGCGTGGCGGCCGGACGATCCGGCCGCCCTGGCGCAGGGCTCAGCCGCCCGGCGCCACCTGCTTGCCCTTCAGGTGGGTGTCGAGGAAGGCCAGGACGCGGGAGTAACCCTCGATCTGGTTCTTCTTGCGGGTGAAGCCGTGGCCCTCATCGTCGAACAGCACGTAGTCGACCGGCACGCCGCTGGCCCGCACCGCGGCGACGATGTCGTCGCTCTCGGCCTGGATGACGCGCGGGTCATTGGCGCCCTGCAGGACGATCAGCGGCCGGACGATCCTGTCGGCATGGAACAGCGGCGAGGTCGCCATCAGGAATTCGCGGTCGCGCTCGGGATGGCCGATCTCCGCGTACAGGGCCTCGCGCTGGCTCTCCCACCACGGCGGGATGCTCTCCAGGGTGCGGATCCAGTTGCTGACGCCGAAGATGTTGACGCCGACATCGAACTCCTCCGGGTGGAAGGCCAGCGCCGCCAGCGTCATGTAGCCGCCGTAGCTGCCGCCCATGATGCCGATGCGGTCGCCGTCAACCCAGTCCTGGGCGGCCAGCCACTTGCGCGCCTCCAGGCAGTCCCACAGCGGCTCGCGGCCATGCCTGCCGTCGTCGGCGGCGAAGAAGGTCTTGCCGTAGCCGGAGCTGCCGCGGTTGTTGATGCCGAGCACCGCGTAGCCGTTGTTGGCCAGGTACTGCGCCACGTAGTTCCAGGAGCGCGTGGTCTGGCCGCCCGGGCCGCCGTGCACCAGCACGATCGCCGGCACCGGCGTGCCGGCGCTGGCCTGGTGCGGCTTCCAGAGGATGTTGGGGATGTCCATGCCGTCGAAGCTGGCAAAGCGCACCACGGTGGAGTCGACCAGGTCGGCCGGATCGATCGCCGGGTTCAGCGCCCTGACCAGTTGCCGCGGCTCGCCGCCCAGCTCGAGGGCGTAGAGGTCGCTGGGTTGGCGGTCGCCGTTGAGGTAGAAGGCCAGGCGCTGTTCGGAGCGGGCCATCGACAGGCCGCGGATCTCGCCGGCCGGCAGCGCCGGCAACGGCACCCGGGCGCCGCTGGCGGCCTCGTACAGCTCGACCATCACCGAACCGTCGGCATTGATGCCGACCGCCCGGTAGCGGCCGTTTTGGGAGTAGCGGGCGTAGACGATGTCCCAGTCGGCCCGCTGGACGTCGGCGTGTTCGCCGCTGGCCAGGTCGAAGCGGCGCAGCCGGAAGAACTCGCTGCCGTCGTTGCTGGTGTACAGCAGGTGGCTGTCGTCGGGCGCGAAGTCCTCGACCGCGAACTGGGCGTTGCCCTGGTGCGGGCTCAGGTGCACGGTCTGGCCGGTCTGCCGGTCGTGCAGGTAGATGTCGTTGTTGACCGTGGTGTCCGGCTTGGCGAGCGCGATGTGGCGGCCGTCGCCGCTGACCGGGCCGGGCTGGAAGCCGGTGTCGTTGCGGTAGATCATCTCGCGCGCGTAGCTCCCGGCGTCGTAGGCGTAGACGTCGAAGTAGCGTGCGTCGCGCTCGTTGCTGAGCACGAAGAAGCGGTCGCCGTCCTGGCTGAAGCCGGCGAACATCGCCTTCAGGTTCTCGCCGGGCGTCAGGTCGCGCTCGCTGCCGTCGACCTCCACCACGTACAGGTGGTTGAGTTCGTTGCCGCCCTGGTCGCGGGTCAGCAGGATGCGGTCGTCGGCCGGGAAGAACGCCACCGCGTAGCTGTTGTCGCCGTTGCCCTGGGTCACCGGCGTCCAGTCGCCGCCGGCCACCGGCAGGTGGTAGACGTTCCAGGTGCCGCTGCGGTTGGAGGAGAACAGGATGCGCGACTCGTCGTGCGAGAAGCTGGCGCCGCCGATGCTGGTGCTCTCGACGAAATCCTCGATGCGATAGGTGCGGGCCGGACGCTGGACCTCCGGCGCGGCCGTGGCCACGGCGGGCGTGGCGGCGGTGTCCGCCGGTGCCGGGGACTGGCTGCAGGCGGCCAGCAGGACGACACTCAGCGGCAACACGGACAGGACGGCTTTCACCAGCAGGCTCCGGACAGGACAGGACGCCCAGCATCGGGCTTCGGCGGTGTCGGGGAACGGGCCGGAAGTCATGGCCGGAACGCATCCAGCACCGGCACGCTGGCGGAGTCCTGGGGGGTGGACCGCTCCCGGCCCCCGGATGCGCGCCCCGGGTGGCCGGCATCGATCAGGCACCGGCTGCCCGGGTGGCCGCTGCTGGGTCTCAGTGGCTGCCGACGCCGGTGAGCGTCCGGCTCAGCGCCAGCAGTCGGGCCTGGGCCCGGGCATCTTCCGACTGCGCCGCCAGGGGCGCCCGCTTGCCGTCGACGTAGAAGGCACCGGGCACCAGGGTCGGGGCATCGATCAGGGCCATCACCGTGTCCCGGCCCTCGGCAACGGTGGTGCGCGGCGGCACGCCGATCTCGCGCACCATGGTGGTGTCCATCAGGGTCGCCGGGTGCAGCGCGATCATCGTGATGCCGTCGGCGGCGAACGCCGGCGCCAGCGCCGCGGTCATGGTCACCTGCGCCTGCTTGCTCTGGCCATAGCCGCGGGCGCTGGCCCCGGGTTGCTCCAGCATGACGTCGTCGAAGTCGATGTCGTGGGCGCTGATCGAGGCGACGTTGACCACCCGCGACGGCGCCGCCGCCGACAGCGCCGGGCGCAGCCGATGCACCAGGATCCAGCCGGCCAGGTAGTTGACCGCGAACTGCAGTTCGTGGCCGTCCTCGCTGGTCCGCCGCGGCTGGGCGCCGGTGATGGCGATGCCGGCGTTGTTGACCAGCAGGTCGAGCCGGGGATGGCGGGCGGCGATGGCGTCCGCGAAGTCGCGCACGCCCTGGAGCGAGGCGAAATCGGCGGCGACGAACTCCGCGGAGCCCTGCCCCGCGGCGGCGATCTCGTCGATCACCGCCTGGCCGCGGGCGGCGTTGCGGCCATGGACGATGACGTGCGCGCCCTGCGCCGCCAGCGCCAGCGCCAGCTCGCGGCCCAGGCCGTCGGTGGAGCCGGTGACCAGTGCGGTCCTGCCGGATCGGGCGGGCGGCTCCGCAGCCTGCGCCGCAGGAACCGGCGCGACCAGTGCGAGGACGAGGACCAGCAGGCAAAGCGGGGCGGTCGGGCGCATCGGGGCGGCTCCATCGGACGGGACGCAGCCGACTATAGTCCCGGCCGGCAGGCAGGCGCCGCCGCACGGGACTATGCTGGGCGGGCGCCGGCCGTCCCGACCGGCGGCCGACGCCTTTCCGGGAGGTGCCCATGGCCACCCTGCGTCCCACCGCGTTCGTCCTGGCCGCCCTCGCCGCGGTCGCCTCCCTGGCCCCGGGCCCGGGCCTGGCCCAGGTCGTCTACACCGCCACCCTGTCGGGTGCGGCCGAAATCCCGCCCAACGCCTCCGCCGGCACCGGAAGCGTCACGGTCAGCTTCGACCCGGCCAGTCTGGTAATGGTGGTCTCGACCAGCTTTGCCGGCCTCACCGCGGGCACCACGGCCGCCCATATCCATTGCTGCACCGCCACGCCCGGCGGCAGCAACATCGGCGTCGCCTCTCCAACCCCCAGCTTCCCCGGCTTCCCGGCCGGCGTGCAGGCCGGCAACTACAACCAGGGCTTCGACATGGACGCGCCCGGCAGCTACAACTCCGCCTTCCTCGGCATCCATCCCAACCTCGCGGCCGCGCGGGCGGCCCTGGTCGACGCCATGGGCACCGGCCGCGCCTACTTCAACCTGCACACCAGCGCCTTCCCCGGCGGCGAGCTGCGCGGCAACCTGGTCGAGCAACCGATCTTCGCGGACGGGTTCGGATCCTGACTTCCGCCGCCCGTGCCGGTGGGCGAGCCGGCACCCTCAATCGAAGCCGTGACCGAACAGCCGGTCGCCGCGCGCCGGCCGGCCGCGCAGGACGACCTGGGCGGTGCCGGGCAGGCCCTCGACGTTGGCGCGCACCAGCAGCTCGCCCTGCCGGCTGGCCCAGCCGTCGATGCCCGGTTCGGGGGTGTCGAAGAAGGTGTCGATGATGCCGGTGACGGCGCGCATCTGCAGGCCGGACGGGGTCGGCACGCGCACCGGGTCGCCGACCGCGAGCACCTGCACCGGGGCCGCGCCAGGCGTCAGCCGCCAGACGCCGACGGCGACCGGGTTGCCGACCTCGGCCAGGATCAGGACCGTGCCGTCGTCCAGGACCTGGGTGTGCGCGAAGCTGCGCCAGGCACGGCCCGGGGCCGGGGAATAGGCGCCGGTGTCGCCGACGATGGCGAGCGGTTGCGGCGATTGGCCCGGCACGATGCGCCAGAGTCCGCGCACCGAAGTGGTGCCCGCGGCCGGCCGGATCGTGGTGTTGAGCAGGGCGACGCCGCCGGCCGCCTGCAGGATCGGCGCCGAGCCCTGGTCGAAGCTGTAAGTGGCGTAGCCGGGACCGAGGTCGCCCTGGGTGCCGTTCAGCCACAGCGGCCGGTTCAGGCCGCCGGCGTGGTGGAAACCGCCGATGAAGCTGCCGCCGGCACCGGTGCCGCGCGCCCAGAAGAAGGCACTGCCGTCGTAACCGGCGCGCACGCTGCCGAATTCGGTGATCACCGCGCCGGGGTCGGCCAGGCCCGGACCCTGGGCCCCGGACACGCCGCTCAGGGCCAGCGCCGTGGGCGGTCCTGCGCAGATGCGGAACACGCCAAAGCGGTTGCTGCCGCTGCCGGTGACGCGCCACGCCGCGGCGACCAGAACCTCGCCGCCACTGCCTGCTGCGGGAAACTGGATCAGGCTGCCGTTGGCGCCGGCATGAAAGAAGGCGTTCGCCTCGATGCCGGGCGACCAGGCCGGATGGCTCGATCCTTCCAGCAGGCAACCCCGGTTGCCGGTGCCCGGCGAATGCGCGACCAGCGCCCGCCAGCCGCCGGTGACGCTGGCCTGGATCAGGGTCCGGCCGTCGGGCAGCGCCCGGGCGTTGGGGTAGCCGGCGCTGGCGGTGTTGCCGAAGCTGGTGAACTCGATGCCCGGATCGAAACCGGGCGCCAGCGCGCCGGCAGCGGCCAGCCGGGCGATCTCGAGGTTGCGCTGGCCGTTCCAGGTCCAGATCCCGAAGGTCGCGGCGTCGACGGGCTGGGTCGGGTCGCCGGCCCGGGCGCCGAACACCCGGTGCGGACCGGCCCCCGCGTCCTGCCGCCACCACAGGGTGCGGAAGGCATGGCCGGATTCGGCGCCGGTGCGGCCCGGCCCAAGCTGGCCGGTGGCGAGCAGCTCCGCATAAGGGACCAGGGTGCCGAGACGCTGCGCCCACAGCGCCTGCTGGCTGCTGCCGGTCCAGCGCGTGAAGCCGATGCCGCCATCGGCGTCGCCCAGGCTGACCTGGCGCAGCTCGAAGCTGGCGGGCGCGGGCAGCAGGGCGGGCAGCACCAGGTCGGCGCCGCTGTTGGCCAGCACGACCTGCCAGGCGGGGTCGGTCGGCTGGGACTGGGCCGCCTGGGCGAGGCTGCCGGCGGCGAGAAGGAGGAGGCGTCGAAGCATGATGGCGTTCCGGGACATGAGGGGAGGATCTCGTCGTGCCGCGCAGCCGTGTCGCTCCTGCGGCAGCGCCGGGGTGGAACGCAGCGTGGGCGATTGCGCCCCCGGGGTCGTCGCGCCGCGGCATCGTCGCGGTAACGGATCGGCAACGGCGCACGCCGATCGCGGCGGAGCGCGCGTGCCGGGCGTCCGCCACCGTCCGGTCCGGGCCGGCGAACGCCGAGGGGGCGCTGGCCCGGATGATCCAGGCAGGCCGCTGCGATGTTCGCGCCGTGGTGCGTTCCCGACGGCCGCGTTACGCGACCTCAGTCAGCGTCGGCGCTGGCAGGCGTCGTCGGCGAAGCGTTCGGGCGCGCGCAGGCGGCCGACCGGCGCAGGCCCCGATGGGGCCGACCCCGGCAGTGTTCGAAGCGGAAGGGCGCGGGCGCGCGGACCGCTGGCCGGCGCGCCCGCGGCAGCTCAGAAGCGCTGCAGTTCGACGGTGATCGAGGGCCCGCCCGCGGCAGCGTCTTGGGGACCGAACACCACGGTCGCCCGGTCCGGCCCGGACAGGGTCATCTGGAAGCCCCAGACGTCGCCCACCATGCGCACGGCGGGCCGGGCCGGGAGCTGGCAGGCCGGCCAGGGCAGGAAGCCGCAGTTCCAGGGTGCGCCCTCGACCGCGACCAGCCTGCCGCGCAGGCGGTCGGCGCGCAGCCAGCGGGCCTCGGTGAGCAGGTACCAGGTGGAGCTGCCGTCCGGGGCGAAGTTCAGCCAGTAGCCCCAGACCTGGTCGCGTTCCTCACCGCGGTCGTGGAACAGGAACAGGCCGGAGCCGGGCACCGCGGGGTCGGACCAGCCGCCGGCGACCGGGTGGGCGCTGACCGCGTCGCCGCCCTGGGCCGGCTGCACCGCCAGGCTGTTGCGGCTGAGCCAGTTGGCACCGACTTCGACCACCACCACCTCCGCCACGCCGACGGTCGATTCATCGAACCAGACCGCCGGCACATCGATGCGGAAGGGCGTGAGGACCTGGAGGCATACGCGGTTGCCCGCGTCCGCGACCTCCAGGTGCACGGTCCGGCGCAGCCCGGTGCCGGCAACACCGGCCAGCCGCGGCACGCAGCCGTCGCGCCAGACCCCGCGCAGTTCCAGGGTCTGGCTGGTGCCGGCCACCAGGCTGGCGGCAAGGCTGCCGTCCGGTTGCGGCACGCCAAGCTCGAACGCCGGCTCGGCGGCGACCGGCCCGGCCAGTACCGCCAGCGCGACGACGGCGGCCCGTGACAGGGTGAGGACAGGCATACGCATAGGGGGCTCCTGTGGGCGGTGGCGGAAGAATCGCCGCGGGTGTCCCGCGCAGGACCTCCAGGGGGTGAGGCCAGCGCAACGACCTGCCCGCGGCGCGACGGCCATCCTGGGCCAGCGGCCTGCGCGAATCTCCCCGGCCGGGTAACGGATCGGCATCGTGCGCATGCCGGCGCGCAACCGTCGGACCGGTGCGACCCGGCGCGATGGGCTCAGCGTACCGCCGGCGCGTTGGCGGCTGCCAGTCCCTCCCTCACCTGCAGGGCCCTGGCCAGCAGTCGGCTTCGGGCATGGCCCTCGGCGGTCGCCATCACCGGCAATGCCTGGTCGAGCAGGTGCAGCGCCCGGGGCGCGTCGCCCTCGAGGTTCGCCAGCAGGCCCTCCTGCACCGCCACCGCCTCGTCCCAGACGCCGGTGGCGCGCAGCTTTTCCAGCTGACCCGGCTGCAGGCGCGCGAGCCCGGTCCGCGCGGTATCGGCATCGTCCAGGGCCAGCGCCGTGGCGACCCTGTAGAAGAGCACGTCGTGCGCCTGCGGCGAGTCCGGCCCGGCCGTTGCCGCCAGGCCCGCCAGCGCCTGGTCGAGCGCATCGGCCGCCGCCTGGGCCTGGCCCGCCTCGAACAGCGTGCGGCCGACGTTGGACAGGCTGACCAGGGTCAGGATGTGCTGCTCGCCCAGGGTCGCCGCCATGCGCGCATGGACGTCCCGGGCCAGGGGCAGGGCCTGCGTCCAGGCACCCTGCCGGAAGTGCACGCCGAGCAGTTCGGCCAGCAGGCCGAGCATCTGGCTGTGCTCCTCGCCGAAGCGTTCGGCGATCACCGGCCGTGCGGCCAGCAGCAGGGCCTCAGCCCTGGCATGGTCGCCGCCGAGGCTCACTGCCCGTGCCACCCGCAACTGCGCCAGTGCACGCAGGCTGGCGTGGTCGCCCGGCCGTGCCGCCAGTTCGGCCACGAACGCCTCGAAACGGGCGATCGCGCGCTCGCCCTGGCCGCCGAAGGACTCCACGTGGATCAGGTCCAGGACCAGGCTGTCGCGCTGCGCCCCGCCCTCCGGCCAGATCAGATCGTGCGCGGCAAGAGCCGACTCCAGCACCGGCGCCGCCTCCGCCAGCGCGCCCGTGACCATCAGGTAGCTCGCCTGCGCGGAGGCCCGGTGGAAGCGCCGCCAGGCCTGGGACTCGGCAGCGAGGCCAGGCTCGCCAAGTGCCGCCAGTTCGGTGCGTGCCTCCTCCATGCGCGCCAGCCGTGTCAGCAGCTTGACCCGCATTGCGCGGGCGCGAACGGCGTCGTCCGCGCCGGCCGCGCCCTGTCCTTCCAGCAACGCGAGCGCCTGCCCGGTCTCGGCCAGCGCCTCCGGCCACAGATCCAGGGTATTGAACAGGGTGGCCAGGCTGAGCCGCATCCGCGCGGCGGTCAGCGGCTGATCGGCGAAGCGCGCCGTCAGGCGATCGCGCGCGGCCAGCAGGACGTCGCGGAACGGCACCTGCGCGCCCTGGCCCGCGACCAGGGGATTGCCGCGACCGACCAGGTCCTCCTCCAGGAAACGCAGCATGGCGTTGGCGCGCTGCAATTGCGCCTGCGCCTGGTTGCGCGCCAGGTCGGTGCGCTGCTGCAGGCCGAGCACGACGAGCAGGGCACCCGCCAGCACCAGCAGCGAGGCGACCACCCAGGGGCGGCGTGCGCGGCTGCGCGACAGCGCCTCGCGGGCCTGTGCCATGTCGCGTTCGAGTGCTTGCGCCTGCTCCGTCGCTTCCCGGCGGGCCTGCAGCAAACGCACGCGCTCGGCCAGCTCGGCGGCGTTGCTGGGACGCTCCTCGGGGCGGCCGTCGGTGGCCGCGCGGATGTCCCCGCACAGCAGCGGATCGTCGACGTCGCGCTCCCATCCCGAGGCCATCGGCCGGCGCAGGTCGCCGGCCAGCAGCTGGAACAGCAGCACGCCCAGCGCATAGACATCGCTGCGGGTGGTCGACGCCTGTCCGGCCAGCACTTCGGGCGCCGCGTAGTGCAGCGTCCCGGAGCCCAGCTCGCTGCCGACGCTGTCGGTCACGGTCAGGCCCTGCGCGGTGATGCCCAGACGCTCGAGGCCATCGGGCGAGGCGAGGCGACCGATACCGAAGTCCGACAGGCGGACCACGGGCGCGTCGGGTCCGGCCTCGACCAGGATGTTGGCCGGCTTGATGTCCTTGTGCAGGACGCCCGCGGCATGGGCGATGGCGACGGCATCGGCGATCGCCAGGAACAGATCCAGTCGCTGCCGGCGGTCCATGCCCGCCAGATGCCGACCGGCCCACTCGGCCAGGTTTTCTCCGGCCCAGGCCAGTTCCAGGAAGTACGGCGGCGCCTCGAAGCGCCAGTCGATCAGCTCGACGAAACAGCCGGCCTCGCCAGCGGCGGCGTCGAGCACGCGCAGCAGGGTCGCCTCGCGCTTGAGCTGGCGGATCCCCTCGCCCTCCAGCGCGAACTTGTAGACCCGCCGCTCGCGCGTCCTGGTATGCGCCGCCAGCCAGACCTCGCTGCCGCGGCGCGCGGCCAGCGCCTCGCGCAGCACGAAGTTCTCGCGACCGGGCACCGCCTGGCCGGAGGCGAGGGCAAGCCCGATGCGGTGCCCTGCGCCGACCGGCTGCCGCGACACCGGCCCGGCCAGGCGATAGCCGACGCGCGCCTGGGTGACGATCTGCGCGGCGTTGGCCTCGCCAAGGGCGCGGCGCAGCTTGGCGACGGCGTTGGCCAGCACCTTCTCGACGGTCACCCGTCCGGCCCACACCGTATCCAGCAGTTCGTCCTTGCCGACCACCTCGCCTGCGCGTTGCAGCAGGCAGGCCAGCACCTCCAGCGCGCGCCGCTCGACTTCGACCGGCAGGCCGGCGACGCGCAGCTCGTAGCGCGCCTCGTCGAACTCCGCGGTGCCGAACCGGTAGCTGAAGCGCGGCGGCGGCGACGCGCCGGTGAGGTGGCCTGCCAGAGCTGCGGCGTTGTCCATCGGTCTGTTCATGGCTGGGCAGGGGGTCGTGCCGGAACACCGCGGCAGCGGCCCCGCCCGCGCCGGGCGCAGGGCGGGATTCGCACCGGGTCCCTGGCGCGACGACGAAGGCTATCGTAGCAAGTGCGCGGGTGACCGGGGGCGGGGCCGCAGGGCGGCGCGCCCAGGCCGTGGCAGACGGCGGTCGCCGTCAATCGCCGCCGATGCCGGTCAACGCGGCGCTGAGCGCCAGCAGGCGCTGCTGCGCCTGGCGGTCGCCGGCCTGGGCGTGCGGTACGGCAGGTACGCCGTGACGGTAGTAGCGGCCGGCCTGCAACGTCGCCGCTTCGGCCAGCGCCAGCACATGGTCGCGGCCCTCGTCGATGCTGGCCTCCGGCGTCGCGCCCAGGCCGCGCACCATGGTGGTGTCCATGCGGGTCGCCGGGTGCAGGGCGATCATGGTGATGTCGTCTTCGGCGAAGTCCGGGGCCAGGGCGGCGGTCATGGTGATCTGCGCCAGCTTGCTCTGGCCGTAGCCGCGGCGATGGGCGCCGGGTCGCGCCAGCATCACGTCGTCGAAGTCGATCGGGTGGGCGCTGCCGGAGGCGACATTGAGCACCCGCGACGGCGCCGCCGCGACCAGCGCCGGACGCAGGCGATGCACCAGCACCCAGCCGGCCAGGTAGTTCACCGCGAACTGCAGTTCGTGGCCGTCGGCGCTGGTCTGCCGGCCGGCGTCGGCCGGCAGGGCAATGCCGGCGTTGTTGATCAGCAGGTCCAGGCGCGGCGCCCGCGCCAGCACCTGGTCGGCGAAGGCATCGACCGCTGCCAGCGAGGCGAAGTCGGCGGCGATGAATTCCGCCGAGCCGCGCCCGTCGGCGGCGATCTGCGCCAGCACCGCCGCCCCGCGTTCCCGGTTGCGACCGTGCACGATCACGTGCGCGCCGCGCGCGGCCAGCGCCAGCGCCACGTCCCGACCCAGGCCATCGGTCGAACCGGTGACCAGCACCGTGCGGCCGGCCCAGGACGCCGCGCCATCCTCAGGTGGGGCGGCAGCGGCGACGCCCATCATCAGCACGGCCAGGACGAGGGCGCAGGCCAGATGGCGCAGGCGGGCGTAGGGAGATTGCAGGGTCATCGAGGCGCTTCCTGGATTGCCGGGCGCCGGCACCTGGGGGTGCCTGCCGGCGGGCGGCAAGCATAGAGTCCCGGCGAAGGACGAGGGTCGCGCCAGACCGGACGGGTTCAGGCGCCGGTTGGCCGCGCCGCGGCCCCCGTTCGGGGGCGCGGGCGCGGCCTGGCGCAGGCGGCCGGCCTCAGCGCCCCGGCACGGTCCAGGGCCGGGCGCGGCTGTTCGCCCGCGGGTGCGGCAGCGGCTCGGGCTGGCTGCGGGTGGCTTCGCCGCCTTCGCCGCGCAAGCGGTAGCGCGGCACCAGGCGCGGCTCCTGGGCGCGCGGCGCCTTGACCTCGAGCGGCGTCGCGGCGCTGCCGCCGCCGGCCTCGGCGCGCAGGGTGTACTTGGCGGGCAGCGGGTACAGGCGATGGCCCAGGCGCACCGACTCGGCATAGCGATGGTGCTGGCGCTGGTCGCGCTGGTCGGCGGCGACCTTGTCCAGGGCCACGGCCTCGGCGGCCAGCGCCAGGTCGCGGTCCAGCGCCAGGTCCCACTCGAAGCTGTTCAGCCCGGCCACCACCTCTCGCTCGAAGCGGGCGACCGGCTGCTCGTTGCCGTCGACCAGGCTGAAGCGCACGGTGCCGGCCGCCGCGGCCCACACGGTGCCGGACAGGCTCGGCAGGTATTCGGACCGGTCGAACCACGGGTCGGGTTCGCGACGCCAGCCGCGATCGGCCTGCACGGCATCGAGGTGGAACAGGTGCACCGGCGCGGCACGCACCGCCGGGGTCAGTTCCTGCACCGGCAGCACGTCGACCACCCAGGCGCTGCGGCCATGGGTGCCGGCGACCAGCTCGCGGTCGCGCGGATGCACGAACAGGTCGTGCACCGGCACGTTCGGCAGGTTGCCGTCCAGGCTCGCCCAGCTGCCGCCGCGGTCCAGGCTCACGTAGACGCCGCGGTCGGTGCCGACGTAGAGCACCTCGGGATTGACCGGGTCCTCGCGCACCACGTTGACCGGCTCGGCGGGAAGGCCGGCACCGATGTCGCGCCAGCGGCGGCCCAGGTCCTCGCTGGCGAACAGGTACACGCGGTCGTCGTCCTGGCGGTAGCCGTTGAGGCTGACGTACAGGCGCTGCTCGACGTGCCGCGACAGCTCGACGCGGCTGACCCAGCGGCGCGCCGGCAGCCGGGCATCGACCGCCTGCCAGGCCAGGCCGCCGTCGCGGCTGACGTGCACGTGGCCGTCGTCGGTGCCGACCGCCAGCAGGCCGAAGCGCCGCGGCGACTCGCTGACCGTGGTGATCGTGGCGAACGGCACGTTGCCGCGCTCGGTTGCGCTGCTCAGGTCCGGGCTGATCGCGGTGAAGCTGCGGCCCTTGTCCATCGACCGGTACAGGCGGTTGCTGCCGAAGTAGACGATCTGCGGATTGTGCGGCGACAGGATCACCGGGCTGTTCCAGTTGTAGCGCAGCGGCGGCTCGGCCAGCGGCGAGCGCGGCCGTACCTCGTGGCGCTTGCCGTCGGCGTCGATCCGCGAGTAGTTGCCGAACTGCCAGCCGGTGTAGGTGTGCTTGCCCTCGTCGTCGACCGCCACGTACATGCCGTCGCCGCCGTTGATGAAGGTCCAGTCCTGGCCCAGTTCCCAGCGGGTCCGGCTGGAGCCCTTCATGGTGCCGTTGTCCTGGGTGCCGCCGTAGACGTTGTAGGGCTCGGCCATGTCGGCGTAGATCGTGTAGAACTGGCCGACCGGCTGGCCGTCCATGCGCCGCCAGGTGACGCCGCGGTCGTGGCTGATGTCGATGCCGCCGTCGTTGCCGAGCAGGATGCGGTCCGGATAGTTGGGGTCGATCCACAGCGCGTGGTGGTCGACGTGGACGTCGCGGTGGTTGGCGTAGCCGCTGAAGGTGGCGCCACCGTCCTCGGAGACGATCAGCGGCACGCCCAGTGCGTAGACGCGATCGGCATTGGCGGGGTCGACCCGGATCTGCCCGAAGTAGTAGCCGAAGCTGTGCACGACGTTGCGCAGCGGCGCCTGGTGGGTCTGCCGCCAGGCGCCGCCGGCGTCGTCGCTGCGCCAGACGGTCAGGCCCCAGACGTCGGTGTCGAACAGCGCGGCGTTGGCGTCGCGCAGCCGCGCGCGCAGGGCGTCCATGGTGACCTTGCCGCTGCGCAGGTCGGCGATCAGGGATTTCGCGTCGATCTCGACCGGCAGGTCGCTGCGACGGATGAAGGCCTCGATCTCCTCGGGGTCCTGGCGCAGGAATTCCTCGCGGTCCATGGCCGCCAGCCGGCGCGGCGACAGCGGCCGGTCGCCGGCATGCTGCAGACCGTCGGGCAGCTCGCGCCACAGGTCGATCGAGGCGTACACGGTATCCGGCCGGGAGCGGGCGATGTCCAGGGCGATCCGGCCGATGCCGGCGCCGGACGGGAAGCCGGCCAGGCGCTGCCAGGTGCGGCCGCCGTCGCTGCTCTTGTGCACGGCGCTGCCCGGACCGGATTCGGTGAAGTGCCAGGGCGTGCGCTTGCGGTCCCAGAGCGCCGCGTACAGGGTGTCGGGATCGGTGGGGTGCATGACCAGGTCGCTGGCGCCGGTCCACTCGCCCTCGCCGGCCAGCACCTGGCGCCAGGTGGTGCCGCCGTCCTCGGTCAGGTACACGCCACGGCTGCCGCCCGGCGAGTACAGCCGGCCGGCCGCGGCGACCAGCACGCGGTCGCCGTCGCGCGGATCGACCAGGATGCGGGTGATGCGGTCGGCATCGGCCAGGCCCTTGTGCTGGAAGCTGGCGCCGCCGTCGTGGCTGACGTAGATGCCGTGGCCGCCGTAGTTGGAACGGGCGGCATTGGGCTCCCCGGCGCCCAGCCACAGGGTGTCGGGACGGGACGGGTCGACCGCGATGTCGCCCGTGACGGTGTTGAACAGGCGGTCGGTCAGCGGCTCGAAGCTGCCGCCGTTGTTGGTGGTCTTCCACACGCCGCCGGTCGCATAGGCGACGTAGAAGGTGTAGGGCTCCCCGGGTACCGATTCGATGTCGACCACCCGGCCGCCCTGCACGACCGGGCCGATGCTGCGCCAGGCCAGGCCGCGGAACGGCGAGGCCTGCTCCATGCGCTGGTGCTGCTGCCAGGCCGCCTCGCGCTCTGCTGTGGTGGCCGGACCGTGGCCGCGCGGCCGGGCGTGGGCGGCACTGGCGGCCAGCGCACAGGCGAACAGCAGGACGATGCCGGTGGCGACCGGCGAGGACATGAAGCGCATCGGAAACTCCTCCTGGGCAGGCAACGACTTTAGCGGGCCGACAGGCGGTGCAGACTCGGGTGGTGGCGCCGGAGGGGGCGCCGGGCGCGCGTGGAGCGGGGCAAACCGGGGTCAGAGTCACTTTCCGGCACGACTTGCCCGGCAATTGCGGAAATGGCTCGGCCGGAAAGTGACTCTGACCCCTTCTCAGCGCAGCGCCGCGGTCCGGAAGCCGCGCTTGATCAGCCCGCCGATGCCGTCGGCGGAGCGCTTCAGAAGCACCGCCTCGGCGACCGCATGCACCGCGGATTCCGAGGGTGGCTTGACCAGATAACCGTCGCAGCCGGCCAGCGCCGCCTTGGAACGGTCGAACGGCGACAGCCGCGAGCTGAGCAGCACCACCGGCAGGCTGCGCGTGTAGGGATCGCGCTTGATCTGCCGGCACAGCTCGTAGCCATCGGTGCCCGCCATCGCCGCATCCAGCAACACCAGGTCGAAATTGCCGTTGGTGACCAGCGACAGAACCCGCGGCGCGCTCACCGCCGCCGTGGTGCCGATGCCGCAGCGACGCAGGGCATCGGCCAGGGCATTTCGGATGGCCTCCTCGGCATCCGCGACCAGGGCATTGAGGGGCGCGGCCGGCCGCGGACCGGTCCGCGGCACCGGCTCGGTCGACCAGGGCAGTCGCGACCCCGGGACCTCCGGGGCAGGGCTGCCGGCGCGAGGTGCCGGCGCAGCCGCGGGCAGGCCGTCGGCGACCACCGATGCCAGCAGGCCCTGCAGTCCGACCAGCAGCCCGGTGCGCGACAGCCGGTAGCGGCTGCTGCCGCCCTGGCCGTCGTCGGAGATGCAGATCGCCGGCAGCGCCGGACGTGCCTCGCGCAGCCGGCCGAGCAGGCGCATCGAACGCTCCGACGCGACGTCGACGATGGCGATCTGCGCCTGCGCGGCCTGGTCGGCCAGCACCGCCTCGAAGCGCACGGCCTCGTCGCCCAGCCGCCCCAGGGCCACCTTCAGCAGGCGCTCCTCGCGCCCGGCCAGGGCGCACAGGGCGATCTTGATCCGTCTCGTCGACACCGCGTCGCCAGGCCTCCAGTCCCGTTGGCGACAATCTAGCGCCTTCGAAGCCGGGAGGGTGAAGCGATGTCGAGCGCCAAGCGCGCGCGATGCCTCAGTCCGACCGGCAGGCAGCGGTGCCGGCCGGACCGAACGCGCGCTGGCGCTGGCCAGCGGGCCTCAGGCGAAGCGCCGCCTGGCGACCAGGCCCACGGAAAGCAGAGCGAGCACCATCAACAGCAGGGCCAGGGGGTTGTCGACCGGCACCGCCTGGGTGCCGACCGGCGGCGGCTGCGGACCGCCCGTGATCGGCACCGGCGAAATCGCCAGCCCGACCAGGGTCGGGTTGCCGCCGATGGCGCCGACCAGCTGCGCCTGGCCGGAGCCCAGGTCGATGCCGTACAGGCCGGTGCTGCCCGCCACGCGCAAGGCCGCCAGCGGCGTATTGTTGCCGGCGCTGGTGAGGATGTCGAAGCCGGCGGCCGCGTCGACGGCGACGCCGAGCGGGCCGATCGCGACCTGGGTGCCGTCGTTGGGCGGATTCTGCAGCAGCAGGCGGTCGCCCGCGGCATCGATGTTGAACAGCGCCGTGCTGGTCGCGCCGGCCAGGGAGTTGGTGTAGGCCGAGCCGCCGACCAGGAAGCCGCCGGGATTGACCGGCCCGTCGACCAGGGTCTCGCCGGTGTCGACGTTGATGCGCAGGCTCTGGCCGGTATCGGACACAACGCGCAGGCGGTCAGGCACCGGATTGAAGTCGACCCCGAAGCGGGTGCCCGTCGGCGTGACGCTGAGCGTGCTGGCCAGGGTGGCGGCGCCGGTGGCCGGGCTGATCGTGTACAGGCGGCCGCTGCCGGACAGCCCGTACAGCAGTCCGTTGGCGGGCCGGAAGTCAATGCCTACCAGGGTGTCGCCCGCCTGCATGCCGGTCACCGGCACCGTCGCCTGGACCGTGCCCGGCGCGGTGACGCTGAAGCGCACCAGCAGGTTGGTACCGGTCAGCCCGATGCCGGTCGCGCCTGCCGGCGCGGGCGGCAGCACCGGCGCGCCGAGCACGGCCAGGCCGCGCAGGGCCGGGTTGCCGGCGACCGCACCGACCAGGCTCGCGGCGCCGGTGCTCAGGTCGACCGTGTAGAGGCCGGTGCTGCCGCCGACCCGGAACACGGCGTAGGCAGTGTCGATGCCGGCGGCGGTGCGCACGTCGAAACCGTGGTTGCCGTCGGCATCCAGGGTCACGCCCAGCGGTCCGACCGGCACCACGGTGCCGTCGTTGGGCGGGTTCTGCAACAGCAACTGGCTACCCGCGACGTCGATGTCGTACAGCGCGGTGGTTGCGGCGCCGGCGACGCTGTTGATGTAAGCGGCTGCAGCGATCACAGGTCCGGCGGGGTTGATCGGCCCGTCGACGAGGGTGGCGCCGGTATCGACGTTGATGCGCAGGTTCTGGCCGGTGTCCGAGATCACCCGCAGGCGGTCCGGCACCGGATTGAAGTCGGTCGCGAAAGCCGCCCCGGCGAGGGCCACGTCAAGTGTCGAGCGGAGTGTCGCCGCGCCCGTGGCGGGATCGACGGTATACAGCCGTCCGGCGGTGGTCAGTCCGTAGAGCTCGCCGGTGGCGGGACGGACGTCCAGGCCGACCAGGGTTTCGCCGGCCTGCAGGCCGGTCACCGGCGTGCTTGCGAGCACCGTGCCGGGTGCGGTCGCGGGAAAGCGGACCAGGGTATTGCCGTCGGTCAGGCCGACGAGGGTTTGCGCGTACGCCGCCGTACTGGACAGCAGCACGAAGGCCAGGAGCAACAGACGTTGAAGCATGCGGGGATCTCCCTTGGTTGGGTGGGCCCCATGCCTACGGGCGGCGCTGTCGATCGGATGCAGCGTGCGTAGAAAATTTCTCCAACGCGGGCTTTATCGGCCTTTGGAGAAGTCGAATGTCGACCTGGCGTGCAGACTGCGTCGACGAAACATCCAGGTTGCGTGAAAAAGGCCTCTTCCGCTTCAGTGTCGCGCCGGATCCAATGGTCGATGCCGCTTGCCCCCCGACGATGCCGTGGCTTCAGCCCAGCGGCCAGAGCACCGGGATCAGGGTGATCGCGACCACCGCGAACAGGACGTTCAGGGGCACGCCGATCCGCACGAAGTCGGCGAAGCGGTAGCCGCCGGCGTTGTAGACCATGGTGTTGGTCTGGTAGCCGACCGGGGTGGCGAAGCTGGTCGAGGCGGCGAACGCCACCGCTACCAGGAACGGCGTCGGATCGACGCCCAGGCCCTGGGCGGTCGCCACCGCAACCGGCGCCATCAGCACCGCGCAGGCGTTGTTGCTCATCGCCTCGGTCAGGATCGCGGTCAACAGGTAGACCACCGCCAGTGCGGCCACCGGGCCGGCGCCGCCGACCAGGGCCAGGGCCTGGCCGGCGATCGCCTGGGCCGCGCCGGAGCTGGTCAGGGCAATGCCCAGCGGCAGGATGCCGGCGAGCAGGATGATCACCCGCCAGTCAATGGCGTCGTAGACGTCGTCGGCGCGCAGGCAACCGGTGAGCACCATCAGCACGCAGCCGGCCAGGGCGGTGACCACGATGTCGGCCAGGCCGAGTGCCGCGAACGCCACCACGCCGGCCATGATCGCCAGCGCCAGCGGCGCCCGACGTCGGGAGGCGGTGTCGTCCTCCTTCTCGGTCAGTACCAGCAGGTTGGGATTGCGGCGCAGCTCGGCCAGCTCGCCAGCCGGGACCAGCAGCAGCAGCACGTCGCCCAGCGCCAGCGGTGCGTGCTTGAGCTTTTCGCGGATCACCTCGCCGCGGCGCTGGATGGCCAGCACGGCGGCACTGGTGTGCCAGTGGAACTCGGCCGCGGCCAGGCTGGTGCCGGCCAGACGGGACGTCGGCGCCACCATCGCCTCGACCAGCACCCGGTCGTCCTCCTCCAGGGCTTCGTCGCGCAGCCGGAACTCCGGTTCGAAGGCCAGCCGCTCCCGCTCGCGCAGGGCCTGGATGTCGCGCCAGTCGCCGCGCACCAGCAGCACGTCGCCGGCACGCAGGCGCTGGCTGCGTGGCGACCAGACCTTGCCGTCGTCGCGCAGCAGCTCGAGCACGAAGACGCCCTGCTCACCCAGCCTGGCCTCCTCGACGCTGCGACCGACCAGGCCGGCGCCGTGCGGCACGCGCAGCTCGGTGATGTACTTGCCGAGCTGGTAGTCGGCGGTGAGCTCACCGCCACGGCGCTCCGGCAGCAGCCAGGGGCCGGCCAGCAACAGGTAGACGAAGCCGACCGCCATGGTCACCAGGCCGAGCAGGGTGAACTCGAACATCGAGAAGCCGGGCAGGCCCATGTCGCGGGCGATGGCATGCACCAGCAGGTTGGTGGAGGTGCCGATCAAGGTGCATACGCCGCCCATCTGCGAGGCGTAGGAGAGCGGGATCAGCACCTTCGAGGCCGACAGGCGGCGCTGCGCGGTGGCCGCCATCACCAGCGGCAGGAACACCGCGACCGCCGCGGTGTTGTTGACGAAGGCCGAGACCAGGCCGACGCTGGCCATCACCATCAGCACCAGCAGCCAGGGCCGGTGACCCCAGCGTGCGATCGCGCCGGCGACGAAGCGCAGCGCACCGGTGCGCTGCAGGCCGGCGCTGAGCACGAACATCGCCGCCACCGTGATGGTGGCCTGGCTGGAGAACCCGGAAAGTCCCTGTGTCGGGGTCACCAGGCCCAGCACCAGCAGCAGCACCAGGACCAGCAGGGCAACGATGTCGACCGGCAGCTTCTCGCTGGCGAACAGCACCATGGCCAGCACCAGCAGACCAAGCACCAGCAGCGCGTCGGGACCCATGGCCGGCCGCCTCGCCGGGCTCAGCCGCGGCTGCGCTGCACCGCGACCGGCAGCGCATCCAGGGCGCGCATCGCCGGGTCCTCGAAATCGCTGCGGTCGGCCAGCCAGTGCAGCGCCATCGCCGTGGCATCGTCGCCCCAGAAGAGCTCGCCACCTGCGACCAGGGTCGGCACGCCGAACACGCCCGCGGCGATCGCCGCCTCGGTATTGGCGCGCAGGCGCGCCTTGACCGCCGCGGCATCGAGCGCGGCGGCGGCATCGTCGATGCCCAGGGTGGCGGCGACGGGTGCCAGCGCCGGCACGCTGTCGCCGGCCTGCCCACGGCCCCAGACATGGTCGAGCACGGCCTCGACGGCACGGGCGTCGGCGCCCGCGGCCAGGCACAGGCGCAGGGCCGGCAGGGGATTGAAGGGGTGCGCGGGCGGGAACGCCAGGGCGATGCCGTCGCGGCGCGCGCGCCACAGCACCTGGCGATAGGTGTGGCGGCGCTTGCCCGGCGTCTCGGCCGGGCCGACCGTGCCGTGGTGGGCCAGCAGGCCGGCCAGCAGCACCGGTACCGGCCGCAGCCGCGCCGCCAGCGCCGCGTGGTCGCGGTGGATGCGCCGCCACTGCAGGAAGGCGAAAGGAGAGATCGGATCGAAGTACCAGTCGACTGGCTCAGTCATGGCGATGCTCCGTGGCGGCTAGCGGCTCCAGGCGCACGCGCAGGTCGAACCAGGCGGCCTGGCCGGTGACCGGGTCGGCGTTGGCGTAACCGTCGTCGCGGGTCTCGGGAATCAGCGGGTTGAGCAGGAAACCGCGCCGCGACTCCGGCGCGTCTGCGGACAGCTTCCAGGCGCCGCGCGCCTTGCCGATCGCGTTCCAGGTCCACACGGTGCCGGGTTCGACGCCCTCGTGCAGGCCCAGCTCGACCTCGATGCGATCGTTGCCGCTGACCACAGCCGCGCGCGCGCCGTCGGCCAGGCCGTGCGCGGCGGCGGTGGCCGGATGCACGTAGAGCACGTTGCGGGCGGCGATCTGGCGCAACCAGCGGTTCTGCGAACCCCAGGCGTGGTACATGAACATCGGCCGCTGGGTGATCGCCGCCAGCGGCAGGCCGGCAGCCTCGGCGTCGGCGTGCTCGAAGGGCGGGTACCAGAACGGCAGCGGATCGAAGTAGCGCACCACCCGGTCGCGGTCCTTGGCCGGGGGGACCACCGGGCCATGGCCCTGGCCGGCCAGCCGGAAGCGTTGCAGGGTTTCGCTGTACAGCTGGAACACCAGGGCCTCGCGCTCGCCCGGCGCAGCCGCGGGGGCCACGAAGCCCAGGGCCTGCGCCCAGTCCAGATAGTCCTGGTTGGCCATCTTCAGGTAGCGGCCGGCCGCCGGCACCGGCGCTGCGAAGTAGCAGTCGGCCGCGCCATAGGCATCGAGCTGCGCGGGGTTGGGCGCGCCCTTGCCGACCGCCCGGCCGTCGGCACCGCGATGGCCCATCAGCAGGCCGACGCCGGGCGCGCGCTCGTGGTTGGCGATGTAGTCGGGGTAACCGCCCGGGTAGCGCGGCCGGCCCTGCGCATCGACCATGCCGGGCAGGCCCAGGCGCGCGCCCAGGTCGAGCAGCACGTCCTGGAACGGCCGCACGTCGCGGTCGGGGGCCACCACCGGCTGGCGGATCGCGTCGATGGCGGCGTCGGCCTCGGAGACCGGCCGGTCCAGCACCGAGATGCAGTCGTATCGCTCCAGGTAGGTGGTGTCGGGCAGCACCAGGTCGGCGTAGGCGACGGTCTCCGAATCGTAGGCATCGACATAGATGATGCGCGGGATCCGGTACTCGCCGGTGGCCGGGTCGCGGTCGGTCAGCATGGCCCGGGTCTGTGTGGTGTTCATCGCCGAGTTCCAGCCCATGTTGGCCATGAACAGGAACAGCAGGTCGATGGGATAGGGATCGCCGGCCCAGGCATTGCGGATCGCACCCTGCAGCATGCCGTGGACGGCCAGCGGATGCTCCCAGGAAAACGCCTTGTCGAGCCGACGCGGCGCGCCCGCGGCGTCGACCAGCAGGTCGGCGGGCGATTGCGGATAGCCCAGCGGCGCGGCATCCAGGGCACCGTTTTCGCCACGCGCCTTGCCTGGCCGGTTGCCCGGCGGCGTGCCCTTGGGATAGGGCGGCTGGAAGCGGTGGCTGCCGGGCGAGTCGATCGCGCCCAGCAGCATCTGCAGCACGTGCAGGGCGCGGCAGGTGTGGAAGCCGTTGGCATGGGCGGCGATGCCGCGCATGGCATGCATGGCGACCGGCCGCGCCTGGAAGCCTTCGTGGCGGCGGCCATGCACGTCGGTCCAGGGCTGTTCCAGGAAGAACGACTGGTCGAAGGCGGCGTGCGCCAGCTCGGCGGCCAGCCGGTGGATGGTCGCGGCCTCGACCCCGCACCGGGCGGCGACGGCCTCCGGCGCGTAGGCCGGATCCAGGTAGCGCTGCGCAAGCAGGTGGAAGGCCGGATGCGCGCGGCGACCGTCCGGCAGCCTGTACTCGCCCACCACCGCCGGGGAAAGGGGGTCAGAGTCACTTTCCGGCCCCCAATGAATGGACAGTGCTGGCGCCAACCCGCCGGAAAGTGACTCTGACCCCCTTTGCCCCCCCTTCGCCCAGCACAGCGGATTGCCGGACGCATCGCGCGCGAACAGGCCGTCATCGGCGGCGCCGGGATCGTCGATCACCAGCCAATGCGCATTGCAATGGCGCACCAGGTAGTCGAGGTCGATGCGATCGGCGCGCAGCAGGCAGTGGATCAGTGCGCCGACCAGCAGGCCGTCGGTGCCCGGCCGGATGCCGATCCATTCGTCGGCGATGGCGCCGTAGCCGCTGCGCACCGGGTTGACCACCACGATCTTGACGCCGCGCGCCTTCAGCCGGCCCAGGCCCAGCTTGATCGGATTGGAATCGTGATCCTCGGCGACGCCCCAGAGCATCAGGTAGCGGGTGTGTTCCCAGTCCGGTTCGCCGAACTCCCAGAACGAACCGCCATAGGTGTACATGCCGGCGGCGGCCATGTTCACCGAGCAGAAGCCGCCGTGCGCGGCGTAGTTGACGGTGCCGTACTGCTGCGCCCACCAGCCGGTCAGCGCCTGGCTCTGGTCGCGTCCGGTGAAGAAGGCCAGGCGGTCCGGATCGCGCGCGCGGGTCTGCGCGAGCCAGTCGGTGGCCAGTGCCAGCGCCTCGTGCCACTCGATCTCCCGGAACGCCCGCTCGCCGCGCTCGCCGACCCGCAGCAGCGGCTTGCGCAGCCGCGCCGGCGAGTTGTGCTGCATGATCCCGGCGCTGCCCTTGGCGCACAGCACGCCACGGTTGACCGGATGCGCCGGGTTGCCCTGGATGTAGCGGACCTTGCCCGCGCGCAGGTGCACCTTGATGCCGCAGCGGCAGGCGCACATGTAGCAGGTGGTGGTCCTGACCTGGTCACCGATGGCTGTCACGGGCTAATCCCTTGCGGCTGGCCGGACAGTCTATTGCCCCGGCGCGGCGCTCGCGGCCCGGTCGCAGCCGGCTGGCCGCTGAACGCCGCCCCTTGCCGCCAGCCCCCGGGCGGGCCAAGGTACGTTCCTGCATGCGCGGCCGCCCGGTCGCGCCGTTTCCAGGAGCCACCCATGGTCCGTTCCCTGATCGCCAGTCTCGCCCTGCTTGCCGGAAGCCTGCCCATGACCAGCCACGCGCAAAACGCCACCGGTTACACGTTGCCCGCCGATGCCACCCTGCTGGCCATCCAGGTGCAGGGCGAGGCCAGCCGCAAGCCGGACATCGCCACCTTGTCCACCGGCGTGGTCACCGAGGCGCCGGACGCCAATGCCGCCCTGCGCGAGAACGCCCGGCGCATGACCGCCGTGGTCGCGGCGATCCGCGCCGCCGGCATCGCCGAACGCGACGTACAGACCAGCGGCGTGACGGTCGGACCGCAGTACCAGTACCAGGACCGCCAGGCACCGCGCATCACCGGCTACCAGGCCACCAACACGGTGACGCTGAAAGTGCGCGACCTCGCCAAGCTGGGCGATGTCATCGATGCCCTGGCCGGCCAGGGCGCCAACCAGATCCACGGGCCCAGCTTCGGCATCGACCAGCCCGAGCCGGTGCAGGACGAGGCCCGCCGCGCCGCCGTGGCCAGCGCCCGGGCACGCGCCGAGGCCTATGCCGAGGCCCTGGGTCTGGCGGTGCGCCGCATCGTCAGCATCAACGAGGGCGTCGGCGGCGGCGTGCGGCCGATGCCGATGATGGCAATGCGCATGGAGGCCGACAGCGGCGCCTCGACCCCGGTCATGCCTGGCGAGAACACGCTGTCGGTGTCGATCGAGGTGGTTTTCGAACTGGGCCGCTGAGCCGCGCCGCATTCGTTCAGCGACGGGCGTCCGGGTGGCCCGGCGGCAGGGACACCCGGCCGTCGTAGCCGTCGCGCGTATCGCTGCATCCGTAGCGGCCCTGCCACGCGGGAGACGCGCCACCGGCGACCGACACCTCACCACCGATGCGGCCGGCACAGGGTGCTTCGACCGGCGCGTTCGGCCCACCACCGATGAGCCCCCCGACTATTTCCACGACGCTCCGGACACCGAGCGGCGCCTGTGCCCGCAGTTCCGGAAGGGCCGAACCCGGCGGTCGCGCACCCGGTACACGCGGCCGCCGCACCTGCGGCAGCGCCGCCTGGTCGCGACGGCCGAATCCCTGGGCAGGCGCCGCATCGGGCGGGCTGAAGAAGGGGTCCTCGTGCTCGGCGATGCGTCCGGTGGCGGCTTCCGGTGACGGCTCCACCGGCGCCTCGACGAACACCGCCTCCATCGCCGGCGCCGGCGCCTGGCTGCGCACGGGACGACGGACCACTGGCGCACGCACCTCGCGCGGCGGCAGGGACTCGGCCGGCTCGGGTTCGGCAGGCGGATCGGACCGGGACGGCTGCGGCTCGAATTCGATCCAGCTCACCACCTCCAGCGGCCGGTCGGCGACCAGCGCCGGCTGCCAGGGCGCCATCGCCCGCACCAGCAGGACCAGCAACCCGGCGTGGCCCAGCACCACGACGGCAAGGATCAACAGCTGTCCGCGCTCGCGCATTCGCGCCCTTGCACACGGGCCGATGCCCGGGGAGCGCGAAGGCTAGCGGCTGCTGCGTTAACCGCCTGCTAAACGCGGCGAGCCTCATAACAGTGTCTCGCCCCATGGGCTGCGCCAGCAGCCCCCCGGCGTCCTTTCCCCACCGCTCCGACAGCGATCAAGACCGCGGTTGGGCGCCCGGATCGGCAACATCGACGATGCTGCGGTCGACGCTTCGACGACGCCTCAGCGCCGCGTCGGCCAGCACCGCCACTGCGACCATCAACAGGGGCGGCAACGGGTGCAGGTAGCGGAACACCAGCGCGTGGCCGAACAGGATGTTGGAAGCCGCCAGTCCGAGGATCGCGAGCGCCAGCACCGCCAGAGACGGCGTGGCGCGTGCTCGTGCCAGGACAAGCAGCGCCAGAGCCAGCAATGGCGCGATCAGCACCTGCAGGGTCAGCACCGGGCGATAGGCGACCATCATTCGGTGTACCAGCCCGTCGGGATGGCGCCATGCGCTGGCGTCATGTCCGAACAGGTCCTGCACCTGACCGATGAAGCGCTGGTCCGGCGGGCGGATGCCCAGGTCGTCCTGCATCCGGTCATCGGCGTAGGCGACATCGAAATGATCGGCGAAGGTGGCCAGGCCGAGTGCCAGCACCGCCGACGGCTGTCGCCGCAACAGGTCGCCGGCAATGCGGCCGGCCACCGCGTCGGCATCGTCGGGCCGTGCGGCGCGCAGGCGCGCGATCAGGCCCTCGGGGTGCCACATCTGCCATTCGCGGCTGCGTCGATCGCCAGGGTCTTCGGCCAGGCCCTGCAGCAACGCCGGCGGCACGCCCTGGCGATCGAGGTGCCCGGGGGTCAGCAAGGGTGCCAGCCAGGCCAGCCGGAACAGGCCGCTGCTGGCGATGTAGCCGGGATCGACGCCGACGGCCTTGCCATAGGCCACCCGGTAGCCCTGATGCAGCGCGCAGGTCGCGAGCAGGGCCAGGCCGAAATGAACGACGATGCGCCGTGCAGCGGGACGCGACCGACCGGAGGGGCGGTGCGCGGCAGGTCCGCCCGGCGGCGCGGGCAGGCCTGGCCGCGCGAGCAGCCACAGCAGCGGAAACCCCGATCCCAGCACCAGCACGGTCGGCAGCAGTGACAGGCGGAAGCTCACCGCGACCAGCCCCAGACCGACGGCCAGTAGGATTTTCGCCGGCATCGGCCGCCGGAAGTAGCTGCACTGCGCGAGCAACATGGCGACCAGGAAGCCGGTTCCGAACGTCTCCGCCATCACCGTCCGCTCGTAGTAGAGCTGCATCGGCTCGAGCGCGATCAGGACAGCAGCCAGCGCCGCCAGCCCGGCGCGCACCCCGAGGTCGCGGACCAGCAGGCGGTACAGCAAGGCCGCGAGCACGGCGCCCAGTGCGCTCTGCAGCAACACCAGCACGTGCAGGGACCGGCTCGGCAGCGCGGTCAGCCAGATCAGGAACGGGTAGGTGGAACTGCGGTCCCGCAATCCCCAGCCGCGCGTTGCGGCGTTGATGTAGCTGGCCGAATCGCCGAAGAAGAACCGCGGATCCGGGTCGACCAGCAAGAACGCCGCCTTCGCGAGAACCAGGCCGGCCAGCACGGCCAGGAGGGCGCGCATCCTGGTGTCGGACTGCAGGGTGTTTCGAGTAACTCCGCTCAATGCTCTGCTCACTGCGCCGGCAGGGGATCGCGGATTCTAGTGACGACCCGCCGTGTCTCGCCGCTCTTGCCGCGAATCCGGTTCTTGCACCGGAATCCGGCCAAGGGCACTTGGGCGCGCTTCAATCCGCGGTGATGGTGAACGATCCAGCGGGCAGCGGAGCCGATCGCTCCGGATCGGGAGGAGAATGGCGCCGTTGCCAAGGAGGTCGGAGCACGACAACAAACGGTGAACACGATGGCGGGCCTGGTCACGTAACCTGCGCCGCCCGATCACCGGATACCCCGATGCCGAACCGACGCCTCGCTCTTGCCCTGCTCGTCCTGTGGCTGCACGCCGGATGGCTGCCCGCCCAATCCAGGCAGATGCAGCGGGCTCTGGAGGTCACCGAGGCGCTGCATGCCGGCGGACAGCGTCACGAGGCCGAGGGGCTCACTCTGTGGATCGATCCCGACGGCCTCGACGAGGCGACCGTTGCCGCGTTCCTGGCGCAGCTGGAAAGCGGCCTGGCCGCCGTGCAGGGACATCTGGGCGGCCTGCTCGACGAACCGGAGGCGCCGCGCCGGGTCGAGGTCTTCATGAGCCCGAAGGTGGGCATGTCGCACGTGCGTTTCGATGTGCCGACCATGGTCTACATCCCCACCTGGCGCATCGCCGACCGCTCCGCCCCGTACCTGCACGAACTGGTGCACGCCGTTGCGAGCTGGTCCTGGCGGCATTCGGAGTGGCTGGGCGAGGGCCTCGCCAACCATGTCGCCGCCGCGGTCGAACCGGTCAGCGGCGGCTACCACCATTCCAACGTCGTCCCGGAACGCCTGCACGACGTCCATCTGCACCTGGCGACGCCGGAGGGCCGCGAAGTGCTGGCGCTGATCGGTCCGCCCGGCCGGCGCCGCCACCTGCCGCCGGCGCTCGAGGCGATCAACACCAAGGTGCTGACCGATCGCACCCGTTACGCGCGGCCCTTCTACGCCCTGTCCTGGTCGTTCGTCGATTTCGTCGTCGCCCGCGAAGGGCTGGCCGGGCTGCGCGATGTGGTGGCCGATCAGGCGCGCGTCGATGAACTGAAACAGGCCTGGCTGCTGGACCTCGAAGCTGCGCTGGCGGAACGCTGACCGGAGCCGGGCCGCGGGTCTCCGGTCGCAGCCGAGGATGCCTGGCGGCCGGTCGAGCCAGGGCCGCCAACGGTTGCAAGCCGCCGCGACCGGCCGCAGGATGGGCGCTTCGCCCGACCTGCCGACTCCGCCATGCAACGACGTCAGTTCCTGAAGGCCGGCGGCACCCTGGCCGCCACCGGTTCCCTGGCCGCCTGCACCCGTGAGGCCTCCGCCCCCGCTGCGGGCGAACGCGATGCGCGCAGGTTCCAGTGGAACATGGTGACCACCTGGCCCGCCAACTTCCCTGCGCTGGGCACCGGCGCGGCACGCCTGGCGCGGATGATCACGGCCGCCTCGGGCGGCCGGCTGAGCGTGCGCGTGTACGGCGGCGGCGAGCTGGTACCGCCGTTCGAGACCTTCGACGCGGTCGCGCGCGGCACCGCGCAGATGGGCCATGGCGCCGCCTACTACTGGGGCGGCAAGTCGCCGGCCTGTCCGTTCTTCGCGGCGGTGCCGTTCGGCCTCAACACCCAGGAGATGAACGGCTGGCTGTACCACGGCGGCGGGCTTGAACTGTGGCGCGAGCTGTATGCGGGTTTCGGCCTGGTGCCGTTCCCGGCCGGCAATACCGGCGTGCAGATGGCCGGCTGGTTCAACCGCGAGATCCGCACCGCGGCCGACCTGCGCGGCCTGAAGATGCGCATTCCCGGCCTGGGCGGCGAGGTGATGGCGCGGCTGGGCGCGACGCCGGTCAACCTGCCCGGCGCCGAACTGTTCACCGCCCTCCAGACCGGCGTGATCGATGCCACCGAATGGGTCGGACCCTACAACGACCTGGCCTTCGGCCTGCACCGCGCGGCCCGGCATTACTACTACCCGGGTTGGCAGGAGCCCTGCGCGACGCTGGAGTGCATCGTCAACAAGACGGCATTCGAGTCCCTGCCCGAGGATCTGCAGGCGATCGTCGAAGCCTGCTGCCGGGCGATCAACGACGACGTGCTGGCCGAGATGACCGCGCAGAACGGCCGGGCGCTGGAGCAGCTGCGCGACGAGCACAAGGTCGACGTGCGGGCGCTGCCGGACCCGGTGCTGGCGGCGCTGAAGGAGGCTTCCGACCAGGTGGTCGCCGAGGTCGCCGCGCGCGATGCCTTCGCCGGCCGGGTGCTCGAGTCCTATCGCGCCTTCCAGACGGATGCCGCGGCCTGGCACCGCAGCAGCGAGCTGCCCTACTACCTGGCGCGCGGTTGAACTCGCCCCAAGGGAAGTCGGAGCCCCGCTCTCCGCTACCCGCTCCCTGCTCCCTGATCCCCGCTACCGGCCATACAGCACGCCGGGCAGCCAGGTGGCCAGGGCCGGCCAGGCCATCACCAGGGCGATCATGGCGAGCTGGATGGCGATGAACGGCGCGACGCCGCGATACAGGGCGGTGGTCGGAACGCTGGCAGGTGCGACGCCACGCAGGTAGAACAGTGCGAAGCCGAACGGCGGAGTGAGGAAGGAGGTCTGCAGGTTGATCGCCATCAGCACGCCCAGCCAGACCGGGTCGGCGCCCAGCGCCAGCAGGGCCGGGGCGACGATCGGCACCACCACGAAGGTGATCTCGATGAAGTCGAGCACGAAGCCGAGCAGGAACATCGCCAGCATGACCAGGGCCAGCGCACCCCACAGGCCGCCGGGCAGCGACGCCAGCGCATCGTGGACCAGGTCGTCGCCGCCGAAGCCGCGGAACACCACGGTGAACAGGGCGGCACCGATCAGGATGAAATAGACCATCGAGGTGGTGGACACCGTGCCGTCGAGCACCTGGCGCAGGCGGGCGCGGTCCAGACGGCCGGCCAGGGCGGCGATCGCCAGCGCGCCGACCGCGCCCACCGAGGCCGCCTCGGTGGGCGTCGCGTAGCCGCCGAGGATGGAGCCCAGCACCAGCAGCACCAGGGTCAGCGGCGCGAACACGGCCAGCAGTACCTGGCGACGCGGCAGCGGTGCCGGGCGCGCCGCCAGCGCCGGCGCCCGCGCAGGGTTCCGCCAGGCCGTCCAAAGCAGCCAGGCGATGTAGCCGCAGACCAGAACCAGGCCGGGCAGCAGCGCGCCGGCGAACAGATCGCCCACCGACACCGACTCCGGCGCGAAGTTGCCCTGCCGCAACTGCGCCTGCTGGTAGGCGTTGCCGAGCTGGTCCCCCAGCAGCACGAGCACCAGCGAGGGCGGGATCACCTGGCCCAGGGTGCCGGCCGCGCAGATGGTGCCGGTGGCCAGGCGGGCGTCATAGCCGTGGCGCAGCATCACCGGCAGCGAGATCAGGCCCATCGCCACCACGGTGGCGCCGACGATGCCGGTGCTGGCAGCCAGCAGGGCGCCGACCAGCATCACCGACACCGCCAGCCCGCCGCGCACCCGGCCGAACAGCCGGCCCATGGCCTCGAGCAGGTCCTCGGCGACGCCCGAGCGCTCCAGCATCAGGCCCATGAATACGAACAGCGGCACCGCCAGCAGGGTCTCGTTGGCCATCGCGCCGAACACGCGGTTCGGTATCGCCTGCAGGAACACCGGGTCGAATGCGCCGAGCAGCCAGCCCAGGCCGGCGAAGGCAAGCGCCACGCCGCCCAGGGTGAAGGCCACCGGAAAGCCGGCCAGCAGCGCGGCGCACAGCGCCAGGAACAATCCGACCGCCAGGACCGCGCTCATGCGGCCGGCACCGCCGGATCGCCACCCCGGTCCGCGCTGAAGTCCAGGCGCAGGCCACGCGCCAGCCCGGCCATCGCCAGCAGCAGCGCCGAAAGCGGGATCAACGCCTTGATCAGGTACAGCCCGGGCAGCCCACCGACCTCGCGCGAGGCCTCGCGCAGTCGCCAGGACGCGGCCACGTAGTCGAGGCTGGTCCAGAACAGCACCGCGCAGAACGGCAGCAGCAACAGCAGCAGACCGGCCAGCTCGACGCGCGCCCGGGTGCGTGGCGACCAGCGCTGCTGCAGGACATCGACGCGGACGTGGCCGTCGCGCAGCAGGGTCCAGGCGCCGCCCAGCATGAAGGCCACGGCATTGAGATGCAGGACCAGTTCCTGGGCGGCGATGCTGCCGCGCCCGGCGCCGTAACGCAGCGCCACCAGCGCGAAGGTGACCAGCACCACGGCCAGCACGCAGGCGCCGCACAGCCAGCCCAGCGCCCGCAGCGGCGCTTCCAGCCGGTGCGCCAGCCGCTGTCTTGCCGATTCCGCCGTCATTCTCGCCTCCTGCCCGCCCCTGCCACGGCCGCGCAGCATAGGCCCGAACGGCCAGGCCTGCACCATGCCAGGGCTGGGCTGGGTGGCGCCCCCGGCAGTGCGTGCCGGCGGGGGGGCGCTGCGTGGCGCCTTACAATCCGGCCATGACCCGACTCCTGCTGATCGACGGCTCCTCGTATCTGTACCGCGCCTTCCATGCCCTGCCGCCGCTGAGCAACCGCGACGGCGAGCCGACCGGCGCGCTGTTCGGCGTGTTCAACATGCTGCGCCGGCACCTGGAGGAGGCGCCCGAGCACCTGGCGATGGTCATGGATGCCTCAGGCCCGACCTTCCGCGAGGAGCTCGACCCCCAGTACAAGGCCAACCGACCGCCGATGCCGGACGACCTGCGCGCCCAGGTGCAACCGCTGCTCGACCTGGTGGCGGCACTGGGCATTCCCCTGCTGCGCGTGCCCGGCGTCGAGGCCGACGACGTGATCGGCACGCTGGCGCGGCAGGGCCACGCGGCCGGCATGGCGGTGACCATCTCGACCTCGGACAAGGACTTCGCGCAACTGGTCGGCGACGGCATCGAACTGGTCAACACCATGAGCGGCAGCCGGCTGGACCGTGCCGGCGTGGCGTCGAAGTTCGGCGTGCCGCCCGAACGCATCGTCGACCTGCTGGCGCTGATGGGCGACAGCATCGACAACGTGCCCGGCGTCGACAAGTGCGGGCCGAAGACGGCGGCCAAGTGGCTGGCCGAACATGGCTCGCTGGATGCGGTGATCGCCGCTGCGGACAGCTTCAAGGGCAAGCTGGGCGAGAACCTGCGTGCGGCCCTGCCCAGGCTGCCGCTGAACCGCGAACTGGTCACCATCCGGACCGACGTGCCGCTGGAGGCCGGGCCGGCGGATCTGCGCCGCACCGATCCGGACCGCGAGACGCTGCGGTCGATGTACAGCCGCTACGGCTTCACCGCAGCGCTGCGCGAACTCGATGGCGAGAGCGGCGTGGCGTCGGCGGCGCCGCAGGACGCCGGCACGCCAGCCGCCATGGCGCCCGCACCGTCGGCATCGAACGGCAACGGCGATCCGGTCGAACGGCAGTACGAACTGGTCCTGGACGCCGACCGCTGGCAGGCATGGCTGGACCGGCTGCACGACGCACGGCGCTTCGCCTTCGACACCGAGACCACCGGCCTGGACCCCCATCGCGCCGGCCTGGTCGGGCTGTCCTTCGCCGTTGCCCCGGGCCAGGCCTGCTACGTCCCGCTGACGCACGACGGCCCGGGCGCGCCGGCGCAGCTCGGCGCCGCCCGGGTGCTCGCCGACCTGGCGCCGCTGTTCGCCGATCCGGGCATCGAGCGGATCGCCCAGCACGGCAAGTACGACCTGCACGTGCTGCGCCGTGCCGGCCTGCCGGCGGGCGACTTCGCGTACGACACCATGCTGGAATCCTACGTACTGAACGCCACCGCCAGCCGCCATGACATGGACACGCTGGCGGCGCGCCACCTGGGCATCACCACCATCCGCTACGAGGATGTCGCCGGCAAGGGCGCGCGGCAGATCCCGTTCAACCAGGTCGACCTGGACAGCGCCCTGGCCTACGCCGCCGAGGACGCCGACATCACGTTGCGCCTGCACGAGGCGCTGTGGCCCCGGCTGCAGGCGGAGCCTGCGCTGGCGAGCGTGTTCTCCGCGATCGAGATGCCGCTGGTGCCGGTGCTTGCAGACATGGAGCGCACCGGCGTGCTGGTCGACACCGACCTGCTGGCCGCCCAGGGCAAGGCCCTGCGCGAACGCATGCGGGAACTGGAAGGCGAGGCCCACGCCCTGGCCGGGCGCGCCTTCAGCCTGGATTCGCCGCGCCAGCTGCAGGCCGTCCTGTTCGAGGAACTGGGCCTGCCGGTGACCGTGAAGACCGCCACCGGCCAGGCCTCGACCAACGAGGAGGCGCTGGAGGCGCTCGCCGACCAGCACGCGCTGCCGCGGGTGGTCCTGGAGTACCGCAGCCTGGCCAAGCTGGTGTCCACCTACATCGAGAAGCTGCCCCTGCAGGTGAACCCGGAGACCGGCCGGGTGCACACCAGCTACCACCAGGCCGTCGCCGCCACCGGCCGGCTGTCCTCCTCCGACCCCAATCTGCAGAACATCCCGGTGCGCACCGCCGAGGGTCGGCGGATCCGCAAGACCTTCGTGGCGCCGTCGGGATGGCGGATAGTCTCGGCCGACTACTCGCAGATCGAGCTGCGCATCATGGCGCACCTGTCCGGCGACCCCGGCCTGCTGGAAGCCTTCCGGCTCGGCCACGACATCCACCGCGCCACCGCCGCCGAGGTCGCCGGCAAGGCGCTGGAGGCGGTCACCGCCGAGGAGCGGCGCGCCGCCAAGGCTGTCAACTTCGGGCTGATCTACGGCATGGGTGCGTTCGGCCTGGCGCGCCAGCTCGGCATCGAGCGCGGCGAGGCGCAGGACTGGATCGACCGCTACTTCGCCCGCTATCCCGGCGTCCGCGAGTTCATGGACCAGACCCGCGAGCAGGCGCGCACGCGCGGTTACGTCGAGACCGTGTTCGGCCGCCGTCTGTACCTGAACGATATCCGCGCGCGCAACGCCAACCTGCGCCAGGCGGCCGAGCGCGCCGCGATCAACGCGCCCATGCAGGGTACCGCCGCCGACATCATCAAGCGCGCCATGATCGCCCTGCACGCCCGACTGGGCGCCGATGCGAGGTCGGTGCGGATGATCATGCAGGTCCATGACGAACTGGTGTTCGAGGTCCGTGACGGCCGTGTGGAAGAGGCCAAGACCATGATCCGCAAAGAGATGGCCGGCGCCGCCGAGCTCAGCGTCGAACTGGTCGTCGAGGTCGGCGAGGGCGCCGACTGGGACGAAGCCCACTGAGGGCTGAACGGCGCCGCGATCTTCACCGGAACTTAAGGATGACCCGCGTATCTATGATCGCGACTGGCCGTGAGGTCCGTCAGGTTCACACTCCTCCCTGGTGAACCGACCAAGACAGGGCTGCTTCCTCCCCTAGGCAGCCTGGAGTAGCAACAGCCCCGGATGTCCACCCCTGGCGTCCGGGGTTTTTCTTTTCCGCCTCCCGTCGAGGCATCCGGCACGCGGTGCCGCGACGCAGCAATGCCCATCGCGATCGACAGCCCTCCGGACACGGCGCAGCGCGCGCCGATCGCCGTCGCTGGGCCGTGCCTTGCCTGGCCTTCTTCGCAAGGCCGCTGCTGCCCTCGCCAATCTCCTGGCCGCCGCGCGGTCTGTGGGAACTACATCGTTGCCGGCCCGGCAGCGCGCGCTGGCCGGGGCAGCCTCTCCCCGCCCCCCCGCGGGCGGGGGAGGGGAGAAGTGCGGATGGAGCGCCAGGCTCCCAGGGCCGCGCGCCACCTGGCGGGCCCTGGTCGACCCGCCCGGGAAAGCAGCCGCGCCGCCTCAGCGGCAGCGGTAGGCGATGAAGCGCTGCTCGCCGCCGCGCGGCTCGTCGACCGCGACGATGGTGTCGCCACCCAGCGCGGCGGCCTCGTTGCGGGCCAGCGACTCGAGTTCGTCGCGGACCTTGAGGGGATTGCGCTCGACCCCCGGCATCAGCCGGTCGCGCACACCGACGCCGATCTCGCCGACCTTGGTGCAACCGGTCGCGTTGCCGTCATAGGCCACCCGCACGCGGCTGCCGGCCTCGTCCGGCTTCACCCAGGTGCAGGCGGTGGACAGGGCGGCGACCAGGGCGATCGGCAGGAAACGGCGCTGGGGCATGGAAGGACTCCTGGAACGGGGGACGACCGGGCGCCCAGTGTGCGCCCGGCTGCTGAACATGCAGTGATCGTAGCGGCTGCGGACCGCCGCCGCGTCCGCACCGGCGCGCGGCGCCCGGGCCTGCCCGGACCCCACGCACCCGGCGCTTTCGCCCGGCCTGCCGGTACGCGCTCAGTCGTCGGCCGGCGCCCCCTCGCCCGGGTCCGGGGCGTCGCCCTCCCCGACCGGCGCACCGTCGGCATCGAGCACCTGCACCTCGCCCAGCGCCAGCGCGCGCACCGGCGCGGCGGTCTGCGCCAGGTCGCCGACCACGATCCAGGTGAGGCGGTCCGGGTCGAGCACACTGGCGGAGGCGCGCACCGCCTCGTCGCTGGTGCCGGCGATCTGCGCACGCAGGGTCTGCACGTAGTCGTCGGGGCGGCCGTAGCGGACGATGCCGGCGACCGCGGCGAGCACCGCGCTGCCGGTTTCATAGGCGCCCGGCAGGCTGCGGATGCGGCTGTCGCGGATCTTGGCGATCTCCTCGGCGCTGGCCGGGTTGTCGCCGATGAACGCCGCCAGTTCGCGGCGGATCTCGGCGATCGCCTCGGCGGTCTTGTCGATCTGCACCGGCGCGGTGCCGATCCAGGGGCGCTGGCCGACGGCGTTGCTGGCGCTGCTGCGGGCGCCGTAGGACCAGCTCTTGTCCTCGCGCAGGTTCATGTTGATGCGCGAGGTGAAGGTGCCGCCGTAGACGCCGTTGGCGAGGTCGAAGGCCAGCGCGGAGGCATCGCCGGTCGGCGGCACCACCTGGCCGTACAGGATGTTGGCCTGGATCGCGCCGGGCTGGTCGATCAGGAACACGCGCTGGCCGGCCGGCAGTTCGACGGCATGGCGGTCGAGTGCGGGCGCCGGCGCGGCCGGCGCGGCCCACTGTCCGAAGCGCGCTTCCACCAGGGCCTTGAGGTCGGCCATGGCGATGTCGCCGACCACCACCAGGGTGGCGGTGTCGGGCCGCAGCCAGGTGCGATGGAAACCGACCAGGTCGTCGCGGCTCAGGGCGGAGATCGAGGACTCGGTGCCGCTGCCGGTGAACGGAATGCCGTAGGCATGGCCGTCCCCGTACATCAGCGGCGGCAGCAGGCGCAGCGCCAGGCTGGCCGGCTGGGTCTTCTCCTGGGCGATCTGCGCCAGCCACTGGGCGCGCACGCGCTCGATCTCGGCGGCGTCGAAGCGTGGCCGCAGCACGGTGTCGGCGAACAGGTCCAGGGCGGCCGGCAGGGTGTCGCGCAGCGCCGACAGGGAGACCGAATGCGCATCCAGCGCGGCGCCGCTGCCGATCTGCGCGCCCAGCGCCTCGGCGGCGGCAGCGAAGGCCAGGGCGTCGCGCTCGCCGGCACCCTCGTCGAGCATGGCCATGGCGAAGCCCGAGGTGCCCAGGGTGGCGCCGGCATCGGCGCTGAAGCCGCCGTCGAACTCCAGGCTCATCTGCACAAGCGGCAGGCCCTCCCGTCGCGCCAGCACCAGGCGCAGGCCGTTGTCGAGGGTGGCGCGCTGCAGGGTCGGGAAGGCCAGGTCCGGGAAGCGTTCGGTGACCGGCGGACCGGCGCTGCGGTCGACATCGGTCTCGACCACGGCGAACGCCGGGTCGGCGGCCGGCACCGGCGGCGCCTCGACATGCGGCGCAGTGGGCGCATCGTCGGGCGTCGGCAGACGTTCGCCGGGCAGCACCACCAGGGTGTGGTCGCCCTGCGCCAGCCAACGGCGGCCGGCACGACGCAGGTCGGCGACCCGCGCCCGCTCGACCTGGCCAAGCTCGGCGCGGAAGCAGCCCGGGTCGCCGGTGAACACCGCGCACTCGGCCAGCACGTCGGCCTTGCCGCCGAAACCGCCGATCCGCTCGATCCGGCGCACGAAACCCGCGCGCCAGGCGGTGCGGGCGCGCTCCAGCTCCTCGCGGGTCGGTCCCTCGCGCAGCAGGCGCGCCAGCTCCTCGTCGAGGATCGCCTCGACGCGGGCCGGATCGATGCCCTGCTTGACGTTGGCGACCAGGATCACGCCGCCGGAGAGCTGCTGTCCCTGCACGAAACCGCTGACCAGGTCGGCGAGCTGCTCGCCGTGCACCAGGCGGCGGTCCAGTCGTGAGGCGGCGCTGCCGGCCAGCACCTGCACCAGCAGGCGCAGGTGGGTGAGCTCGGCCTGGCCGAACTCCGGGACGTTCCAGGCCCGGTAGATGCGCGGCTGGGCGACGCGGTCGGCGATCTCCTCGCGGGTCGATTCCGTGCGCGCGGCAACCGCCACCGCCGGCTGCGCCAGGGTCGGCCCGGCCGGGATGTCGCCGAAGTAGCGGGTCACCCGCTCGCGCGCGGTGTCGACATCGATGTCGCCGGCCAGCACCAGCACGGCATTGTTGGGGCCGTACCAGCTGCGGAACCACCAGCGAACGTCGTCCATGGTGGCCGCCTCGAGATCGGCCATCGAGCCGATCGGGCTGTGCCGGTAGGGGTGCCCGGCCGGGTAGCTGGCCGCAAGCAGGCGCTCGAAGGCCTGCCCGTAGGGCTGGTTCTCCGACTGCCGCTTCTCGTTCTGGACGACGCCGCGCTGCTCGTCGAGCAGGGCCTGGTCGACCGCGCCGAGGAAGTGGCCCATGCGGTCGGACTCCATCCACAGCGCCAGGTCGAGCGCCGTGGTCGGCACGTTCTGGAAGTAGTTGGTGCGGTCCTGGTTTGTGGTGCCGTTCATGTCGGTGGCGCCGACCAGCTCGAACGGCTTGAAGTATTCGTCCGGGTAGTTCTCGCTGCCCTGGAACATCAGGTGCTCGAACAGGTGCGCGAATCCGGTCTTGCCGGGCTGCTCGTCCTTGGAGCCGACGTGGTACCAGACGTTGACCGCGACGATCGGCGCCTTGCGGTCGGTGTGCACGACCACGCGCAGGCCGTTGTCCAGGGTGAAGGTCTCGAACGGGATGTCGACGGCGGCAGCGGGGGCGGCGACCAGCGCGGCGGCCAGCAGGAGGGTGCGCATGTGCGTTCCGGACAGGCTTGGGGCCGCCAAGGGTAACCCGTGGCCCGCGCGCGTCGATAGGAAAGAGGTCACGGCCGCGGCAGCCCGCTGCCGGGCATGACGTCGCCTTGACGCAGTCCGGGCAAGGCTGCCGCCATGTACCTGCGCCGACCGGGCCTGCTGCTCATCCTGATGCTGACAACCGGCCCGGCGGACGCGACGGGCGTGCTGCGCTACCTGGGCGTCGCCACCGATGCCGGTGGGCGGACCGCGCACCTGGAGGAGCACCTGCTGCAGCCGACCGCCGACGGCGGCGAACAGCGCGTGGTGCTGTATCGCTGTCCCGACGGCGTGCCGTTCGCGCGCAAACGCCTGATCAGGCCTGCCGACAGCTTCCTGCCGCGCTTCACCCTCGAGGACCGCCGCGGCGGCTGGCGCGAAGGTATCGATGCCGGCGCGGAAGGACTGCTGGTGTTCGCCGGCCGCCTGGACCAGCCGGCGGCGCCGCGTCGGTTGCCGCCACCGGCACCGGACCTGGTCGCCGACGCCGGCTTCGACGCCTTCATCATGGCCCGGCGCGATGCGCTTGAGGCGGGCCAGGCGCTGCGCTTCGATTTCCTGCTGCCCGGCGAGGACCGGCCGCGCGCCCTCAAGGTGCGCAAGCTGGGCGAGGGCGAGACGCTGGGCCGCCCGGCCTCGCTGTACCGGCTGGAACTGGGCGCCTGGTACCGGTTCCTGGCGCCGCACGTCGATGGCTGGTACGACCGCCAGACCGGGCGCCTGCTGCGCTACGAGGGACCCAGCAACCTGCGCCAGCCCGGTGGAGGAAATCCCAAGCTGCGCATCGACTTCCCGCCCGCGCAGCGGCAGGCGGGTGCGGCCGCCACGGTGTTGGCCGAGGCCCTGGTCGTTCCGCTCGCCGACAGCTGCGGCTGAACCGGGATCGACGCGCAGGCGCAGCAGGTGCGCTGATTGTCGCCGCCCGCCCGACCGCGTCTGCCGCTACAGCTTCTGCAGGGTGACCGTACGGTTCACGCCGTCGACGTTGTAGCTGAAGGTGGCGCTGCCGGCGGAGGTGAAGTTCAGGGTGAAGCTGCCGGTCTCCACGAAGCTGCGGTTGGCCGGGTTGTAGGTCGGTCCCCAGGGCGGGCCAGTCCAGCGCACCACGCGGCCGCTGGCGACGTTCTGGCCGGTCCACGACGGGTCGAGCTGGTACCAGGACGCCCGGCCCTGGCTGTCGTACACGAACCACAGCACGAACAGCGTGTTGCCGGGCGCAGGGAACTGGAAGATCGACAGGCCGCGACCGCCCTCGGTGGCGACGTCCCACTGGCCGGTGTGGTCGCGGGTGGGCCCGGGCGGCGTGCCGCCGGTGCCGGTCAGGTAGGACTGGATCGATGGATACACCTGGTCGAAGCGCGAATAGAAATCGCGGTTGCCGGCCGCCTCGCTCTGGCCGGTGTTGGCGCACGAGGCGCCGCCGCCGAACAGCCCGCCTCGTAGGTAATAGCTGGCGGCGTCCCAGGTGAACAGGCCCGAGCCGCTGCTGCCGCCTTCGGTGGTGCCCTCGGTCCAGGACGCACGGGCGGCACTGGCCACCACCTGGCCCTCGATGTTGACGTTGGCGGTGTGCCCGGAGTGGTTGCCCCGGCTGTACTTCTTGGCGTCGCCGCTGGGGTGGTGGATCGCCACCACCGGGGTGTTGGCCTGCAGGGCCGCGGCGCTCCAGCCGGCGTACCCGGTCCCGCCAGGGACGGTGCCGTTCAGGCGCAGCAAGGCCGCGTCGGTGCCGGCCTGCGAATACAGCAGTTGCGCGCCGCCACCGACCTGGACGTTGGCGCCGGCGCCGACCGTGTTGCAGCTCGGGCTCTCGTACTGCCAGAAGGTGCGCAGGGTGCTGGCCTCGGCCTGGTTGCCGATGCAGTGGTGGGCGGTGAAGTACCAGGGGATCTGGGTGCTGGTGTCCTGGTCGTTGAGCAGGGTGCCGGTGCAGGTGAAGGTGCCGCCGCCGGATTCGAACAGCATCCGCGAGACGGCGTTCTTGGCGACGACGAAGGTGGCGCCGAGCTGGTCGACCCGGCAGGCGACATTGATGTTGCAGCTGCCCGAGTCGCCCAGGGCCTTGCCGACCAGGGCGGCGTCGCTCTGCGGGGCGACCAGCAGGTGGGACACCGCGGCGACCACACCGGTGCCCAGGCTGGCGACCTCGACGCCGTGCGGCGCGAACAGCTCGATGAGCTGGCGATCGCCGTCGGTGGCATCCGTCCAGTAGCGGCCCCAGCCGTCGAGCTGGTCGTGCGGCGACCCGCCCTCGACCGCGTACACGGACTCGGGTCGGCCGCTGCCGGCAACCCGCAGCTCGACCCCTGCCGGCAGGCGGTCGCCGCGCAAGGCCACGCGCAGGCCGAGCGCCCCCGGATCGACCACCTCGATCCGCGCCACCCGACCGCCAGCGACGACCTGCCAGGTCAGGTCGGGGCCGCCGCTGGCCAGCTCGCCGGCCAGCGCGCGGTGCAGACCGACCTGGATGCGGCGCAGGCCGGCGGCGCGATTGCCGGCCTGGACCGCCTCGACCCGGGCCGGGTCCAGGCGCCCCAGGGTCAGCACCGCGACCGCCGCACCGGGCGCGCGCCAGGCCGGTGCCGCCTTGGCCTGCGCCTGCGGCCAGGCCAGCTCGCCGGGTACCGCAGGTGCGCCCGGGTCGGCAAGCAGCGGCGCAGCGGCCAGAGTGGCGAGCAGTGGAACCGCCCCGAGAAGGCGACGGAACGGAAGCAGGGGCGGGCGGGCGCTCATGACGCATCCTTGGAAAAGGGGCGCCGGCAACGGCGCGGGACATCGCTGCAGAAGGTAACGCGAAAAGCGGGCGGGCAAGCGCACCGCCGGCCGGTCATCATCGGCATCCCGTCCCTGTGCCCCGACCGCCGTGTTCGACGTCATCCTCTATCAGCCGGAAATCCCGCCCAACACCGGCAACGCCATCCGCCTGTGCGCGAACACCGGCTGCCGGCTGCACCTGGTGGCGCCGCTGGGCTTCCAGCTGGACGATGCGCGCCTGCGCCGCGCCGGGCTGGACTACCGGGAGTACGCGACCGTGCGCGTGCACGAGGACCTGGCGGCCTGCCTGGCGTCGCTGCGGCAGCCGCGCCTGTTCGCGTTCAGCGCACACGCCCAGGTGCGCTTCGACCGTCCTGACTGGCGGCCCGGCGATGCCCTGCTGTTCGGCCCGGAAACCCGTGGCCTGCCCGCGCAGGTGCTGGCATCGGTGCCGCCCGCCCGGCGCCTGCGGCTGCCGCTGCTGCCCGGCAACCGCAGCCTGAACCTGTCCAATGCCGTGGCGGTGGCGGTGTTCGAGGCCTGGCGCCAGCACGACTACGCCGGTGGCTGGCCGGCACCGCCCGCGTCGTCATGAATCGCCGGCAACGGGCCGCGCCGCCGGACGGTCATCCGTCCATACAATGGCCGCCCGGCCGCGGTGGCCGGATCCATCCCCTCCCAGGAGTGCGCCCCTGATGAACCGAACACCCCTTCTGCTCGCCCTTGCCCTGGCCCTGCCGGCCGGCGCCGCCCTTGCCCAGGGCCCGGGCGACCCGAATGCCGTGAGCTGGTCGTACTTCGACATCGGCGCCCTGCACGTCAACCCGGACGAATCCGACCTCGACAGCGGCACCGGCCTGCAGGTGCGCGGCTCAGGCCAGATCAGCGAGAACTGGCACCTGTTCCTGGGCTGGAACCGCGTCCCCCTGGAAGGCAACCGCTCGTTCATCGGCGTCGGTGCCGTGCCGGGCGCGCTGGTGGTCGACGACGATGTCGACCGCTTCAACGTCGGCATCGGCTACAACCTGCCAGTCGGCCCGCGCACCGACCTGTTCGTGCGTGCCGCCTACGAGCGGGTCGGCAGCGCGGATTTCGCGATCACGGTCGGCAACACCACCAGCCGCGGCAAGCTGGAGAAGACCGACGGCGCCAGTGTCGAGGTCGGCGTGCGCTCGGCGTTCACGCCGCGCTTCGAGGCCGGCGCCTCGGTGCGCTACACCCGCCTCGACGACGCCGAGGTCCGCCTGGACGGCCAGCCGTTCCCGGGCGGGCAGGCCTTCATCGCCAGCAGCAGCACGACCGCGGGCGTCCTCTACGGGCAATTCAAGTTCGGCAACGGCTGGGGACTGCTGGCCGAGGCCGAGCTGAGCGGCGACTACACCACCGTGTTCGCCGGCGCACGCCTGAGCTACTGAACCCGCCGTACCGCGGCACCGGAGCGCGCCTCGGGCCTCTCCGGGCCGCTCCCGGCGACCGCCGGCAGGCTCAGGCCGGCAGGTCGCCGAATTCCGCCTTCTGCTCACGGGAGAGCAGCAGGCGGACCCCCTCGGTGGGGGTGATCTCGCCGTTCAGGGCGCGCTCCACCAGGGCGCTGATCGGCAGCTCGACACCGTGGCGCCGCGCCAGGCGCATCACTTCGCTGGCGGTCTGCACGCTCTCCACCACCTGGCCGATGCGGGCGACCGCCTCGTCCAGCGGTACGCCCTGGCCGAGCGCCAGGCCCAGCCGGCGGTTGCGCGACAGGTCGCCGGTGCAGGTCAGCACCAGGTCGCCCAGGCCGGCCAGGCCCATGATGGTCTCGGGACGGCCGCCCAGCGCGGCATTCAGGCGCAGCACCTCGGCCAGGCCGCGGGTGATCAGTCCGGCGCGGGCGTTCAGGCCCATGCCCATGCCGTCGGAGACGCCGACCGCCACCGCCAGCACGTTCTTCATGGCGCCGCCCAGGCCGGCGCCGAGCAGGTCGGTGCCGGTGTAGGCGCGGAAGGTCGGGCAGTGGAAGAGACGGGCGATTTCGGTGGCGAACCCGGCGTCGCCGGAGTGCACGGTTACCGCGGTCGGCAGGCCCTGCACCACTTCGCGCGCGAATGATGGACCGGTCAGCACCGCCTGCGGCCGGCGCTCGCCGAGGATGCCGACCGCCACCTCGTGCAGGAAGCGACCGGTGCCGGGCTCGAAGCCCTTGCTGGCCCAGACCACGCCGGCGTCCTCTGCCAGCATCGGCGCCGCCACCGCCAGCAGGTCCGCGAAGGCGTGGCTGGGCGTCACCAGCAGCAGGTGCCGGCAACCCTGGACCGCGCATTCCAGATCGGTCTCGTAGGCCAGCGTTGCCGGCAGCTCGAGATCGGGCAGGTAACGAGCGTTGCGGCGGGTCGCCGCCATCGCCGCCATCTGCGCGGCGTCGCGACCCCACAGCACGGTTTCGACGCCGTTGCGCGCCAGCAGCGCCGCAAGGGCGGTGCCCCAGGAGCCGGCGCCGAGAACGGCGACCGGGCGGCGCGCTGCGGGGCCCATGGCCGTATCAGGCGTGGCCGACCAGACCTTCGCCCTGCGCCTCGGCGGCGCGGCGACGCATCTGCTCGGCGTAGAGCTGCTCGAAGTTGATCGGCTGCAGCAGGAACGGCGGGAAGCCGCCAGCCAGCACCAGATCGCTGATCGCGCTGCGCGCGTAGGGGAACAGCGACTGCGGGCACCAGGCGCCCAGCACCGCCTGCAGGTTGGCCTCGTCGAAGCCCTCGATGGAGAAGATGCCTGCCTGCTTGATCTCGGCCAGGAACACCGTCTTCTCGTTCAACTCGCAGGTCAGGGTGACGCCGAGCACGACTTCGTAGACGGACTGCCCGATCGTGTTGACGCGCTGGCTGAGCTCGAGCTTGAACTGCGGCTGGCCCTGCTCCTGGAACACCTCCGGGGCACCGGGAACCTCGAACGAGGCGTCCTTGAGATAGATCTTCTGGATGGCCAGCTGGGCGGACGGCTGGGCGCCGGCCTGGCCGTTCGCGGCCGGGTTCTCGTTGCTCATCGGTGACTCCTGGAGGATAAGAGGGTGGCGGGTCGCCTGGACCGGCGATTATCCCACACCCGGCAGATGGGCCCGGCGGCTCGGGTTCGCAAGGGCCCGGCCGCGCCCTTGGCGCTGGCGCTGGCTGCAGTGCGCGCCGCTCAGGCCTTGCCCTTGACCAGGGGCAGTTCGGCGGCCTGCCACTGGCTGACGCCGCCGGACAGCACGTGGACCCGGTTGAAGCCGGCCTTGACCAGGCGCCGGGCCGCCGGCCCGGCGGTGATGCCATTGCGGCAGACCACAACCACTGGGCGGTCCTTGACCTTGGCCAGGACCTTGTTCTCCGGATCGAACTGGCTCGGCGCGACGTGCCGGCTGCCGGGGATGTGCGCCTTCTCGAAGTCGGCGATCGGGCTCATGTCGACCACCAGGGCATCCTCGCGGTTGACCAGCAGGGTCAGCTGCGCCGGGGTGAGTTCCTGGTAGCCACGGTTGAAGCGGCCGAGCAGCGAGACCAGCAGGTACACGGTCAGGCCAGCCATGCCGAGCACCAGCCACATCTGCTGGGCGACGAATTCTGAGAGACGATCCATGGCGGCGGATTATCCGGGAACCGGCGCGCGGCCGCCAGCCACGGCCGCCACAGGGCACGGTCGCGGCCGCCGCGAAAGCGTCGATCGCCCGGGCCCAAGCCCGGATGTTTCACGAGGATGCCTGGCGAGGCGGTCGAGATCGCTTCGTATTGCGGGCAGCGGAACGTGGGGCGATGATTGCGAAGCCGACACCAGGTCGAACGGGCCGGCGGGAGCGGGCCGCGACACGGCTCGGCGTCCGCAGCAGCGGCCCCGTGAAATGTCCGGGCCGGGCGAACCACCCGCGGCCCGGCCGCCCAGCGCGCCGGCCCTGGCCGGGCGCCCCGCCTCAGCGGCGGCGATCCAGATCGGGCAGCCCGGACACCAGCCACCAGCGTTTGGCGTCGGCGTCGTAGCGCCACTGCTCGCGATCCAGGATCGCGAACGTGGTCTGGTTGTGGCGATTCACGAACTCGATCTCGGCGAACTGCACGATGGTGCCGTCCGGCTGCGGCTCGCGGCCGCGGGCCCGATAACCGCTCACCCGCAGCTGGCGCCAGCGCTCCAGCTCCAGGGCCGGGACCGGCCGGCTGGCCAGCGTCTCCGGGTCATGGAAGGCGATGATCTGCTCGACCTCGCCCCAGCGCACCGCGCTGCCGTAGTGGTAGAGCGTCTCCTCCATGCGGTTCTTCTCGGTGCCGACGCCGCCACAGGCGGTCAGCACGGCGAACAGCAGCACACAGCCCAGGCGCATGGTCTTGGTCATCAGGTCATTCCCCCCGCGGTTCGGACGCGGCGATTGTGGCAGACCGCCGCGCCGGGTCCAGCGCCACGAAGCGGGCGGTCAGGCGCGCCGCCACGCTGCCGTCGTCCAGGACGACTTCCGCCCAGGTCGCCACCCGCGCCTTGCCGCGCGAGCGCCAGGCGGTCAGGAAGGCAGCCGCGTCGTCGTCCGTGGCCAGGCCGGCCTGGGCGCGCAGGTCCTGGAAGACCGGCGCCAGGTACTCGATGTGGCTGTCCTGGACATAGACCTCGGCGCCCTCGGCGTCCTCGCCCAGGACGGCGAGCACGCTGCCCCAGCTGGCCAGCGTGAGCAGGCTGGCCAGGCTGCCGCCGAAGGCGCAGCCCTTGTCGTTGCGGTTGTCGGCCAGGGGCGCCCGCATCTCCATGCCGCCGGCGTCGAGTCGGGTCACGGACAGTGCCATGGCCCGCGCCAGCGGGATGGCGTCGAGCAGGTGCTGCTGAAAACGGGCAGGGTCCATGGCGTGAGCGGCAACCGGTGGCGAAGGCCGGCGACTGTGCGGCGGCGGAGGCCGGCGGTCAACTGGCTGGTGGCCTGGTTCGTGGCTTGGCAATCAGGGACTCGGGGTCTGCGCGTCGGGGGTCGGGATTCTGGAGGCTGGGCGCGATCTGTCCCGCTCTCCCTTCAGCAAGGCAGCCCGGCCTGCCGGGGCCGAGTCGCCCGCACCCTGGGGCGAATCCTGCCCATTTGTTCCCGACTTCGACCCGGCTTCGCTCTGGCCCGGCCGAGCCGCCCGGGCCTAGCTTGGACAGGACGCCCAGCCGGCGTCCGCGCCGCCCCGGGCGGCGGCGCCACGAAACCCCGACCAAGGAGCGAACCCATGCGCAGTCCCATTTCCACACTCTTCGGCCTTGCCGTGCTCGCAGGCGCGTCAGCGGCATCCGCCGCACCCGTGCCCGGCAGCGGCGGCGGCTACTACGGCACCGCCTGGTTCAACACCAACCAGGGGATCGTCGTTGGCGCCTATCCGACCTGGGCCGAGTGCAACTACTACTTCCAGCAGGCGCTGAACCTTCGCGTGAACGACTGGGGCTGGACGGTGACCGAAATCAATCCATGCAGCTACCGACCGCCGTTCGGCCGGATCCGCATGGAGCGCGAACACGCGTTCGCGATCGACCCGAGCAGCCCGGAGGAAAGCCTGCAGGACGCCAACCGCGTGCTGGACGCGCTTCGCGAGGTCCGCAACCGGTACCGCGCCGACGAGTACGAGGCCGAGCTCGACCGTATCCGCTGACGCCAGCCGGGTGCGCACTCCGTGCCCCGGCGATTCCACAGGGAGCAACGCATGAAAAAGGCACTCATCGGCATCCTGCTGCTGTTGCACAGCGGCCTGGCGCTCGCCGACTACCTGGACCTGAGCGGACAACCGTACGCAACCTCGGTCAGCCTGAGCTGGAACGGCTATCCCGGCAAGACCTTCGTGGTGAAGTACAAGAAGTCCAGCGAGGGCATGTTCGCCTGGCAGACGGTCAGCAACAACGTGACCGAATCGCATGTGACGGTCGGCGCCGGATACCGTTGGTACTACTGGGTCAACGGCCTGCAATGCAACACCAGCTACGACTTCAGTGTGCGGATGAAGGGCCGCCTCGAGCGGAAGATCACCGTCCGCACGACCGGCTGCGGCAGCGTCGCCTGCCCGCACGGGGGCTGGTACGACGGCGCCAACTGCCAGATCGGCATGGCTCCGTACGGCACCACGGCCTTCATCTGGGGCGGCAACTACTACCACACCGCCCTGCCCGGCAACGCCTGCCCCTACCCGGGGAGCTGGTACGACGGCGCGAACTGCTTCGTCCAGGCGGTCCCCGCCGGGGTCACGCCGTTCATCTGGGCCAACCACTGGTACTACCAGGCGTTCCCGTAGGCGCATCGCCGTTGCCGGCGCCCTGCGCGCCGGCAACGGCGCGCCGACCGGCACCAGGCGGCGGGCAGTGACCCGCCGTGCGGCGACGAACCTCCTGACCGCACGACGCCGCCCCGGATGCGGCGCCGCGCACCGGGTTCCCAGGACTGCCGGCGCCGCTCCGAGCTGCCTTCGCGCCGGGCGTCCATAATGCGGCGATGCCCAGGCAGCACCCGGTCCACCCCACGCAGGCCCCCGGCACATTCACCGTGCGTCCGGCCGGGGAGGCGCGCGCGTTGCTGGCCGCCCTGCGCACTCGCGGCGTGTCGGCGCGCAACCTGGCAGCCGTCCGCCTGGTGGCCATCGATCCCGGCTCGGCGCCGCTGGCAGCCGCGACCGCGGCCGACCGCTGGCTGTTCACCAGTCCTGCCGCAGTCCGCTTCCTGCTGCAGGTGGCCCGCAATGCTGCGCCAGACCTGTTCGCAGCGACCGGCCCACTGGCTCGCCTGGCCGCCCAGGGCCGGGTGTTCGCGCCCGGCCCTGGAACCGTCCGGGCCCTGGCCCGTGCGGGTGTCGTCGGCGCCCGCCATCCGCTGTCTTCGCACGACAGCGAGGGACTGCTGGGCCTGCCGGCGCTGGCGCCCACCCTGACGGGCATCCTCGCCCTGGTCGGGGCGCCCGAGGGCCGCGGTGTGCTGGCGCCGGCGCTGGCCGCCCGCGGCGCGGCGGTGACCGAACTGATGGTCTACCGGCGCCAGCAGTCGGTGCCGGCCGCGGCGGCCCTGCGCGATCTGGCGGCGAGCCCCGAACCGCTGCTGGTGGCAAGCAGTGCCGCCCTGCTCCAGGCCCTGTGGCTGGCGCTTCCGGCCGGCCTTCGGGAGCACCTGCGGCGGAGCGGCCGACTGGTGGCGGCCAGCCCGCGCATCGCCGCCGCCGCGACCTCGCTGGGGCTGTCGGTCGTCGCCATCGCCGGCTCCGCGACGCCCACCGCCCTGGCCTTGGCGACCGCCGGGGTGCTCTCGCAACATTCCGGCCCGGACTCTCCCGACCGCCGGTGAGGCTGTCCCCCGCGAAGGCGACAGGGAACGGCCGCGGCGGGCGATCCACCCCGGACCACACGACGACCCGGCTACCCGGCTACCCGGCAAAGCATGATTGGCGGTACTCGCGGACGACTTGCGGGACATTCGGGTTAACATTTCGCCATGAGCGAACACGACGACATCGCGTCCCCGCCAACCACCGGCCACGCCGACGATCCGCCCCCGCCTGCCGGACGGACGACGGCACCGGAGCAGCCGCGGCGCGGAGGCGGCGTCGCCGTGCTGGCCCTCGCGTTCGCCCTGCTCGCCCTGCTGCTGGCCGGCCATGCCTCCTGGCGCGAATACCTGGCCGGACGCAGCGACGACACCAGCCAGGCGGAACTGCGCCAGCGCCTGGATGCGATCGAGACGCGGCTGACCGAAAACGAGCGGCGCGCCGCCCGCAGCAACGAACTGGCCGGCACCCTGCGCACCCAGCTCGGCGAGAGCGAAGCCCTGCGCGAACGCCTGCGCAGCGACCTGGTCGCGCTGGCCGATCGTGCCGCGCGTGCGGAGGCGATGCTCGCTGAACTCAGCCGGGAGCGGGGTGGCGCCCGCCAGCAGCTCGCAGTGGCCGATGCCGCCCTGCTGCTCGGCCAGGCCGATGCCCGCCTGCGCCTGTTCGGCGACCGTCCCGGCGCCGTCGCGGCCCTGGACCTCGCCGAACTCGCCCTTGCCCGTGCCGGCGTCCAGCACGCCGACCTGCGCCATGCCGTGATCGACGCGCGTGCCGCGCTCGACGCCGATAGCCGCCCTTCCGACGCCGCCGTGCTCGCCGAGATCGATATCCTGCTCGACGGCGTCGACGCGTTGCCGCCGATGGCTCGTGCCGGCAGCGGCGAGGACCCTTCGCTGGGCTGGTGGGCGCGCCAGTTCGATCGCCTGGACTCCCTGGTCAGCGTGCGCCGTATCGACGAGCTGACCACGGACACCACACCGGACCGGGCCGGCGTCCGTCGCGCCCTGGAACGCGCACGGCGCGCCGCCATCGACCATGACAGCGCCGCGCTGGCCACGGCGCTGGCCTCTGCACGGCAGGCGCTGACGGCCTGCTGCGAGCGCGCCGCGGCAGCGCCACTGCAAGCCCGACTGGAGCGCCTGCTGGCGATCGACTGGCATCGCGCCCGACCCGACCTCGATGCCCTGCGCCAGCAACTGGACGGCGCCGCAGCGATCGGAGCGACGCCCGAGCCCGACCCGGAACCATCGCCGCTCGAATCCTTCGATCCGATCGATACCCGACCCGGGGGCGATGCTCCGCCCGACCAGGAGCCTTCGGCATGAACATGAAGTGGTTCTTCCGCATCGTCCTGTTGCTGGCGGTCCTTCTGCTTGGCGCGCTGGGCTGGCAGTGGCTGGCGGCCGACCCGGGCCAGGTCCAGGTGCAGATCCGCGGCTACCTGATCGAGACCACGGTGGTCGTGGCCGCCGTGTTCGGCCTGCTGGCGTTCGCCGCGCTGTGGCTGCTGCTTTGGCTGCTTCGGGCGCCGCTGCAATGGCTGGCCGGGCGGCGGCGGCGGCGCGCCCGGCACGCCTTCGCGCAGGCCGAGCTCCGGCTACGCGAGGGCCTCTGGGGCAAGGCCGAGAAGCTGTTCCTGCGCGCCGCCGAGGATCCGGACTTCCGCATCCCCGCCCTGCTGGAGGCCGCCCAGGCCGCGCACAGCCGTGGCGATGCCGAACAGGCGCAGGCCCATCTGGCGCGCCTGGATGCCGAACCGGAAGGTCGCCGACTGGTCCAGCTCGAGCGGGCGCGCGAGGCCCTGGCCAGCGATCGTCCCGAAGAGGCCTGCGCACTGCTGGCCGGCGTCGAGGCGCTGCCGCCCAGTGGCATGCTGCTGCGTGTCCAGGCCCTGTGCGCCAGCCACCGGGCAGGCGAAGCGCTGGCCCTGCTGCCGGAGCTGCACCGCAGCCACCTGCTGGACGGCCTGGCCTGGGCCAAGCTGGAGCTGGCAGTCGCCCTGCAGGCGATCGCCGATACCGGCGACCGTGCCACGCTCGAGCAGGTCTGGGCCGGCCTGCCCAAGGGTCTGCGCCGCACCGGCACCGTGCTGGAGGCCTACGTCGACCGCGTGCTCGGCCTGGGCGGCGGCGGCGATGCCGCGGCGCTGATCGAGGAGCACCTGCGCCAGGACTGGTCGGAGGCCCTGGTGCGCCGCTACGGGCAGCTCGAGCAGCCCGAACCGGCGCAGCGCCTGCGCCAGGCCGAGAAGTGGCTGACCAGCCATGCCGACAGCATCGGCCTGCACCTGGCGCTGGGCCAGATCAGCCTGCAGCAGGAGGCCCTCTCCCAGGCCGAGGAGTTCCTGGGTCACGCCCTGGCGCTGGGCGGCGACGGCGCCGCCTGGGAGCTGCTGGCCGAGGTCTACAGCCGCCAGCAGCAGGCCGAGCGCGCCCGGGTGGCGCTGGGCAACGCGCTGCGCCTGCGTCGCGGCCTGCCGCCGATGGCGCTGCCCGGGGTCGCGGCGCGCGCCGAGCACCTGGGCCTGTTCGCGGTCGCCGAGGAACGCAGCGAGCACGGCGTGCCGCGCCTGCCTGGCGGCCACTGATCTGCCCTTCCGGGTCCGGCCGCCTGCCGGCGGCCATCGCGCGCTGCCGGGGCGCACCGGCCGGGCATGTTTCGATACCGGCTCGCCTTGCCCGAGCATAACCGTCCGTGCATTTCGTGGACCGTGCGGTCGCCGCAGGCACGGCGCGGACACCCGCCAGCGGCCCGGACACGCGCCACCCTGATCTCCGGGTGGCAAGGCGACCGGCGCGCGGACCCCCTGGAATCGGTCAAGATGGCGCTGGCCGGCGGCGTCCGCCCCGGCGCCACTATCCGGGAGCCGCGCCATGACCCTTGCCGAGACCTGCATCCTGATCGCCGCCGTGATGCCCTACCTGTGGGTGGGCGTCGCCAAGTTCAGCCGCGGGGGTGCCGGCCGCTACGACAACGCCGCACCGCGCGAGTACCTGGGCAGGGTGCAGGGCCTGGCGGCACGCGCGCACTGGGCGCACCTCAACGCCTTCGAGGCGTTCGCGCCGTTCGCCGCCGCGGTGCTGGTCGCCGAGAAGGCCGGCGTCGCCCAGGGCACCGTCGACACCCTGGCGATCGCTTTCATCGCCGCCCGGATCGTGCACGGCCTGCTGTATCTGGCCAACCAGGCGATGCTGCGCAGCCTGGCCTGGACCGCCGGCTTCGCCTGCGTGGTCGCGCTGTTCGTGGCCGCCGCGCGCGTCTGAGCCTGCGGCCGCGTCGCCGACCGGTCGCCACGGCCGGTCCGCGACGACGGGCGCCTGCCCGATTTCCGCCACATTCCGCCTCGTGCCTGTCTGATGACCCGGGCACAGTCCGACCGACTGGACGAGGCGGAGGCAGGACATGCAGCGGCGCGCGTTTCTCTGCGGCGGGGGACTGGCCTCGATGGCGGTTGCGGCCCTGTTGCCGCGCGCGCTGACCGCCCGGGCCGTGGCGGCGCCGGTGCGGGCGGAGGCGCTGACCTGGTTGCGCGAGGTCGCCGCGGCCACCCAGGGGCTGCGGGGCGGCAGCCTCGCACAGGCGGACTGGCAGCAGGCCCTGGCCGATCTGTTCGCGCGGGTTCCGCTGGCCGACCTGCTCGCCAGCATCGATTTCCCGGTCCTGGCGGCCGCACTTTCGCTGCCCGGGGACCGGGCGGGGACGATCGATCCGACGCTGCCGGACATCGCCGGGTTACCGCGCTGGCCCGAGTGCGGGCTGCGCCTGTTCGGCATGGCGCGCGGCCGCGCCATCGTTCCGCATGGCCACGCCAATATGGTCTCGGCGCATCTGGTGGTGCAAGGCGAGATGCACGTGCGCCACTACCAGCGCGAGCGCGACGAGGACGCCGCCCTGGTACTGCGGCCCACCATCGACCGTCATTCCGGACCGGGCGAGGCGACCACGGTGTCCGACCACCACGACAACGTGCATTGGCTGGTCGCCCGGTCCGCCGCCGCCTACACGCTGGACTTCATCGTCCTCGACCTCGATCCGGGCCGCACCACCCGCTGGGGCGATTTCGTCGACATCCGCGCCGCACAGCGGCTGGGCGACGGCCGCCTGCGGGCGCCGCGGATCGACTTCGCGACCGCGATCGCCCGGTATGGCCGCGACGAGACATAGCGGCCAGGGCGGGCCCGCCGTGGGATCGCCGCCACCATGATCGATGTCGTCGTCGTGGCCGTCCTGGCGCTGGCGCTCGCCGCCTGCGCGCTGGCGCTGCTGTCGCGCCTGGCCGCAGCGCCTGGCCGCGACGCACGCCTGCGACGGCGCGCCGCCTGCCTCGTGCTGGCAGTCCCGGCTGCCCTGCTGATCGCCTGGCAGGTCTCGGATTCGCGCAGCCTGCAATGGCCCGGCACCCTGGTGAAGAGGGTGGAGGACGCCCCCGGTCTGATCGCGCTCAGTTTCGACGACGGCCCGAGCGCGCAGGGCGGCGCGGCGGTGCTGGACCTGCTCGAGGCCCTCGAGGTGCGCGCCACCTTCTTCTTCACCGGGCAGGAACTGGCCGGGCAGCCGGACCTGGCCCGGCGCTTCGTCGCGGCCGGCCATGAACTCGGCAACCACGGCTGGTCGCACCGGCGCATGCTGTTCCGCTCGCCTGCCTGGATCGCCTCCGAGATCGAGCGCACCGACGCGCTGATTCGTGCCGCCGGCCAGGCCGGGCCCGTCCTGTTCCGGCCACCGTACTTCCGCCGACTGCCCGGGCTGTCCTGGTACCTGCACACCCGCGGCCGGGCGGTGGTGCTGGCGGATGTCGAGCCGGAATCCTGGCCGGGCGTCGGCGCCGACACCGAGGCGATCGTGCGCCACGTGCTCGACCGCGCCCGGTCCGGGTCGATCGTGCTGCTGCACGTTATGTACGCAAGTCGGCAGGCCTCGCTGCGGGCGGTGCCCGGCATCGTCGAAGGCTTGCGCGCCCAGGGCTACCGCCTGGTCACCGTCTCCGAACTGCTCGCCGCCGGCGGGCAAGCGCTGCAGCGCTGAGCCGGTGGCGACGCCGTCCAGGCTGAGCCGCTGCCCGGCTGCCGCCGCGGCGGGTCGTGCCAGCTGTGCAGTTGGAGGGCGAGCGCGCCTACCTGCGCGGGCTGTTCGGTGTGTCCTACGGACCGCGTTGAACGCGCGCGCCGGCCCCGCGCCTTCAGCTCGCGCGATCCAGGCAGCGTCGCGCCGCCGGCCCGATCGCTTCCAGCCAGGCGCCATACTGCGCCGCGGACGGATGCAGCCCGTCGTCGACCAGCATCGCCGGCGCGCCACCGCAACGCCGGCTGGCCGCGGTGACGTCGACCCAGGCGATGTCGCGCAGTTCGCACAGCTCGCGCTGCGCGGCGTTGTAGGCATCGATCCGGCCGGCGATCGCCTCGCTGCCGCGGGCGTCGCCGGCGGCGAACGGGGTCACGCCCCAGTCCGGGATCGACACCACCAGGACCCGGCGCGGATCGCCATCGGCGAACGCCACCGCCCGGCTCAGCAGCACGTTGAAATGCGGCAGGTGCTCGGCGACCTCGCGGCCGCGGTACTGGTCGTTGACGCCGACCAGCACCGTCACCAGCGCATACGGCGGCGCCAGCGACGCCTCGTCCAGGGCCGCCAGCAGCTCGTCGGCGCTCCAGCCGGTGCGGGCGACGACGTCGGGCCGCGGCATCGCCAGCTGCTGCGCCAGCCGGAACGGCCAGGTCGCGACCGCCTCGACGCCCTCGCCGATGCTGTAGGAATCGCCCAGCGCAAGCAGACCGGAGGCCATCGACCGGCCTCAGGCGGTCAGCGCCAGGGGTGCGGCCTCGGCCGCGCAGCGTTCGAGCTGGCGTTCGATCCGGACCAGCACCTCGGCCATGACCTGCGCCTGCGGCAGCAGGGTGAGGCGGACATGGTCGCTGCGTTCGATGTTGAAACCGCGCCCAGGCACCAGCAGCACCGATTCGTGCTCGAGCAGGTCGAGCGCGAACTGCTGGTCGTCGATGCCGTCCACGCACAGGCGCGGGAAGGCGTACAGGGCGCCCTGCGGCGTCACCAGGTCGATCAGGTCGCTGGCGGCGCAATGGTCGAGCAGCACCTGGCGGGTGGCGTGCAGGCGGCCGCCCGGCGCGGTCAGCGCCTCGATGCTGCGGTCGCCGGCCAGCGCCGGCAGCACCGCCCACTGGCCGGCGACGTTGCTGCACAGGCGCAGGGCCGCCAGCAGCTCGAGCCGTTCGCGCAGGGCCAAGGTCGCCGCCGGCGCGCCGGACACGCTGAGCCAGCCGACCCGGTAGCCGCAGGCGCGGTGCACCTTGGACAGGCCGCCGTAGCTCAGGCAGGGCGTGTCGCCGGTGAGCGCGGCCAGGGGCGTGGCGACGGCGCCGTCGTAGGTGATGCCGTCGTAGATCTCGTCGGCCAGCAGCAGCAGGCCATGGCGCTGCGCCAGCGCGACCAGCGCCTGCAGCAGCGGCCGCGGATAGACCGCGCCGGTCGGGTTGTTGGGGTTGATCAGCACCAGCGCGCGCGTGCGCGGACCGACCAGGGCCTCGATGCGCGCCGGGTCGGGCAGGAAGCCGTCGGCGGCGGCGCACGGGTAGTAGACCGGCACGCCCTCGTTGAGGCGGACCGCGGCGCTCCACAGCGGGTAGTCGGGCGCCGGCACCAGGACCTCGTCGCCGCCGTCGAGCAGGGCGCGCAGGCTCATGTCGATCAGCTCGCTGACGCCGTTGCCGATGAACACGGTGTCTGCCGAGACCGCCCGCGCGCCGCGCGCCGTCTCGCGGGCGGCGATCGCCTCGCGCACCTGCGGCAGCCCCTGCTGGTGGCAGTAGGCCTCGCTGGCGCGCAGGCCGGCGGCCACCGCGCGGTGCAGGGGTTCGGGTGTCTCGAAGCCGAACGCGCCGGGGTTGCCGATGTTCAGGCGCAGGATCTGCCGGCCCTCGCGCTCGAGCTGATGGGCGCGCCGGCTGAGCGGGCCGCGGATGTCGTAGCTGACCTGGTCGAGGCGCCGGCTGGGCCGGATCGGGTGCGGCATGGTGGGCCCGAGGCGGGTGAAAGACGCGCAGTGTAGCCGCGCGGGCGCGCGCGGCAACGTCCGGGCCGCCGGGCGGACCGCTCAGGCGCGGCGCAGGGCCAGCGCCGCCAGCGCCGCCAGGAACAGCTCGGTGGCCAGCGCCAGGCCCAGGAAGCTGCTCCACTCTCGGTCCAGCGCCAGGCCCAGCAGACGCGCCGCGGCCAGGCCGCCGAACACCGCCAGCACCAGCCAGAGTCCGTCGCGGTGCCGGCGCCGGTCGCGCAGGCAGGCCAGCAGCACCGCCGCCAGGCCGAGCTCGAGGCCGCCGTAGAAGGTGCGCAGCTCGGTGCGGGCGCCGACCCCCTCCATCGCCAGGCCGGCCAGGGCCAGCGTCTGCACCGGCACCAGCAGGAAGGCGAGGCCGAAGCCGGCCAGGCCCAGGACGGCCAGGAACAACGTAGACTTCACCAGCATGAGCGCTCCCGACCTTCGGCGATGACCGCGACGCTGAACCAGCCGGCATGAATGCCGCGTCATGAGCGACGCCGTCGCCCTGGCCACGATCGGTTGGCAGCCCGGGCACGCGCTGCCCACGCTGTCCGGCGACCAGCGCCTGGTCCGGGTGATCGAGCAGCACCGCAACGGCTTCGTCGTCCACGACGGGGTCGCCCCGGCCCGGGCCGAGGCGCCGCGCGGCCTGGTCGCCGGCAGCGACGGCACGCCGGTGCGCCCGGCGGTCGGCGACTTCGTGATCGCCGCCGGGCAGAGCGAGCCGCTGGCCCTGCTCGCCCTGCAGCCCCGGCGCAGCGTGCTGCGCCGCGGCGCCGCCGGCGAGCGCTACCGGCAGCAGGTACTGGCCGCCAACATCGACCTGGCCGTGGTGGTGATGGGGCTGGACGGCGACTACAACCCGCGTCGGCTCGAGCGCTACCTGGCCCTGGTCGGCGCTGCCGGCATCGAGACCGTGGTCGTGCTGACCAAGGCCGATCGCCACGAGGACGCCGCGCAGCGCTGCGCGGCGCTGGCGGCGCTGTCGGCGCCGGTACCGGTCTGGGCGGTCAACGCCAAGGATCCGCAGGCGCTGGCGCCGCTGGCGGCGCGCCTGGGTAGCGGCCGCACCGGCGTCCTGCTGGGTTCCTCGGGCGCCGGCAAGTCGACGCTCAGCAACAGCCTGATGGGCACGGTCCGCCAGAAGACCGGCGATGTCCGGGCCCACGACAGCCGCGGCCGCCACACCACCACGGTGCGCTCCCTGCTGCAGCTGCCCAGCGGCGGCTGCCTGATCGATTCGCCGGGCATGCGCGAGCTGAAGTTCACCGGCGACGAGGCGGTCGAGGTCGAGTGCTTCGGCGAGATCGACGCCCTGGTCGACCAGTGCCGGTTCCGCGACTGCCGGCACGAGGGCGAGCCGGGCTGCGCGGTGCAGGCCGCCATCGCCGCCGGCCGCCTCGACCCCGGGCGCCTGGCGCATTTCCGCAAGCTGTCTGGCGAGCGCGATGCCGCCGCCGCGCAGCGCGACGCGCTGGCCCGCAGGGCCGGCGAAGGCGGCCCCGGCCGCGCCCAGGGCCGGCGCGCCACCGAAAGACCGACCCGGCGGTGACCACCCTCGACCACCTGGCCAGCCTCGATGCCCGCCTGGTCGCCGCCGTCCGGCCGTTGCGCCTGCTCGCCGCGGCCAGCTGGCCGGCCAGCGTCCAGGCCGGCTTCCTGGCCGGATGGCGCGGCGGCGAGCCGGTGCTGCCGAAGGTCGAGTACCCGCGCCTGGAACTGGCCGAGACCCGGCGCGAACTCGATGCGGTCGCCGGTGCCGCCGATCCCGGTCACCCGGTCGGCGCCTACCTGCGGCGCAGCGCAGGCGCCTGGCACCTGGCCGCCGAGATCATGGAGGCGCTGGGCAGCCACCAGGTCGGTAGCCTGTCGGCACGGCTGTACGGCACCCCGGGCGAGGCCCTGCCCGGCAGCGACTGGACCAACGTCGATGCCGCCGGCCTGTTCACCGTGCTGGCCGACGAGCTCGATGCCGAGCTGGACGATGCCGACAGCCAGGCGGTGATCCCGGCCGGGCAGGTGCGCGATGCCCTGCAGGCCCAGGTCGACCAGGTCTTCGACCGGCACCGGGTCGAGGTGGTGCTCGATCCCGACCTGGTCGCCAAGGCCGCCGCCGGCCCGGCGCGGATCCGCCTGCGCTCGGGCAGCCGGTTCTCGGCAGCCGACCAGCGCCAGCTGTTCGAGCACGAGGTGCTGGTGCACACGCTGACCGCCATCAACGGCCGCGAGCAGCCGCACCTGAAGAGCCTGGGCCAGACCTCGCCACGGGTCACCGCCACCCAGGAAGGACTGGCGACCTTCGCCGAGCAGATCACCGGCTGCATCGACATCCGGCGCATGAAGCGGATCTCGCTGCGCATCCTGGCGATCCAGCGGGTCCAGGGCGGGGCCGACTTCGTCGAGACCTTCCGCTTCTTCCGCGACGCCGGCCAGGGCGCGACCGACAGCTTCGCCTCGGCGATGCGGGTGTTCCGCGGCGTACCGGTGACCGGTGGCAGCGCCTTCTGCAAGGACACCGTCTACCTGCACGGACTGCTGTCGGTGCACACGTTCTTCCGCTGGGCGCTCAAGCACCGGCGCCTGAACCTGCTGCACTGGCTGTTCGCCGGCAAGCTGGCCCTGCAGGACGTGCTGGCGCTGCAGCCGCTGTTCGAGTCCGGCTGGATCGCGGCGCCGACCTACCTGCCGCACTGGGCCGAGCGCACCGGCAACCTGGCCGGCCTGCTGGCGTTCTCGCTGTTCGCCAACCGCATCCGGCTGGACGCCCTGGCCGCCGAGGACATCGTGGTCGGGGTCTGAACCCCGAAGGCCGGGGCCGGCGCCGTGCGATCATTGCCGCCCGCCCGACCCCCGCACGATGTCGCTCAATCCCGCCCAACGCGCCGCCGTCGAGCACCTCGACGGCCCCCTGCTGGTCCTGGCCGGCGCCGGCTCCGGCAAGACCCGGGTGGTCACCGAGAAGCTGGCCTGGCTGGTCGCGCGCGGCTTCCCGCCCGGCGAGCTGCTGGCGATCACCTTCACCAACAAGGCCGCCCGCGAGATGCGCGAGCGCGCCGCGGCGCGCCTGCGCGGCGACGCCGAGGCGCTGACCATCAGCACCTTCCATGCCCTGGGCCTGCGCCTGCTGCAGGCCGAGGCGCGCTTCGCCGGGCTGCGCCCGGGCTTCACCGTGCTCGACGCCGACGACAGCCTGAAGGCGCTGAAGGAACTGGCGCCGGCCGGGATCAGCCCGGACAACCTGTACTGGCTGCGCCAGACCGTCTCGACGCTCAAGAACGCTGGCATGGACCCGGCGCAGGCCCTGCAGGCGGTGGCCAGCCCGCGCGAGCTGCAGGCCGCCGAGCTGTACGCCGCCTACCAGAAGCGCATGACCGCCTGGAACGCGGTCGATTTCGACGACCTGATCCGCCTGCCGCTGGCGGCGCTGGAGTCGGACGACGGCCTGCGCGGCCGCTGGCAGCGGCGCTGGCGCTACCTGATGGTCGACGAGTACCAGGACACCAACGGCGCGCAGTACCGCCTGCTCAAGGCGCTGGCCGGCGAGCGCGGCGCGTTCACCGCGGTCGGCGACGACGACCAGTCGATCTACGCCTGGCGCGGCGCCGACCCGGCCAACCTGGCGCGCCTGGCGCAGGACTGGCCGGCCCTGCGCATCGTCAAGCTGGAACAGAACTACCGCTGCGCCGGCCGCATCCTGCGCGCCGCCAACGCGCTGATCGCCAACAACCCCAGGCCGCACCCGAAGACGCTGTGGAGCGCCCTGCCGGACGGCCCGCCGATCCGCGTGCTGGCCTGCCGCGACAACGAGCACGAGGCCCAGCGCGTGGTCGCCGAACTGGTCGGCCGTCGGCAGTCCAGTGGCTGCCGCTGGAGCGACTGCGCGGTGCTGTACCGGGGCAACCACCAGGCGCGCGCCCTCGAGCAGGCGCTGCGCCTGGCCGCCATCCCCTACCAGATCGCCGGCGGCGACTCGCTGTTCGACTGCGCCGAGGTCAAGGACGCGCTGGCCTACCTGCGCCTGGTCGCCAACCCCAGCGACGATGGCGCCTTCCTGCGCATCGTCAACGTGCCGCGCCGGGAGATCGGCGCCACCACCCTGGAGCGGCTCGGCGAGCTGGCCGGCCGCGTGAACCTCTCGCTGGCCCAGACCGCCGGCCAGGACGCCGCGCTGGCGGCCCTGCCGGCGCGCGCCTCGGCGGGGCTGGCGGCGTTCGAGCAGCAGCTCGGCCAGTGGCGAAGGCGGGCCGCCAGCGAACCGGCCGACAGCCTGCTGGCGCGGATCCTCGAGGAGGTCGACTATGCCGGGCACATCGAGCGCAGCGACAAGAACCCGGACCAGCGGCAACGCCGGCTGCGCAACCTCGACGCCCTGCGCCAGATCCTGGCCGGCTTCGCGCGCCACGGCCGCGGCGGCCTGGCCGAGCTCACCCAGGCGGTCAGCCTGCTCAGCGAGCGCGACCAGGCCGACCAGGACGCGGTCCGCCTGATGACCGTGCATTCGGCCAAGGGCCTGGAATTCCGCAACGTCGCCATCGTCGGCCTGGAGGACGGCACCTTCCCGCACGACGCCGCCCAGGACGAGGGCCGCGTCGACGAGGAGCGCCGGCTGTTCTACGTCGCCCTGACCCGGGCCAAGGAGTGGCTGCTGCTGAGCCATTCGTTGCGCCGGCGCCGCTACGGCAGCATCGAGGCCTGCACGCCCAGCCGCTTCCTGGACGAGCTGCCGGCCGCGGAACTGCATCGCGAAGGCGAGGATCCGGACCGCGATGCCGTCCACTCCCGGCAGCTTGCGCGAAACCACCTGGACCGTCTGGCGGCCCTGCTCGGCGACTGAGCCGCCGCCGGCCAGGAAGCGGCGACCGGAAATCCAGCCAGGGGCCTGCGGGTCGCCCGCGCCCGGCGTCGCGCGGATACGCCGGGGCCGCTCAGGGCGCCTCGTCGCGCCCGATGTCGTAGCCGGGCGACAGCCAGAAGGGAATCAGGAAACTGCGCTCGCGCGATGCCCCCGTTGTCCCGGCCCCGGCGTTCCAGACCAGGCGCAGGTCGTGCCGGCCCGGCGCCAGCCCGGCCATCGACAGGTAGCCCTGCAGGCCGCGCAGGCCGAGGTCGCGGCGCTCGGCGGGCAGGAAGGTCCCGAGGTCGACCGGGGCACCGTCCAGGGTCACGGTCCACAGGCCGGCCAGGCAGGCCAGCCGCGCGGTGCGTGCGGCGCCGGCGCCGGCGTCGTCGCCGGTCGGCGCCGGGCAACGACTGGCCAGCAACGGGTTGTCGCGCGCCGGCAGGTGCGGGATGAACAGGCGCAGATGCGCCCGGCCGACCTGGTCGGAGGGGATCATCGGCCAGCGCAGCAGGCGGTCGCCCGGACCGCGCTGGTCCTCGTAGTGGGCGCTGGCCATGCCGTGCTCGACCGCGTCGGTGTCGATCGCCTCGTAGGCGCCGATCACGGTAAAGGCGCGCGAGCCGACGACATGGCCGATGCCGACCAGGGACGCTACGAACATGATGACGAACAGCGCGGCCACGAAGGCCCGCCCCGAGGTGTTGCTGTGCAGGGTGAGCTGAACCGGCAGGATCAGGCGCTGCGGCAGCAGCCAGCCGTAGAAGGCCAGCAGGCGCTCGACCAGGCGCCGCAGCCAGGGCAGCTGCGCCAGCGCCGGGCGGCGCCGCACCAGCACCGCGTCGACCAGGGCGCTGACCGTCACCGCGCTCATCACCAGTACGTAGAGGCCGAACGCCACCAGCAGGGCGGTGGATTCGCCCGCGCCGCTGGCCAGGCCGAACAGCCAGGCCAGCCCGAGCACCGCGATCAGCGCCACGCCCGACCACAGGATCAGCAGGCCGATCAGGGTGACCATCGCGAACAGCACCGAGGCGGCACGGTCGGCGCGGTCGATGGCGGACATCAGGTCGGGCAGCCGGGCGCGGTAGTAATCGCGCGCGATCGGGCCCAGGGTCCCGATGCGCTCCCAGCGGATGCCCTCGGGAAAGCAGGCCTTCAGTCCGATCAGGCCCACCCAGTAGCCGCGCACCGCCAGGTGCACGATGAAGGCACCGGCCAGGGTGTAGCACAGGCCAGCACCGATCATGTAGCCGAACATCAGCACGAACTGGCCGAAGCTTCCGGCGTGCACGTCGGCCTGCGCCCAGGCCTCGAACAGCCGCGACGGCACCGCCAGCAGCGCGAAGGCGATCAGGCCGGAGATGATCAGCTCCAGCTCGTCGGTGCGCTCGCGCAGGCGTTCGAAGGCGATCCGCGGCGCTGACGCCGCACCTTCCGCGTCGCCCCGCCCCGACCGATCGGATTCCGGTGTGCTGTCCGCCATGGTGCGCCGCCCCCTGCGTGAGGACGGCATGGTCGCACGGCGGCCACGGAAACCGAACCGGCACGGCTGCGGGAGCAGCCGCGCCGGGGACCGGGCTACCGGCTCATCGCGGCACCCGGTCGACCTGCTGCAACCGCCCGTCGACGAACACCGCCAGGCGCATAAAGCGTGAGCCGGGCAGGCGGTACCGCCACTCCTCCCGCCGCGCCGGCCGGATCAGGGCATTGCCGGCACCGTCGCGCAGCACCGTGTCTTCGTAGCGGTGGCTGCGCCCCTCGGGGGACCCGCAGCGCAGGAACACCTCGCCCGGCGTCAGGCCCGGGCGCAGGGCGGCGTCGCTGCAGGCGTCGCCGACCGAGTGGCTGCCGTAGCCTGCGGTGTCCAGCCGCACCAGGCGACCATCGGCGAACAGCAGCCGGCGCACCAGGCTGCGCGGACCGAAGTTGTAGTACCACTCCTCGAAGACGCGCTCGACGCGCTGCTCCAACGGCCCGTACTGGCCACGCACCTCGAGCTCGCTGTAGCTGCCGACGTAGAACGGTTCGCCGCAGCGCTCACGCACCTGGAAATCGCGGTCGCCGGTGGTCACCACGCGGTTGCCGCAGCGCATGGCGGAAGCCTCCGCGGCAGCCAGGGACAGCAGCACCAGCAGGACGGTACGCAGGCTCACGGCGGGTCTCCTTCCTGCCAGACCGGTGCAGGGTAGCTGCAGCGGCATGAATGGCAGGCAGCGGGGCGCGCGCGGCCCGGGAACCGATGTTGCATTGCGGTAGAGTAGACCGCCTATGGATGCCCTTGCCCCTGGCCGCACACGCCTGCCCGACCTGTTGCGGCCCTTCCGGTTCCTGCTGCGGCTGCCGCTGCTGGTCCTGCTGATCGTCGTCGGCCTGCTGCTCACCCTGGTGGTGTCCAATCCGGTCACCGGCAAGCGCGGCCTGCTGCCTCTGGCCTGGTGGGAACCGCTGGTGCACCTGTGGTCGCGCTCGATGCTGCGGCTGTTCGGCTTCCGCACCCGGGTGTTCGGGCAGGCCCAGGCCGACCCGGTGCTGTTCGTGGCCAACCACGTATCCTGGCTGGACATCGAGACCCTGCACGCGGTGCGCGGCGCCAGCTTCGTGGCCAAGGCCGAGATCGCCCGCTGGCCGCTGGTCGGCTGGCTGGCCGCCCAGGCCGGCACCATCTTCCACCAGCGCGGCGACACCGCCTCGCTGGCACGGGTCATGGACGTGATGCGCCAGCGCCTGGCCACCGGCCAGTCGGTGGTCGTGTTTCCGGAAGGCGGAACGGGCCGGGGCGACCATGTCCGGGCCTTCCACGCCCGCATCTTCCAGGTGGCCCTGGACACCGGCGTGCCGGTGCAGCCGGTGGCCCTGCGCTATGGCCGCGACGGCCGCATGGACCTGTCGGTGCCGTTCCAGCCGGGCGAGAAATTCCTGCCCAATGCGCTGCGCCTGCTCGGGCAGCGCGCCATGGATGCCGAGATCCACTTCCTGCCGGTGCTGTCCGCCGCCGATGCCGGCGACGGCCGCCGCCGGCTGGCCGAAGAGTCCCGCGCACGCATCGCGGCGGCGCTCTACGGCGACCCGGGCGACGGCCGTGGAAACGGCTGACTTCCGCCCTGCCCGCTGGCTGGGCAATCCGCACCTGCAATCGGTGCTGGCCAGCCACCGCGTGCGCCGCTGGCTGCGCGGCGCCGATCTGGCCGACCTGCAGCGGCGCGCCCAACACGTGGTCCTGGACTGCGGCGACGGCGTCCGCCTGCAGGGCTGGCACAACACCGCACCCGGGGACACGCCGGCACGCGGTCTGGTGGTCCTGCTGCACGGCTGGGAGGGCAGCGCCCAGTCCAGCTACCTGTGCAATGCCGCCCTGACGCTGGGGCGCAAGGGCTTCGACGTGTTCCGCCTGGAGTTCCGCGACCACGGCGAGGGCCAGCATCTCAATCCCGGGCTGTTCCATTCCTGTCGCATCGACGAGGTGGTCGGCGCGGTCGGGGCGGTCGCCGCGCGCTGGCCGACCCGTCCGCTGCTGCTGGCCGGCTTCTCGCTTGGCGGCAATTTCGCCCTGCGCGTCGCCCTGCGCGCGCCCGCTGCCGGTATCGAACTTGCCCATGTCCTTGCGGTGTGCCCGGCGATCGACCCGGCCAACGTGCTGGTGGCGATGGAACGCGCCCCCTGGTTCTACCAGCAGTACTTCCTGCTCAAGTGGCGGCGCTCGCTGGCGCTCAAGCAGGCCGCCTTCCCTGATCTCTACGACTTCGGGCCGTGGATGCGCGGCCTGCGCCTGCGCGCGATGACCCGGGAGCTGATCGTCCGCTACAGCGAGTTCGATTCGCTCGAGGCCTACCTGGACGGCTACTCCATCGCCCACGACCGCCTGGCCGGCCTGACCGTGCCGGTGACCGTGCTGACCAGCGCCGACGATCCGATCATCCCGGTCTCCGACTTCCAGGCCCTGCGTCTGCCCGACAACGCCCGCCTGCACATCGTCGGCACCGGCGGCCACTGCGGCTTCCTGGAGAACTGGCGACTGGAGAGCTGGGCCGAGCGCTTCCTGCTGGCCACCTTCGAGGCCGCCGCGCCGCCCGTCGCAGCGCCCTGAGCGGGCTCGACCCGGCCGGCCGGCACGACCCGGCCTTGTCTCGATGTTACCCTTTGCGGCGTTTCGGATAATCCGGTGCCCCATGTCCTGGCTGATGCGATCGCTCCTGACGCTGCTTCTTGCCTGCTGGCTGCCCGAAGCGGCATGCCAGGACTGGCAGGCGACCGGTCCGGAGGGCGGCCAGGTGGCCGAGGTGAACATTCCCGATCCGCTTGGAAGCCGGGTGTACGCCCTGGGCGGCAATGGCATGGTGTACCGCAGCGACGATCGCGGCGACACCTGGCGCCACCTGCCGATCGTCGTCGACGACCGGCTGTTCTGGACCGCCGACATCGCCACCAGTGGGGCTGATCCGGATGTGATCGTGGCGCTCCATTCGAGCGGGGTGATGCGCTCCGCCGATGCCGGCGCCAGCTGGACCGCGCTGGCCGCACACGACGACATGCACGGCGCAGCCTGGCTCGCCGGCTATACCGCGGTCGCGGTCGACCCGCACGATGCCCGACACATCATGGTGTTCCGGAACGTCGTCCTTCAGGGCGCGCTCGATGCCTGGGTATGGCGCAGCGGGGATGCCGGCGCAAGCGGCGAGCACCGGGTGGTGCCGAGGACCTGCGGACCGTTCGACCCGCCCAGGCGCGGCTTCCAGGACCGTGTCTACGCAGCGGCCTTCCTGGGCGGCGAGCCGCGCTTCCTGCATTTCCATGGCTGCCAGGCGAACCCCCAGCCGAACCCCTGGCTCAGGCACCTTGAGCACGAAGGGGCCACCGCCTTGCCTGGCCCGTCCACCCATGCCACCGCCGGCGACCTTGCACTGCACGCAGGCAAGGTGCTCGTTCGCAGCCATCGCCGCATCGTGCGCGTGGACGGCTACGGTGATCTGCACACGCCGAATGCCTACCGCGTGCTGCGTGAGGGCGCCTTTGCACTTGCCGCGCTACCGGACGGCAGCCTGGTGTCGAGCGAGTCGACGGGCCTGCACCGGTCCACCGATGGCGGCCAGAGCTGGCAGGCATTGGCCGGCAGTGCCGGCCTGCCCGGAGGCGTCATCGCCGCCTTTTCCCAACCCGCTCGCTGGCTGGCCGCCTCGATCGAGGGCATCCAGGCCTCCGCCGACGGCGGGATTGGCTGGACATCCGCCTCCCGTGGCCTGCATGGCACCGTGGTGAGTGCCCTGCTGCTCGACCCCGAACACGGCCGCCGCCTGTGGGCCGGCACCGGCCTGGCGGCCGGCAAGGAGTTCAGCCGCGCGCATCCGGTTCCCGTGCACCGCAGCGAGGATGGTGGAATGCAATGGTCGGCGGCCGCCGGCGCGCCCCACGCCATGCTGGTCGGCAGCCTGACCCTGGCGCCCACCAGCCAGGGCGGCGGCGTCCTGGTCGCGGCCGGGTCGGGATGCCCGGAATCGTTCGGCCAGACCTGCACCTGGACATCCCATTTCGGCCAGAACCTGATGCGCAGCACCGACGGGGGTCGCCAATGGCAGGCGACCGGCGCCGGTCTCGACCAGACCGTGCAGATCGCCGGGCTTGCCGCGTCCACGCAGGCCGGTGCACCGGCGGTGCTGATCGCCAGCCTGGACGGCACCTTCTCCGAAGACCGCGTGGTGGCGCGCAGCGTCGATGGCGGCCAGTCCTGGACCGGAGCGACGATCGACGGTCTGCTGCCGCGCACCGGCCAGGCCCGGACCCGGGGGCTGGCCGTCGCGCCCTCCCTCCAGACGCGTGTCTACATGGCCTACACCGGCGTGGAGCGGGGCGGCGTGTTGCGCAGCGACGATGCCGGACGCACCTGGCAGGACGCATCGACCGGCATTCCATCGGCGCCGCAGGGCAGTCTGCGGGGCGCGTACGCCGTCGCCGTGCATCCCCACGACCCCGACAGCGTATGGGCGATCGCACTGCTGGCGGGCACCGAGGGCGAGCCGGCCCGGAACGCCGTGTTCGCCAGTCGGGATGGCGGTTCCACCTGGCAACCCTCGGGCGCCCTGCCGACTGGCCCGTGGTTGCGCGTCCTCCGTGTCGATCCCGCCGACCCGCGCCGCCTGTACGCGGGCGGCGACGGCGGCGTGTTCCGCAGCATCGACGGCGGCGACGGCTGGCACCGCCTGGGCCGGATCCTGCCGGCGGTGTACGCCCTGGAAGTCGGCAGCGACGCGATCCACGCCGGCACCGCCACCGGTGTCCACCGCTACGCCACCGCCGCCCCATCCCGCCCCGCACCCTGCCTGCGCCGCACGCCCCGGGGGCAGTGGTGTGGCGAAGCCCTTGCCCCATGACGCCCCACCCGCAGCACGCCGACGGTCGGTGGGCGCGCAAGCTCCGAGGCCGATGCATCGTGAGAAACCTGCTGCTGGCCGCCCTGCTGGCGCCGATCCTGACCGCCGCACCGGTCCATGGCCAGGACTGGACCCTTATCGGCCCCGACGGCGGACGCCCCGAATCGCTGCACGTGCCCGATCCGAACGGCCAGGTCGCCTATGCGCTGGCCCAGACCGGCCTGTTCCGCAGCGACGACCGCGCCCGGCAATGGTCGCGCCTGCGCCTGCCCGGGTCCGCATCGCCACCAGGCCGGCTGATGCAGGTCGCGACCTCCAGTCGCGATCCGGCCCTGGTTCTGCTCACCGACGGCACCCGCGTCTACCGGTCGGGCGACGGCGGCGGCGCGTGGACCCAGGTGCAGCTCCCCGAAGCGGCGTTTCCTGGCCTGTCCCAGCTGTTCATCGCCGCCATCGCCGTCGATGCCGAAGCGCCCGGGCGCATCGCCGTGTTCCGGGTGATGCGTCGGTCGGGCAGCAGCAACCAGCGGGAGACCTGGCTTTGGCTGCGCTCCGCCAGTGGCGCCACCGAGGTGGACGAGCGCCTGCCGTCGCGCGCGCCGCACTGCGGCCCGCCTGTGCCGAACGCCTGGGAGGACGTCACCAGTGCGGCCTTCGCCCAGGGCACGCTGTACTACACGCACCTGTACGACTGCCGGGTCGCCGGAATCCATTTCCCGCCCGCCGAGGACGGCCCGGCGCTGCGCCTGCACCAGTGGAACGGCGAACTGTCGCTGCGTCTGTCCGGCGAAATGCCCGGCTCGGGGCTGCGGGCATCCAGCGACCTGCTGGTGCAGGACGGCGACCTGTTCGTGCGCGGTCAGCGCCACGCCTGGCGCATGGCGCGCTCGGGGCAGGACGCCGTGGCGATCGCCGACGATGCCCGCGGATTGCGTCTCCCCGGCGACGGCAGTGTGGTCCGGCTGACCGGGGACGCCGCCCTGCGCAGCACCGACCGTGGCCAGACCTGGGCACGCATCGACACCGCAACCGCCGGCCTGGACGGCGTCGCCGGCGCCCGGCCCTGGCTGGTGGCGGGGTTCACGCAGCCGACCGCCTGGCTGCTCGGCAACGACGACGGCTTGTTCCACGCCCCCGGCGCCGACACAGCCTGGCAGCGCAACGAGGCCGGCATCGGCTGGAGCGCGATCCGGGCGCTGACGGTGCATCCGGCCGAGCCCCAGCGGATCTGGGCCGGTGCGGGCGAATCGATATTCACGCTGGGCGAAAGGGTTGCCCCGCATGGCCGGGTCGCCTGGCACAGCAGCGATGGTGGCGCGAGCTGGCGCACCGGCGACCTGCACAGGCGCGCCGCCCACCTGCGTGCGCTCGCCGTCGACGCCGACCCGGCGCTGCCGGGCCCGGGTGTGGTGCTGTATGCGGCCGGTGCCGGCTGCCCCAACGTGCCCTTCTGCGTGTCCGGCATGATCCCCGGCATGGGGTTGTTCAAGAGCGTCGATGGCGGATCGAGCTGGACGCACATGGCCGGCGATCTGTTCACTCCCGGCGGCGGCGGGCAAGTCCAGCGCAGCCTGGCCGTGGATGTCTGGCGGGGCACGCCAGCCAGCCGCCGCCTGCTGGCCACCCACACGCAGTTGCTGCATTCCATGGTGCTACGCAGCGCCGACGCCGGCAGCTCCTGGCAGGGGAACACCCAGGGTCTGCCCGGCTACCTGCCCGGCAACAGCGGGTCCGACAGCATGGACGTCCGCTTCGCCGCCAATCCGCCGGGCCGCGCCTATCTCGCAACGGTGCCGAACAGCCACCTCCCCGACCAGCCGCCAGGCCAACCGGGCGGGGTGTTCCGCAGCGATGACGCGGGCGCGAGCTGGACTCCGGCGAGCAGCGGATTGCCCAGCCACCCGGGATCGACCGTTTCCACCGGCGTCGTCGCCCTGGCCGTGGACCCTGCCAATGGCGACCGGCTGTGGGCGATCAGCAACGAGTCCGACGCCAACGGGCAGCCGGCCAACCGTGTGTTCGCCAGCGACGACGGCGGCCGAACCTGGCGACCCGCCCACGCCGGCCTGCCTCCCGGCGACCTCCGCGCGATCCTGGCCGACCCGGCGTCGCCCGGCGTGGTGCATGTCGGGGGAAACGCGGGCGTGTGGACCTCGCGCAATGGCGGGGCCGCCTGGCAGAGGCTGGGCGGCGAGCTGCCCGGCGTGGTGCTGGCACTGGCGGCCAGCCAGGACCAGGTGTTCGCCGGTGGCACCTTCGGCCTGGCGCGCCTGGGCGGCACTGCACAGCGCCCGCCGCCCTGCCTGCGCCGGACACCACGCGGCGCGTGGTGCGGGCAGTCGCTGCAACCCTGAAGCCCGCTCGCCGCCCGTGTCGACCCTTGCCGGCCGACAAGGGATGCGGCAGCGCCTCAAAAGGCCTCGTGCAGGATCCGGTAGGGCTCGGGGGCCATGCCGAGCGCCGCATAGACCGCCTGGGCGCGGGCGTTGTCGTGTTCGACGTACAGACGCAGGCCGCACACGCCAGGGCATGCGCGCGCCTCCGCGCGCACGGCGCGATACATGCGACCGAACAGGCCATGGCCACGTGCCGCCGGCGTCACGTAGACGCTCTGCAACCACCACCAGCGGCCGTTGCGCCAGTCGCTCCACTCGTAGGTGACCAGCAGGCAGGCGACCACCTGGCCATCCCACTCGGCGACGCGGTAGAAGCCGTGCTGGGGCTCGGCGAACACGGTGGCGACCCCGGCGCGCAGGGTCGCCATGTCGAGCGTGCGCTGCTCGGTCTCCCGGGCCATCGCCGCGTTGAAACCGGCGATGGCGTCGATGTCCGTCGGGACGGCGGCACGGATCGTCTCAGTGGTCATCGCCTTGCCTTGCGCCAAGCTTGCGGGTGAGCGTATTGCGGCCGATGCCCAGATGGGCGGCAGCGCGCACGCGATTGCCTTCGGTGCGTGCCAGGGCGGCGCCCAGCAGCGCCCGCTCGAAACGGTCCTGGGCACGGGTCCACAGGGTGCCGGGTTCGGCACCCTCCCACTCGCGGTCCAGCCACGCGGCAAGCGCCGCATCCCACTCGCCGGCAGCGACAGGCGTTCCCGGCAGGACCCGGTCGCGCAGCAACGGCTCCAGGTCGTCGGCGCGGATCTCGCGCCCTGGCAGCAGGGCGGTCAGCCGCCGGCACAGGTTCTCCAGTTGCCGGACGTTGCCCGGCCAGGAATAGGCGCGAAGACGCGCCATGGCATCGGGGCCGACGCGCTTGCCCAGCATGCTGAGCTCGCGTGCGGCGCGCGCCAGCAACCAGTCGGCCAGGAGAGGAATGTCCTCGATACGCTCGCGCAGCGGCGGCAGGGCCAGGCGGACCACATCGAGCCTGTGCAGCAGGTCGGCCCGGAAGGTGCCGGCCGCGACCTTGGCCTCGAGGTCCTGGTGGGTTGCGGCGATGACCCGCACGTCCATGGCGAGCAGTTCGCGACCGCCGATCCGGTAGAACTCGCCTTCCGCCAGCACGCGAAGCAGGCGGGTCTGCAAGGGCAGCGGCATGTCGCCGATCTCGTCCAGGAACAGCGTGCCGCCGGCAGCCTGCTCGAAACGGCCGACATGACGGCGGGCGGCGCCGGTGAAGCTGCCGGCCTCATGTCCGAACAGCTCGGACTCCAGCAACTCGGCCGGCAGTGCCGCGGTGTTCAGCGCCACGAACGGGCCGCCCGCGCGCGGGCTGTGGCCATGCAGCGCGCGCGCGACCAGTTCCTTTCCGGTACCGGTCTCGCCGGTCACCAGCACCGGCAGATTGAGCTGGGCGAGCCGGCCGATCGCGCGGAACACGTCGCGCATCGCCGCGCTCTCGCCGACCAGGCCGGGAGTCGCCGGCAGGTTGCCGCGCGGCACGCCGGCTCCGCCACCCAGCGCCTTGCGCACCACCGCGACCAGGGTGTCCAGATCGAACGGCTTGGCGAGATAGTCGAAAGCACCGTGGCGAAATGCGCCGGCGGTGGTGGCGACGTCGGTGTAGGCGCTCATCACGATCACCGGCAGGTCGGGGTGCCGCGCACGCGCCTGCTCGAGCACGGCCAGGCCGTCGCCCTCGGGCATGCGGACATCGGTGAGCAGGACGTCGGGGCGCTCCTGAGCCAGCGCGGATGCCAGCTGCCCGGCGTCCTCGAAGGACCTGACCGAGAGTCCGGCATCGCGCAGGCTGTCACCGACCACCAGGCGCAGCGACCGGTCGTCGTCGAGCACCCAGACCATGGCACGGCTCATCCGCCCCCTCCGTCGGCTTCACTCGCAGGAAGCGGCAACCAGACCGAGAACACGGTGGCGCCGGGTCGGCTGTCGTAGGCGATCCGGCCGCCATGTTCGGAAACGATCTCGTGGGCAAGCGCCAGGCCCAGGCCGGTGCCGCCTTCGCGACCGCTGACCAGGGGCAGGAACAGGGTGGCACGTACGGCCTCGGGGACGCCGGCACCGTCGTCCATGACGTCGACGCGCACGGCGCGACCGCGCCCGCCGGCCAGCCGCGCGGCATGCTCGGCGCGGGTGCGCAGGACGATCCGGCGGGCGCCGGCGGCCAGGGCGTTGTGCAGCAGGTTGAGCAACACCTGCACCAGCCGGTCGGGTTCGCCGGGGCAGTCGGGCAGGCTGGGATCGTAGTCCCGCTCGATGGCCGCCACCTCCGCGCCGACCAGCAGGCGCACGCGCTCGAGCAGCCCGTGGACGTTGACCTGGATGGGCGCGGCGGGCCGTGCCGGCGCGAGCAGGCGGGCGGTCAGTTCCGACAACCGGTCCACCTCCGCGACGATGATGTCGGCGTAGGCGCGCAGGTCGGGGTCGAGAACGCGCCGCGCCAGCAGCTGGGCGGCGCCCCGGAGGCCGCCCAGGGGGTTCTTCAGCTCGTGCGCCAGCGCCTGCAGGCTGGCACTGATCGGCACGCCGGTCACGGCATCGTCCTGCTGGACCTCGAGCAGGGCGCCGGGTGCCTGGCCGAGCGGGCACAACACGACGCGCAGGGGCGCCTCGCCCGGCCGCGCCGGGGGCACCAGCAGACGGACCGGCTGGCCGTCCGGGCGGACCCGCCGAAGTGCGGCACCCAGGCCCTGCCAGCACGCGGGCGCGGCCGCGCGCCCCGGGCGATCGATCGCCGGCAGCAGGTCGGACAGCGCCGGATTCGCCCAGGCCAGTCGGGCGCCGGCATCCAGGTAGCCGACACCGGTGGCCAGCAGCTCGAGCACCGGCAGGGCATCGAGCAGCTCGTCAGGCAGGCCGCTGCCGCAGGAAACCCCGGGGTCCTGCGCCATGGTCCGATCAGTCGCTGACAGGAGACGGCTCCAGACGGGCCAGCCCGGTGCCGTCGGCGGCGAGCAGCACGAGCTCGCTCCCTTCGCGCCGCCATGCCGCGACGCGACCGAGCATCTGCAGGAAGGCGACCTCCTGAGCCATCACCGCCTCGTCCATGCAGGCCATCTTGGTCGCCGCGGCCGGGCCGAAACGCAGGCCGTCGGGCGGCAGCCACTGCGCCTGACTGCTGTAGCGGTTGCAGCCGGCATGTCCGGCAACGCGCCCGTCGCTCAGGAACTCGAGGGTGGGGCCGCGGGCGTCGGCGCCGGCTCCGGCCAGGCGCCAGGCCCCGGTCGGCGCCTCCTCGCGGACGCCGCTGGCGCTGCAGGCACCGAGCGCCAGAGCCAGGGGCAGCGCAGCCTTCGCGCGGAAGAGGCGATGTCGAGGGTTCTCGCGTGACATGGCAGGCTCCGGATGCGGCGGTCGGCGCCCGTGACCGGCGCCTTCGTCATCCTAGCCGGGAAGCCGCCTGCCTGTGCGGTCCGGGAGCAGCGCAGGGCCGCACCCTGGGCCACCGGAACGGTCCGGTCAACGCACGTGCAGGAAGGCGTGTCCGCCGATCACCGCGACGACCCGGGCGCTGCTCCAGGCCGGATTGGCGATGTTCTGGGCGTAGAAATGGTCCGCGTCGGGAACCACCAGCTGGCGCTGCGTCGGTGGCAGCGCCCAGTTGGCCATGGCATCGCCGGCGATGCGCCAGGCGCGCCCCCAGGCGTTGGCGTTGCGCAGCGTGTAGCGCGGATTGACCAGGGAGGGAGCGAACTGCCCTCGGGCGTTGACGACCGCGCACACCGAATCGCCCCAGCGGCCGGCCTCGAGTCGACGCATCGCCACTTCAGCGACTGCCCGCTGACCCAGCACCGGCTCGCTGCGTGCCTCCAGATAGACCGTGGTGGCGAGGCAGGTACGGTCGGCCAGCGGCTGCGGTAGCAGCGAGGCCAGCCAGAGCAACCATTCGAGTTTCATCGGATCGGACTCCTTGCAAACTGTGTCCGGCCACCAGCACCTTGTCGCTGGCGGCCGCTGTGCGGCCGGGATCCACCCGGACACAGTGCCGCCGCGACGGCGCACCGTTCCTGGTGTTTCCCCGGGAAGATCCGGTCGGAGCGACCGGGATGCGGGTCCGGGGCCGCGCGCCTGGGCTCGCGGTTGGAATCCGGACCCTGGGACCGGTGCAGCGGCGACGCGCTCCGGCCCTTGGGGCGGCGGCGGCACCCTGGGTGCGGCCGCGTCTGTGGGGTGTCGTCTTGCCGGTCGGGACATGCGGACCCGGCCGGCAAGGCAGCAGATCGGGGCGGACTATGCTGCGACGCGGCTTAATGAACCTGAAACAAGTGGCCGGAAGGCTTGACTTTACGTTCAGCCTGAACTAGCGCCCATCAACGGGTCCCGGGGTGCGGGCGCGTGGCGAGGGCATCGGAATCGCGCTGTGGTGCGGGCCACGGGCCGCAGTGGAGACGCGGTCGACACGCCGCCAGGGGTCAGCCGTGTTGCCAGGGCAGTCGGTCCAGGTCGACATTGCCGCCGGAAAGGATCAGCCCGACATGGCGACCGGCGAATCGCCCGTGCGCTCCCAGCACGGCCGCGAGGACGATCGCCGCGGAGGGCTCGACGACCAGCTTGAGTCGCTCGAACACCAGGCGCATGGCGGCGACGGTGTCGTCGTCGTCGACCAGCAGCACGTCCTCCAGATGGTCGTGCAGGACCGGGAAGGTCAGTCTGCCCAGCTCGGCGCGAAGCCCGTCGCACACGGTGTCCGCAGTCCGCCCGGTAATGCGCGTCCCGGCCCGGAGGCCGTCGTGGGCATCACTGGCGCCACGCGGTTCGGCGCCGAACAGGCGCAGCCCCGGTCGCAGGCCGTGGCCCGCGAGGCAGGCCCCCGAGAGGAGCCCACCGCCGCTGACCGGCGTGATGAGGGTGTCGATCTCCGGCACCTGTTCCAGCAGCTCCAGCGTTGCCGTACCCTGCCCGGCGATCACCCGACCGTCGTCGAATGGATGCACCAGGCTGCCACCGTGCTCGGCCAGCACCTGCGCAGTCACCCGGTCGCGGTCGGACTGGGCGACCTGGCAAGGAACGATGCGTGCGCCGAAAGCGGCGATCGCAGCCAGCTTGACCTTCGGCGCGTTGGCCGGCACCACCACGGTCGCGGCAATGCCGCGCTCGCGGCAGGCCAGCGCCACCGCGGCACCATGGTTGCCGGACGACTGGGTGACCACCCCGCGTGCCGCGCTGGCCGGGTCAAGCGACCACACGGCATTGCTCGCGCCCCGGAACTTGAAGGCGCCGGCGCGCTGCAGGTTCTCGCACTTGAAGTACAGCCTGCAGCCGGCGAGTTCATCGAGGGACCGCGCGGTCAGCACCGGGGTGCGACGGGCATGGGACGCGATGCGCTCGGCTGCCGCCCTGATCGCGGCAAGGTCCGGCAGGGTCTGCGGATGCATCTGCGCGCCGTCGCCGCCGGCGACAGGACGCGGCCGGCCGGAGCCGACCGCGTCCCGCACTCAGCGCTTGTCCCGCTTGCCCTGGGCGCGCCTGTTCGCCGCCCCGACATGGCCCAGGATCGCCTTGTTGCCGGCAGCTTCGGCGAAATGCCGTTCCTGGGCGACGCCCTTGGCCTTCTTGCTGACATAGCCGGTGCGCGCCTTCTTCGAACGGGACGTGCCAGGCGGCTCGATGGGCACCGGCGCCTTGGGCGACAGCGAGGAAATGCCGAACAGGCCAGGCGCCGGACCGGTGGCCGGATTGCCCGCGCTCGACTTCTGGGCGCCACCGCGGACAGCGTTGCCGGCCGTCTTCTTGGCTGTCGTCTTCTTGGCCGTGGCCTTCGTTGCCGTAGTCTTCTTGGCCGTGGCCTTCTTGGCCGTGGCCTTCTTGGCCGTGGCCTTCTTGGCCGTGGCCTTCTTGGCCGTGGCCTTCTTGGTCGTAGTCTTCTTGGCCGCCACCTTCTTCGTCGACGCCTTCTTGGCCGGGGCCTTGCCGGCTGCGGTCTTAGTGGCCGCCGTCTTCTTGGCGACCTTCTTTGCGGTCGCCTTCTTCACCTCGGTGCGATTCGCCTTGCGCACCTTGGCGCGCTCGGCCTTGTGGGTTTTCGTGCGATCGGACGTACGGGTTGCCTTGCTGGCAGCCGCCCCCTTCGCCTCGGCCTTGGCCTGCGCGGCCTGCAGGCGTTCAAGCACCTCGTCCAGGATGTGCGCCTTCTGCTGGCTGCGCTGGTTGGCCACGCCGCTGGCCCCGGACTTGCTGCCTGTCTCGCTGCGGCTACCCAGGCGCTGGCGCTTGAACTGGTCGCGCGCCTTGTCGCGCAAGGTACGCGCGCGATCGACCTTGGCCTTGAGCTGGGCGCCGGTCAGCGTACGGGCCTTGGCCGGGGCGCTGGCGTCGAACAGGTCGAGCTCGGCCTTGGTGAGCAGTTTGGCGGCCTGGGTTCGGTTGGTCGGCATCGGGAACTCCTTCATTGGAATGGCCTGCCCCGGCGTCGGGCAGGTCGTCTTGCGGGCAGATGGACGCCGATCCCTGGCGTCCTGCTGTTGGCCGGCCCCGGAACGGAACCGGATCGCGGGCGTGCGATGCCGTTCAGTCGTCGCCGCCCAGGAAGGACATCAGGTTCAGAAGGTGCGAGAACAGCACGACGATGTTGGCGAACAGGGACACCGTGATGTAGACCGGATTGGCGCCCGGCTCGTGGATCATGCGGCCGGTGTCGTACAGGATGAAACCGCTCATCAGCAGCACGGCCAGACCGGAGATCACCACGGACAGCATCGGCAGCTTGAACACCAGCAACGCGACGATGCCGAGCAGCACCACGATCACGCCGGCCACCAGGAAGCTGCGCAGGAAACCGAAATCGCGGCGGCTGACCAGGGCGTAGCCGGAAAGGCCTGCGAACAGCACGGCGGTCGCCGTCAGGGCATTGCCGACGATCGCGGCGCCTCCGGGTATCGACAGATAGGCGGCGATCATCGGGCTGAGCAGGAAACCGACCAGACCCGCCCACAGGAAGGTCAGCCAGATCGCGGCATCGCCCTTGCGCGCGGCGTTGATGGCGAAGGGACCGCCGATGAACACCACCATGAACACCAGCCACATGCCCATGCTCCACGCGATGCCGCTGCGCAGCCCGAGCAGGGCGCCCACCGCGGCAACGGCCATGACCATCGCCAGCAGCAGGTAGGTGTTGCGGACCACACCTGGCAGCGCGGCATTCGCGGTGCGGGTACGGGAGGTCGGAAGTGAGGCGCTCATGCGTGACTATCCTTGGATTGTGGGTGGCGACGGCCAGGCTGCCGCCACGGATCGGGCGTGGCCCGGGTGCCTGGACGCGCCACGGCAACGCCGTCCAAGCGTGGCCGCAGCGCGCCAGCGCACCCTGGGGCACGATGCGCTACGGCGCAACCTTAAGCAAGGTGATCCCCGGGTTCAAGCGCCCCGCCGCAGGAACGGACACGCGTTTCAGGGGCCGTTGCTATAGTCGGGGTGCCCATGGCGCCGGCTTCATCGTGCCGGGGCGCACCGGCCGGTCGCAAATCGGACCACCGCGGTCGCCACGGAATCGCGAGGACGTCACGGTCGTTGCGGGGGGACTCGGGCACGTGGCGGCACCGGACATCGGTGACAGCCACATCCCGTCGTACGTCCAATCGACAGGCCGTGATCCATGCGTTGCCGGACTTCGCCGTTCGCCACCGGCGGCTGGCGCGCTGTTGGAGAGCGGCCTGCTGATTGCGGCCACGCAGGGCCGTCCGGACATGCGCCGGACGGGGGGATTTCGGGGGCGGCCAGGATGGCAGCTCTTCATGGGACCGCCAGGGCGCGCACGCCGGAGGGCACGCACAACGGGACAGCCATAGGGAGAACGATGAGATGAAGAGGAACATACGGCTGGGGGCGTTGCTGTTGCCGGCGCTGCTGGTACTGGGTGCCGCAACCGCCGGCGCTGGCCCGAAGGGACGGGCCCTGGGTGGCGCCTGGCAGGATCTCGGCCCGGGTCCGGCCATCAATGGCCAGGTCGAGGGCATTCCGAACCGGCCCGTGGTCGGTGCCATCAACGCGCTGGCACCGCACCCCGCCAATGCCGACGTGCTGTGGGCCGCCGCGGTCAACGGCGGCCTGTGGCGGACCGACAACGCGACGGCCAACAACCCGTCGTGGACCAGCCTGACCGACGGCCTGGGTTCGTTGTCGTTCGGCGCGCTCAGTCTTGACCCCACCGATGCCAGCCACCAGACCCTGGTCGCCGGCACCGCCCGCACGTCCAGCTTCGCGCGCATCGGCGGCGCCCGGATCGGCCTGCTGCGCAGCACCGACGGCGGCGACAACTGGACGGTGCTCGATGGCGGCGGCGTCCTGGCCGGTCGCGATATCCACGCCGTGCTGGCGCGCGGCGCGACCCTGCTGGCCGCCACCGAGAACGGAATCTATCGCTCGACCAACACCGGTGCCGGCTTCGCGTTGGTGTCCGGGGCCGGCGGCAGCGGACTGCCCGCTGGCCGCACCACCGACCTGGTGGGCGATCCGGGCGACCCGGCGCGCCTGTTCACCGCCGTGGTCTCCGGCAGTGCGGTCGGCATCTATCGCAGCACCGACACCGGCGCGGGCTGGAGCAAGGTCTCGAGCACCGCGATCGACACCCTGCTCAACAGCAACGGCCGCACCCGGCTGGCCACCGGCCCCGCCAACAGCGTGTTCGCCGCGATCATGCTGGCATCCAACAACGGACGTCTCGGCCAGGTGTATCGATCGGGCGACGGCGGAGGCAGCTGGACCGAACTCGGCGTGCCGACCACGGCAGAGCAGAACGGCGTGCTGTTCGGCGCCCATCCCGGCGGCCAGGGCAACATCCATTTCTCGATCGCTGCCGATCCCGGCAACGGCAACCTGGTGTACATCGGCGGCGACCGCCAACCCTACTTCGGCGAGGGCGTGCCGGGCAGCAACCAGTTCTGGCCCAACTCGCTGGGCGCCCAGGACTACACCGGACGGCTGTTCCGCGGCGACGCCGCACAGCCCCCTGCCACCCGGTGGTCCTCCATCACCCACTCGGGCACCAGCAACAATTCGGCGCCGCACGCCGACTCCAGGTACCTGGCGTTCGATGCCCAGGGCAACCTGCTGGAAGCCGACGACGGCGGCGTGTACAAGCGGAACTCCCCGCAGAGCGGCAACGGCGTTTGGACCTCGCTGAACGGCGACATGCAGACCACCGAGTACCACGGCATCGCCTACGACGGCCTGTCCGACCGGGTGATCGGCGGTGCCCAGGACACCGGCACCACCGAACAGCAGACGCTGTCGTCGACCACCTTCGTCAGCGTCTCCACCGCCGACGGCGGCGACACCGTGGTCGACGACCATTCCTCTCCGACCCTTTCGTTCCGCTACTCGAGCTTCCAGAACCTGTCGAGTTTCAGGCGCCGCAGCTACAACGCCAACAACGTCTTCCAGTCCCAGGTGTTCCCGCCGCGCACCCCGATCGGCGGCAGCCCGTCCATGCAGGCGCAGTTCTACACCCCGCTGGCGGTGAACCAGGCCAATGGCCTGCGCCTGTTGTTCGGCGCCAACAACGGCGTCTACGAATCGCTCGACCAGGGGGGCACGGTGACCCGCATCTCCGAGCTGCGCGTCAACCGCTTCGTGGGCGACCCCATGGTCTACGGACTGCCCGGCAATCCCGATTACGTGCTGGTCGCGATCGAAAACACCCTGCACCGGCGCACCAGCGCCGGCACCCCCCTGACCCTGGTGGCCAGCTTCGGCGCCGGCAACGACTGGATCCGCGATGTCGCCGTCGATCCCGACCAGCCGCTCCGGATCTTCGCCGCCACCGCTACCGTGATCCACGCCAGCAGCAATGGCGGCGGCAGTTTCGCGCCGGTGACCGGCAACCTGCCAGCGTTCGGCCCGGGCGAGCTGCGCGCCCTGGCCTACGTGCCGGGTGCGGCGCACGACGCCCTGGTGGTCGGCACCGACCGCGGCGTGTTCGTGGCCCTGGAGCCAGGCGGCTTCTCGACCTGGGCCCGGCTGGGCACCGGCCTGCCCAACGCGGTGGTGTTCGAACTCGACTACCACGCCGGCCGCGACGTGCTGATCGCCGGCATGCTCGGACGCGGCGCCTGGAAGCTCACCGATGTGAGCCAGCTCGACCTGATCTTCGCGGACGGCTTCCAGTGACGCGCCCGCCCGCCCCGACCCCCCGAGGACCCCAGCCATGATCCGCAACAGCCGCAACGTCATCCGGCTCGCCCTCCTGCTCGTCCCGGCACTGGTGGTCGCCGCCATCCCGCCACCGACGCCAGCCGATGGCGGCGATGCCCTGGTGCTGTCGCCCGGCGTGCTGGTCGCCGCCGGCCAGCCGCGCGCCTATGTGAGCGATGCCCGCGGCCGGGTCGCCGCCATCGACCTCGACGACGGCGGCGTGCTCTGGGCCGGGCCGGCACGCGGTCAGCCCCTGGCACTGGACGGCGACACGCTGTGGGTGCTCGGGCATCCGGAGCGACCCGGCAGCCTGCGCCTGCTGCGCGTCGATGCCGGCTCCGGCGCCGTCGACGGCCAACTGGTCGGCGAGCTGCCGCCGGAGGTCATCGCCTCCCCCATGGCGCTGCCCGCCAGCCGCTTCCATGTCCTGGCCCTGGCCGGCGCCGGGGGGCTGGAGCTGCACTGGCAGTTCGAGCAGTGGCCGCTGCGCGGCGCCAACCTGGTCGCCGCCGACCAGGACGATGACGATGCCGCGTCCCTGTCCTCGGGCGTGCTGCGCCTGGACCCGGACCAGGCTCGACTCGCCCAGGCGCCGTCTCTCGACGCCATACCGTTCCGCCGGCCCGATCTGACCGGGGACGAGCGGCTGCCGGACCTGCCCGGCGTGCAGTTCCGCGCTGCCGACGACGGCCACGTGCAGACCAGCAGCCCGGTTCCCGACCCGGTCTTCGGCCATCGCTGGCGCTGGCAGCTTCACGAACGTGCCGGCGGCGGGCCGGCCGGCGCCAGCGTGGTCGCAACCCATGCCACCAGTCCTTTCCTGGTACGCGGCTCGACGCTGCTGCTGCGCGAGGAGCCGGTCGCCTATCGCGACGGCGACGGCAATGCCATCGAGCTGGGCGTCCGGTTGCTGGCCATGGATCTGGCGACCGGACGTCAGCTCTGGGCGATCGAGCTGGCCGATCCCGAGCACCGCCTGCCGCCACCGCCCTGACGACGCACCGGCGGACGACGTCCCGATCAGGCCATACCTGCCCGTCCGGCGCCTGCCCGGACGGGCGCCCGGCAACTCGACCGCTGCACATCCGCTGTGCCATGCGGCCTTGCGGACCCCGGACCGCCGGGCAGATGCGACCGGACCGGGCCTGCCGCCCTGCCACCTGGATGCGCGCGCAGGTCGCCGCGCCCGCCAGTGCTGAGCCAGTCCGGGGCGAAACGACGCTATCTGGGATCAGGGGCTCCGAGGGAGCCCGGATCCGAGGAGTGTCGTCATGAGCCACGTCAGCCCCTTGCCCACCCGGTGCCGCCCCGGCATCCGGCCCTGGGTCCTGCTTGCCCTGCTGATCGCCGCCTCCGCCCAGGCGGGCACGCCGCCGCCCGGCGGCGCCGACCTCAACCTGCTGCCCAACAGCCGCTTCCTGGGCAGCGGCGGAGCCGTGGAGGGCAATGTCACCGGTACCGTTCCGGCCGCGTGGCGGGGCTTCGCAGTCGGCGGCGCCGCACTCGGCCTGCAGGCCGACCCGATCGCCGCCGACGCGCTGTTCCCGGGCAGTCCCGCGACCTTCGCGATGCGCGTGACGGTCACCGCACGCGGTGCGGACCAGGGTTTCGACAACGCGCCCTGGCTGTTCGCCCTGCAGCCCGGGCGCGGCTACCGCGCAGGCGTCTGGGTGCGCTCGGGAAATCCCGGCATGGCCAGCCAGGGATTCTCCGTGTCGATGCCGTTCTTCGATGCCGACCTGGCGTACACGGGGCGCGATCCGGGGGCCTTTGCAGGCATCGCCGGCCCCGACTGGACCTGGGTCGAGGGGCCACTGGCCGTTGCCGAGGCCGGCGATGCCTATGCGCAGATCGCCATCCGCCTGGCCGACGACGGTGGCCAGGACATCCTGCTGGTGGCGCTGCCCCGGGTGCCCGGCCCGCCGGTCGGCAACGACGTGCCGAACCCGCAGTTCGTGGGCAGCGGCGGCGTCGCAGGGGGGGCGGTCACCGGCACCGTGCCCGACCACTGGCGGGCGTTCGCATTGAACTCGACCAGCCTGTCGCTGGAACGGGTGTCTTTGCCGGCACACACCCTGTTTCAGGGCGCGCCACCCGCCAGCGCCATGCGCATGGCGGTAGGCAGTGGCGACGGCGGCAGCGCCGCCCTCGACCACGAACTGGCGCGCGCGCGCCTGCTGCCCGGCCATCTCTACTACGCGGAGGTCTTCCTGCGCTCCGGCAACGCCGGCGGCTCGGCGCAGCAGGTCCTGGTGAACGTGCCGGTGTTCGCCGCGGACGGCACCTTCACCGGGCAGCAGCCCGGCACCTTCCAGGTCACCGTCGGGCCGGAGTGGACCCTGGTCGCCGGCCCGCCGTTCCGGGCCGAGGCAGGGACCACGGCCAACCTGGCCTTCCGACCGCAGGCCGACGGCGACGACGACATCGTGCTGGTGGCGGCACCGCGTCTGGTCGGCCCGACCGAGGCCCTGTTCGTCAACGGCTTCGAATAGCGCACGCCGGCCTAAGGTGTCGTCAGGCTGAACGTGGCGCGGCCCGATCCGGTCGGTTTCCGGACCTGTTCAGCCCGGCACGTCGATGGTGGACGCGCCGGCCCCCCGGCCGGCCAAGCCGCCCTGCACCACCCGCAGAGGAGCCTGCGCAACCAGCAAGCAAAGGAGAGTGCCATGACCAGACCGATTTTCGTGCCCGTCCTCGCCACCCTGACCTTCGCCGGCCTGCTCGCCGCCTGTGCCGCGCCGCGCACACCCAGCACGGCGCAAGGCGTCGAACGCCACTTCAACGCCATGGACCGCAACAACGACGGCGTGCTGACCCGCGAGGAGATCAACCCCGAGCTGCGCCTCTACCAGGAATTCGACCGCTGGGATGTCGACGGCACCGGCGCCATCGAACTCGACGAGTTCCACGAGTACCTGCGCCACAACCAGCCGCCGCGCTGAGCCGGACGGCCGTCCCTCGCGCGATCGACGCGCACGCGGTGGCTCGCCTCGCGGAGGCCAGCGCACCGGGTGCGAGGCGGCTGCGCTGGGAGTCCGGGGCCGCCGCGACGGCGGCAGCAGGCCGCCTGGACCCGGTCGGGGCGACCTGCTCCGGTCGGCTCAACGGCACGGCGTTCTGCGCCAGCCCGGATGTTTCGTGAGATCTCGTAGCGAGGCCGCCGAGATCGCGACGTGGCGCGAAGATCGGCGGCCGCAGTAGCGGTCTCCTGCAATACCCGGGCTAGCGTGAGACCAGGACGAAACCACCGCGCGCGCACCGCCGCCGTTCCCCGGTATCGAGGTCTTCGGCATGCATCTCCACCTCCACCCGCAGGGACGTCCGGCCACGGCCCACCAGCCGGGCGATCAGCTCCACCGCCTGGCCGATTCGCACCGGCGCGTGGAAGTCGACCGGCTCAGCGCGCGCGGTGACCACCACGCAGCGGGCCACCCGGGAGGCGACCAGGAACGCCGCCTTGTCCATCCAGGCCAGGGCCTGACCGCCTAACAGCGTGCCCAGGTGGTTGGCGTGGTCGGGAAACACGATCTCCCAGGTGGACAGCCGGGCGTGGTCCGGGCATGCCTCAGAATGCGGCATCGAACTCGACCTCGCCGGAGACCGCCACCTGGTAGGCGGAGACCCGCCGCTCGAAAAAGTTGGTGAGCTCCTGTACGTCCTGGAGGTCCATGAATGGAAACGGATTCCGGCTGTGGTAGCGGCGCGGCAGGCCGAGCGTGGCCAGCCGCTGGTCGGCCACGTACTGCAGGTACTCGCGCATGTCCTTGAGCGACAGGCCGGCGACGCCGCCGGCCAGCACGTCCTGCGCGAACGCCAGTTCGCACTCGACCGCCTCGTCGAGCATCTCCACGATCCGCGCGCCCAGTGCCTCGTCGAACAGATCCGGTTCCTCCTCACGGGCGGTGCGGATCACCTCGAAGGCGAACGCCATGTGCCCTGATTCGTCGCGGAACACCCAGTTGGTGCCGGCGGCAAGACCGGGCAGCAATCCCCGCGATCGCAGGTAGTAGACGTAGGCGAACGCCGCGAAGAAGAACAGTCCCTCGATGCAGGCTGCAAAGCAGATCAGGTTGAGCAGGAAGCGCTGGCGTCCGGTACGGTCCTGCAGCGGCCCCAGGTCGGCCACGGAGTCCATCCACCTGAAGCAGAACTCCGCCTTTCGCCGGATCGAGGGGATGTTCTCGACCGCCGCGAAAGCGCGGTTGCGGGCCTGCGGCTCCGGCAGGTAGGTGTCCAGCAGGGTCAGGTAGAACTGCACGTGCAGCGCCTCCTCGAAGAGCTGTCGCGACAGGTACATGCGCGCCTCCGGCGCGTTGATGTGCCGGTAGAGGTTCAGCACCAGGTTGTTGGCGACGATCGAGTCGCCGGTGGCGAAAAAGGCCACCAGCCGCTCGACCAGGTGCCGCTCGGCGTCGCCAAGCTTGTTGCGCAGGTCGTTGACGTCCAAGGAGAAGTCGACCTCCTCGACGGTCCAGGTGTTGCGGATGGCGTCCCGGTACATCTCGTAGAAGCGCGGATGGCGCATCGGCCGCAGGGTCAGGTCGAAGCCCGGGTCAAGCAGACGGGCGGTGGACGGGGCGCTCATTGGCAGGCCTCGCAGGATTCGGGGTTTTCCAGCGAGCAGGCCACGGCTGCCGTTGCTGTCGGCCGGTCGGCGACCGTGGTCTTGGCGATCCGGGTCGCCGGTCGCGAACGCAGGTAGTAGGTCGTCTTGAGCCCGGCCTTCCAGGCGTACATGTACATCGACGACAGCTGGCCGATGCCCGGGCTCTCGATGAACAGGTTGAGCGACTGGCTCTGGTCGATATAGGCGCCTCGGGCCGCGGCCAGGTCGATCAGCGACCGCTGTGGCAGCTCCCAGGCGGTCCGGTAGATGAGTCGGAGGGGCTCGGGAATCTCCTCTACGCCCTGTACCGAACCCTCGGCAAGCTTCAGGCGATCGCGCATCCCGGGCGTCCACTGACCGATCCGCTTGAGCTCCTCGACCAGGTAGCGGTTGACCACCAGGAAATCGCCGGACAGGGTCTCGCGCTTGAACAGGTTGCTGACCTGCGGCTCGATGCACTCGTAGCAACCGGCGATCGAGGCGATCGTGGCGGTCGGCGCGATCGCCACCAGCAGCGAGTTGCGCAAGCCGTGCTCGCGGATCCGCACGCGCAGGGCGTCCCAGCGGGCCGGATCCCCCGGTTGCGTGCCCCAGGCGTCGAACTGCAGTTCGCCCTCGGCGGCACGGGTCTCCGCGAACGCCGGATGCGGGCCGTCGGCGATCGCCAGGTCGACCGACGCGGCCAGGGCGTTGAAGTAGATCTCCTCGGCGATCCGGGTCGACAACGCCAGGGCCTCGGCCGAATCGAACGGCAGGCGAAGCCGGAAGAAGACATCCTGCAGGCCCATCACGCCCAGGCCGACTGGCCGCCAGCGCAGGTTGCCGCGCCGCGCCGACTCGATCGGATAGAAGTTCAGGTCGATGACGGCATCCAGCTGACGCACGGCAGCCTGCACGGTCGCCGCGAGCCGGTCGAAGTCGAAACCGTGTTCGTCGACGTGCCGGGCCAGGTTGACCGAACCCAGGTTGCAGACCGCGGTCTCCTCGGCCGAGGTCACCTCCAGGATCTCGGTGCACAGGTTCGACAGGTGAACCACCCGGCCGGCGAGCCGGGTCTGGTTGCAAGCCCGGTTCGCCTTGTCCTTGAAGGTCATCCAGCCGTTGCCGGTCTGCGCCAGCGTGCGCATCATCCGGGCGTACAGCTCGCGCGCGGGAAGCGATTTCCGGGCCAGCCCGGCCGCCTCGGCCGCCTCGTAGGCGCGGTCGAACTCGTCACCCCAGAGGTCGACCAGTTGCGGTACGTCGCGGGGATCGAACAGCGACCAGGCCGAATCGGCCTCGACACGGCGCATGAACAGGTCGGGGATCCAGTTCGCCAGATTGAGGTTGTGGGTGCGCCGCGCCTCGTCGCCGGTGTTGTCGCGCAACTCCAGGAACTCCTCGACGTCGGCATGCCAGGGCTCCAGATACACGCAGGCCGCGCCCTTGCGCTTGCCGCCCTGGTTGACCGCCGCCACCGAGGCATCGAGGGTCTTCAGCCAGGGCACCACGCCATTCGACAGGCCGTTGGTGCTTCGGATCAGCGAGCCGCGCGAGCGGATCCGCGAGTAGGACAGGCCGATGCCGCCGGAGAACTTGGAGAGCCGGGCGATGTCGGCGTAGCGCTGGTAGATGCTGTCGAGGGTGTCCTCGGGAGAATCGAGCAGGAAGCAGCTGGACAGCTGCTCATGACGGGTGCCTGCGTTGAACAGCGTCGGCGAACTGGGCAGGTACTCCAGCCGCGCCATGCGACCGTACAGGTCGAGCGCCAGTCCAGTGTCCTCGCCGGACAGCGCACAGGCGATGCGCATGAAGAACTGCTGCGGCGTCTCGATCACGGTGCGTTGCTGGGGGTGGCGAAGCAGGTAGCGGTCGTAGACCGTACGCAGGCCGAAATAGTCGAACTCGGCATCGAGCAGCCGGTCGATCGCGTCGTTGAGCTTGCGCGCGTTCGCCTGCACGAAGCCCAGCAGACGATCGCAGACCAGGCCGAGGTCGTGACCACGGGCGATCGATTGCGAAAAGGCATGGATGCCGTTGCCAGCCACTTCCTTCTCGACGACCTGGGCGAGCAGGCGTGCCGCCAGGCGCCCGTACTCGGGCTCCTCTGCGACCAGGGATGCCGCGGTGCGGATCGACAGCTCGTCGAGTTCGCGGGTGGTCGCGCCATCGTAGAGACCGGAGATCGTTCGGGTCGCGACACGCATCGGATCGACTCCGGCAAGTCCGTCGGTGCAGCGGGTGACGGCCCGGACGATCTTGTTGAGATCCACCGGCTCGCGCCGTCCATCGCGCTTGGCGACGGTCATGACGCTGGGGTGGTGGGGTGGCGACAGCACCAGTGCCGATGTCGGCTCCGCGCTCGACGAAGGGCGGACCTCCGGCGCGGCCAGATCGGGGGTTTCCATGGAATGGGTCATGCGGGCGTCCTCGGCAACGCACGGGCCGCGCCACCGCCCACGCGGCAACGCGTTGGCGGGCATCCGACGACGCCGGCCCCTCGGCCCGCACCATCGTCCGCCCGCCGGCCAGGACCGCATCGGGATGACGCGCATGGACGCCCGGCGTGCCGCCGCGCGGCCAGCCGGATCGTCCGGCCGCCCTCCCGCGAGGGTCGCTGGACCGGAACCGCGCGTTCGTGCTGCGCGCGGGTGCTGGCAGGTCTTCGGGCTCGGGGACCTGGAGGCGGACCTCCACCTAGTGGCCGGGCTTCCCGGCGCCTGCGCGCCAGTGCCTGTTCGACGGTCGTTTCCCCATACCGCTGCGGGGCAGCGCCGGATTTCCACCGGCTTCCCTCTTCGTTCCGCGATCGACGACCACGGAAACCAGCGACCACAACATATTGGGTCGCCGAGCCTTCGTCAATCGCATATATTGCGAACGCCCACGACGGTTCGACAGGCAGGACAGGGGATGCGACTGGTCATCAAGCTCGGCACCTCGACGGTCACCGATGCCGCGGGCGCGCCCGACCGCGGCCGCCTGGCCGCCCTGGTGCGTGTCCTGCGCGCCCTGATCGATCAGGGTCACGCGCCGGTGCTGGTCAGCTCCGGGGCGGTGGCCGCCGGGCGCATGCGCCGGCCGGACATCACCGCCGGCCGCGACGTCCCGCACAAGCAGATGCTGGCGGCGATCGGCCAGCCGCTGCTGATGGCCCTGTACGGCGAGCTGTTCGCGGCGGAAGGGCTGGCGGTGGCGCAGGTGCTGCTCACCCACGCCGACGTCGAGCATCGGCGCCGCTACCTCAATGCCCGCACCACCCTGCTCGGCCTGCTCGACGCCGGCGTGGTGCCGATCGTCAACGAGAACGATACCCTGGCGACCGCCGAGATCCGGGTCGGCGACAACGACCAATTGTCGGCCCTGGTTGCCGGCCTGGTCGACGCCCCGCTGCTGATCCTGCTGACCGATCAGCAGGGCCTGTACGAGGCCGATCCGCGCCTGCACCCGGATGCCGCGCTGATCGAGCGCATCGACGGCGAGGAGATCCCCGAGTCGATCTGGCAGGCGGCAGGCGGCGGCGCCGGGACGCTCGGCACCGGCGGCATGCTGACCAAGCTCAAGGCCGCGCAGATCGCCCGGCGCGCCGGCACCGATACGGTGATCGCCCATGGTGGCGATCCCGCGGTGGTGGCGCGCCTGCTTGCCGGTGAAGCGATCGGCACCCGGATCGGTGCGCTGCTGGCGCCACGCGAAGCGCGCAAACGCTACATCCTGGCTGGCGGCCGGGCGCGTGGGCGGATCCGCGTCGACGCCGGTGCCGGCGCCGCCCTGCGCGGCGACCGCAGCCTGCTGGTGGTCGGCGTCACCGGCTGCGAGGGTGGCTTCGGCCGGGGCGACACCGTGGAGGTCGAGGGCCAGGATGGCCAGCCACTGGCGCGCGGTATCGCCAACTACGCGCAGGCCGAGCTGGAGCGGATCGCCGGACGCCAGTCCGGGCAGATCGAGGCGGTGCTCGGCTACGGCTACGGTCCCGAGGCGATCCACCGAAACGATCTGGTCCTGCTCTGAACGCCGGCGGCGCGGGTCGGCGACAATGAACGCCGATGCCGGCCCAGCACGGAGCCGGAGCAGCAAGGCCCCAAGCCCATGACCCAGGACATCACCGCCCTGGCGCGCCGTGCGCGCGCTGCCCTGCCCGCGCTGGCCGCTGCACCTGGCGAGCAGCGCGATGCCTTCCTGCGTGCCCTGGCCGCGCGGCTGCGCGCCGACCCGGAACCGGTGCTGGCGGCCAACGCGGCCGACCTGGCCGCCGGCGCGCACCTGGATGCGCCGATGCGCGACCGCCTGCGCCTGGACGGCGATCGTCTGGCGACCCTGGCCGACGGCCTGGATGCGCTGGCCGCCCTTGCCGATCCGCTGGGCGTGCGCTTCGACCAGCGCACCCTGGCCAACGGCCTGCGCCTGCATCGCCGGCGGGTACCGCTGGGCGTGCTCGGCGCCATCTACGAGGCGCGCCCGAACGTCACGCTGGACATCGCCGCGCTGGCGATCAAGACCGGAAACGCCGCGGTGCTGCGCGGCGGCAGCGAATCGCTGGCCAGCAACCGGGCGCTGGTCGGGGCGGTGCACGCGGCGCTGGCGGACACCGGTCTGCCGGTCGACGCGGTCGGCTTCGTCGACTCCCCGAACCGCGCCGCGGTCGCCGCACTGCTGGCCGCCGGCGACGACATCGACCTGATGATCCCGCGCGGCGGCGCCGGCCTGCACGCCTTCTGCCGGCAGCATGCGCGGATGCCGGTGGTGACCGGCGGCATCGGCATCTGCCACCTGTACGTCGATGCCGCCGCCGACCTGGCGCGCGCCCTGGCGGTGATCGCCAACGCCAAGACCCAGCGACCGACGGTGTGCAACGCCCTCGATACCGTGCTGGTGCACCAGGCGGTGGCTGCGCGTTTCCTTCCGATGCTGGCCGCGGACCTGCACACGCGCGGTGTCGAGCTGCGCCTGGCGCCGGCGGTGCGCGCGGCGCTGGACGCCGCCGGCTTCCAGGCGACTCCGGGCGCCGCCGCCGTGGTCGAGGCCGGCTCCGGCGACTTCGACCGCGAATGGCTGGCCCTGGTGCTGGGCATCGACGTGGTCGACGGCCTGGATGCCGCGATCGCCCACATCGCCCGCCATGGCAGCGGCCATTCCGACGGCATCCTCACCGACGATGCCGATCAGGCCGCCCGCTTCCTGGACCGCGTGGATTCCGCCGCGGTGTACTGGAACGCCAGCACCCGGTTCACCGACGGCGGCGAGTTCGGCCTGGGCGCCGAGGTCGCCGTGTCCACGCAGCGCGTGCATGCGCGCGGGCCGATGGGCCTTGAACAGCTCACCAGCTGGAAGTGGGTGGTCGAGGGCGACTACCACGTCCGCTGAGGCGAACCCCGGCCGGCCCACCGGGCCCCGCCCGGTTCGCGTTCCGGAACCTGGCAGTCGCGCAGGACGTGCATGACCTGGCCCACCCGACGTTGTGCGGGCGTTGGCACGCCGGTTGCCGTGTCGTGGTCCCCTCATCCGGACCCGCCATCATGTCGAAGCTCTCCCGTCTGCACGCGCTCTGTCTCACTCTTGCCGCCGCACTGTCTGCCGGCAATGCCCTGGCCCAGACCTTCCAGTGGTTCGACGGCAACTTCGCCGAAACCCACACCCTGAGCTGCGTGCTCAACACGCCCCAGGTGCTGACCATGGCCAGCATCGGCTACTTCGGCGCCAGCGACGCCAGCCGACCGTTCGTGGGCGAGCCCTACTACGCGCGCGTGCTGGTCGGCACCGTGGGCAATCCCTGCCCTGGCGGCGCCCAGGTCCGCATCGAAGTGCTGATGCCGCTCGCCACCCAGCCCGTGGTCGGCAACAACGAATTCCGGACCCGCTGCTTCCTGACCAACCTGAGCACCAACCAGCGCCAGGAGTACCTGGATGGCAGCTGCCCGCTGACACCGGCCGTCGCCCCGAACGGGCGCTGGTCCTACAACCCCAACCCGGCCTTCGGTCCGGCGTGGCCGGTGCCCACCGGCCACCTGCTCGAAGTGCTTTTCCCGGTCCGCAGCCTGGTGCCGCTCAACGGTGTCGTCAACGGCGACAACGCCCGTTTCGCCGGCGTGATCCAGTCGTTCGACGGTCTCAACAATCCTTTCAGCTATCCGATGCAGTGGGTGTTCGTCGCCCAGGGCATCGACCGGATCTTCGCGAGCGGCTTCCAGCAAGGGAGCGAACCTGCCCCCTGATCTCCCGCCCGCGCATGCCCGGCAACCCGGCCGAAAGCCGTGGCGGTCAGCATCGCCCCCCGCGGCACCTGCGCTGGTCGCCTCGCCATTCGATGACGCTGGCCGGCGCGCGCCGGGGCGATGCGTGCGGCGCGCCGGGTATCCGTCCCATGCGCAGCAGGACCTGCGGTACCCGCGTCCCGGTCAGTTCGGCGAGCCGGCCTCGCAGGGCGTCGACCTGGATCGGCTGGTTGAGGTACGAGGCCTGCAGGCCCCGCGCACAGCCCGCCAGCAGGACGTGCTGCAAGGCCTGGCCGGCCCGCAACCAGTCCAGGGGCCGATCGTCTTCGGTCTCCAGCACCAACAGCAGGGGCGATGCCTCGAGCAGGCGTCGGTCCTGGGCGGCGACCAGGGTGCCCAGGTCGAACGAGCGCACCGCCGAGCGCACCAGGGGGGCCACCAGGGCCGGCAGGCCAAGGCCATCGCCACGGCGGCGGGTCCGCATCCACGCAGCCAGCTCCTTGCGCCATGCAGACGTGCGCCACTGCCGGGCGTTGCCTTCCGACACTAGCAGGCTGTTGAAGAACAGCCTGCTAGCGGCGGCCATGGATGGCCGCTCGGCGAAGCAAGTGCGTAAGCAGTTGATTCGACGGGAGCCCGTCCGGACCTGCGCCGGACGGGCGACTTGAAAAACGACCAGGAAGGTCGTTTTTCAACAAGCTGCAATGGTCGCGATGTCACGGCGGATGGACTCCCCGACAAGGGGCTGCAGACGCGTACCCTCGCTTGCTGCGGCGTCCAGCAGCGCCTGGACCACCGTCCCGTCGACCGGATCCGGCGCAAAGCGCCTGCGCCAGGTGTGCCGGTCCTGGATGTACCCGGCCAGGCCCTCTTCGTCGAGATCGGTCGCCGCGCCATCGTCGATCGTCACGCGGGCCAGGAGATCGGGGTCGTCGGTCTCGGGCAGCAGTGCGACCCGTATCGCCAGTCCCCGGCCCGCTGCCGCGATCCTCAGGTTGGTCAGGGCGCAAGCGCAGCTGATGACCAGCTCGCGACCCGCCGGATCGTTGACCGGTAACGCGTATCGGCAGTCGGCACGCAATTCGATGGACGACGGCGAGACCCGGAATCGCCACGGTTGCGTGTTGTGGCTGGAGGGGGCCAGGATCGCCCTGCCGATCAGCCAACCTGCCCGCGCCTGCCAGTGGCCGTCGTTCACTGCCGACTCCGACCGTTGGAATGGATCCACGCCGGCCTGCTGGCCCGTCCTTCGGACGCGACCGGCAGGCCCGTCGCACGCGGTTGCGCGCAGCGATACCGTACCCGGCTGCCGCCCGGCGCCCTCTGGGGCACCGGGCGGCCATTGCCCGTCAGTCGAAGGTCAGGGCGAGCTCGCGGCGTTCCAGCAGACCCATCCGGGCCTGGTCGAACAGGCGCAGGTCGCGCAGCTGGAACGGCGGGTTGATGCCGTCACGGGACAGCACCGGAAAAGCCAGCGCCAGCGTGCCAGTTCCCGGCTCCAGCCAGGCTGCGGCCTGGGCCAGGCCCAGCGGCACCAGGGCGCCCTTGTCGTCGGTCCCGTGCAGGACGCCGCGCAGCTCGTAACGTCCGACGCTGGCCACCTCGATGCCGAAGCGCAGCTCGATCGCGCCATCGACCCGGCGCACCACCCGTTCGACGGCGCCGTTCAGGCGCGCCACCGGCGCGACCACCGCAACCGCGGTGCGGACGTCGCGCTGGAACGCGCCGGCGCGCCCGCTGGCTGCCACGCTGGTACGCAGGTCCCACAGCCCCGGCTCGCCGCCCACATCTGCCGGCAGCGCCACCGTGCCGAGCAGGCTGCCGTCACTGGCGCTGGTGTATACGACGTCGAAGGCCTGACCGGACGGCGACAGCAGCACGCCAGTGGCCGCCTCGATGCGGGCGCCGCCGGCGAGCGCGACCTGAACCCGGACGGTGCTGCCGCCGTGCACCGTATCGGCGACGGCACGCGCGGTGACGACGTCGGCGCTGCCCGGCTCGAACACGTGCACCAGGTAGTGGCCGAGGGCGCCGGCCACCACCAGTGCGGCATCGGCCTCGAAGCCCGGTCGCAGGCGGAAGCCGACGCTTCCCGGTGCGACGCCCATGCCGGCGGCCTGAAGGGCCGCGGCGTCGACCAGGGTGTCGGCGGCCTGGTCCAGTGCCACCGGGCCGCTGCGGCTGACAATGGCGAACTGGCTGCGTACCAGCGGTTCGGCGCCGGACGCCGGGCTGACCAGCACCACGGCACCTGGGGCAGTCAGCGCCAGCGCATAGCCTCCGCGCAGCACCTGACCGTCGACGCGTTGCCAGTACTCGCGACTCTCCGCCTGGTGCGGTGGTGCGGTCTCCAGGCGGGTGTCCGCCGACAACGGCTGGAAGTACGACAGCGCACTGCGCTCGATGTCGGCAACAGGGGCGCGCACGCCCGAAGCCAGCTGGCTGATCACCAGGTCGTCGGCAACAGAAGGCGCCAGCGTCGGGCCGCGCTGGGCGAGGGCGAGGCCGGCGACCGGCAACAGCCCGAGGATGAGCAGGCGCAGGCAGGAGGCCTTGGAAGTCTTGTTCATGACGGCAGGCCTCACAGGTCGTTGCGCAGGATCACATCCAGGCCGAAGCAGTCGCGCCGGCTCTGGTTGTGGTTGAGGAAGCGGCCGCCGGTGCGGTTGACGTCGTTGAACCACAAGGTCCCCGCCGCACGCTGGCTGGTGCAGTTGAGGAAGCCGTCGGAGCAGCTCGCCAGCCAGTTCTGGGTGAACTCCAGGCCGACGCTCTGCGTATAGCCGGCGCAGTAGGCCTGGGTGCTCCAGGGCGCCGAGGAGACATCGGTGCCGACCACGTTCCAGAAGCCCTTCGGCAGGGCCGGCCGGCCGGAGGTGCCAAGCAGATTGTTGGCGTTGTAATAGGCCATCCAGCTCACCTGCTGCTGGCGCACGGCATCGCTCTGGTAGCCGAGCAGCCAGCCAAGCGCCGCCTCGAAGACGTTGCCGGAGATCACCGCATCGGCCAGCGGCGTGCCGGCGCTGGACGGCGCCAGCGCGTTCACCCAGCGGGTGCGCTGGATGATGGTCGGGTAGCGGCTGTCGAAGGTCGGATTCGACAGGATCCAGCGCATCACATTGCCGCCGTTGCTGTGCGTGATGATCACCAGGTCGGTGATGTTGCGGGTGGTGACGAAGGAGTGCAGCTGGCCGGCCAGGCAACCGGCGGCGCGGCTGTCCCACATGTACTGGGTGAAGTCGCAATTGACCACCACGAAGTTGGCGGTATTCGGCAGACCCTGGCGCACCGAATTGACGAAGGCGCTGGTCCAGTAGTCGGCCAGGGCATTGGTCTGCTTGCCGGTGCCGTGGACGAAGGCGACGCCCTTGTTGGCGAAGGCGCCGGCCGGCGCGAGCGCGAGCACGAGCAGTGCGACGCGGATGATTCGAAGCATGGATCGACTCCCTCCAGTGCGGACAGATGGACGGCGCGGATGCGGCATCCGCGCCGGGTTGCTCGTCCTTGACGGGCGGCCATCCCTGACCGCGGCGGGGCCCCTGCAGGCCCGGCTGCCGACCCCCTCCAGACGCCGGCGTATGGACGCTAGCACGACGCCGTCCACTTGCCATGACGCAGCGCAACGTGGCCGAAGCCGCCCTCTCCATGAAGTACATGAATGGAAACCGCGCAGGACCGAACGGCACCGCTGCGCCTGCCCGTACGCCTGGTGGCCGACGCCGCCAGGGGGAGGACGCCCTGTCGGGCGGTCGGTGAACAGCCCCGTGCGGCCTGACAGGCCGCGGGAGATGGCCTGCCGTCGCCATGACGGGCCGTCGCCCTGGTCGTCCCGCGCGGCGACGGGGCGGGACAGATACCGGGCGGAGGCCCGAACCTCCGGGATGGTCGTGTTCCAGTGCGTCGTCAGGCTTCGCGGGTCACCCGCAGCACTTCCTCGACGCTCGTGGTCCCGGCCAGACACTTGGCCCAGCCATCGGCCAGGATCCCCGGCGTACGGGTCCGGGCCAGACGCTCGAGTTCGGCCTCGGCGGCGTTGTCGTGCACCAGGGCGCGCATCGCCTCGTCGACCACGACCAGCTCGTGGATACCGGTGCGGCCGCGGTAGCCGGCGGCGCCGGCGCGCGGGCGGTGCAGGGTCGGCGCCGGGGTCTGCACGGGCAGCCCGAAGGCTGTGAAGTCGGCGGCGGTCGCCGTATAGGGTTCGCGGACCGCGGGGTCGAGGACGCGCACCAGGCGCTGGGCCAGCACGCCCAGCAGGCTGGAGGCCAGCAGGAACGGCTCGACGCCCATGTCGCGCAGGCGGGTGACCGCGCCGATCGCGGTGTTGGTGTGCAGGGTCGACAGCACCAGGTGGCCGGTCAGCGAGGCCTGCACGGCGATCTGTGCGGTCTCCAGGTCGCGGATCTCGCCGACCATGACCACGTCCGGGTCCTGGCGCAGGATGGCGCGCAGGCCGCGTGCGAAGCTCATGTCGATGCGGGTGTTGACCTGGGTCTGGCCGATGCCTTCGAGGTCGTACTCGATGGGGTCCTCGACGGTGAGGATGTTGCGGGTCGCGTCGTTGAGGCGCTCCAGCGCCGCGTACAGGGTGGTGGTCTTGCCCGAGCCGGTCGGGCCGGTCACCAGGGCGATGCCGTGCGGGCGGTGGATCAGGGCGTCGAGGGCCTCGCGCACGCTGTCGACCATGCCGAGCTGGCCAAGGTCGAGGCGGCCGGCCTGCTTGTCGAGCAGGCGCAGGACGACGCGCTCGCCATGGCCGGACGGCAGGGTCGAGACGCGCACGTCGACCGGCCGGCCGGCTACGCGCAGGGCGATGCGGCCGTCCTGCGGCAGGCGCTTCTCGGCGATGTCCAGGCGCGCCATGACCTTGACGCGGGAGGCCAGCGCCGGCGCCCAGCCGCGCGCCAGGGTCAGCACCTCGCGCAGCACGCCGTCGACGCGAAGACGCACGGCGACGCGCTGCTCGAACGGCTCGACGTGGATGTCCGAGGCGTTCTCCTTCACCGCCTGGGTGAGCAGGGCGTTGAGCAGGCGGATCACCGGCGCCTCGTCGGCGCTCTCCATCAGGTCCTCGGGCTCGGGCAGGCCCTCGGCCAGGGTCGCCAGGGAGGCGTCCTCGCCGGCCATGGCGGCGGCCTCCTGGCCGGCGTCGCCGCCGGCGTAGACCTGCCGCAGGTGGCGCTCGAAGGCGGCCTCGTCGCAGGGCAGCAGGGCCAGCGGCAGGCCGGCGGCGCGCTGCAGTTCGGCCAGCACCGGCAAGGCGACCCCGGGGCGATGCATCACCTGCAGCCGGCCGGCCTCGACCGCCAGCACGACCACCCCATGCCGCCGCGCGAACGCGTACGGCGGGCGCACCGCCGTGGCGGCTTCAGCGACGGCCACGGCGCGACCTGCGCTCGGGCGGCGGCGGCGCGGTCGGCAGCGGCTCGGCGACGCCCGGCGCCGGCAGCGCCTCGAGCTCGGGCAACAGCGGCTTCTCGTCGGGCCGCAGCAGGCCGCGGCCCTGGTCGATCATCCGCTCCTGCTCGCCGCGCACCTGGTTGTACTTGGCGCCGGAGACCGCCGATTCGGTGGCGGCGTCGCGCAGGATCACCGGGCGCAGGAAGATCATCAGGTTGCGGCGGATGCGCGCCGAGCTGCGGTACTTGAAGAGGTTGCCCAGCACCGGGATGTTGCCCAGCCCGGGCACCTTGTTCTCGCGCTCGTTCTGGTCCTCGGTGACCAGGCCGCCCAGCACCAGCATCTGGCCGTCGCCGACCAGCACCGAGGTGCGCAGAATGCGCTGGTTGGTGATCAGGTCCGCGGCGCCGGCCAACGGCGGCGCAAGGCTGGAGACTTCCTGCTCGAGCGCCAGCACCACGGCGTCGCCCTCGTTGATCTGCGGCGTCACCTTGAGCTTCAGGCCGATGCTCTTGCGTTCGATGGTCCGGAACGGGTTGACCAGCGCATTGTTGCTGCCGCCGCCACTGGTGACCGGCGTGGTGAACTCGCCCTGGATGAAGGGCACTTCCTGGCCGACCTCGATCAGGGCCTCCTGGTTGTCCAGGGTGACGATGGTCGGCGTCGACAGGATGTTGGTGCCGGTCTGCGAGTTCAGGGCGCGCAGCAGGGCGCCGATGTTGAGAATCTCGATCGGGTCGCCACCCGGGCCCGGGATGGTGATGAAGCCGTCGACCCAACCCAGGTTGAGGCCGCCCGGCAGCCCGGTCGGGTTGCTCAGGGCACCTATGATGTTGCCGCCGCCCGGCCCGGTGAAGTTGGTGCCGCCGAAGATGCCGCGGCCGACCTGGCCGTTGTCCTCGGCGAAGGTCTGCCACTGGATGCCGAATTCGCGGGCGCGCTCCTCGGCGACCTCGGCGATCACCGCCTCGATCAGCACCTGGGCGCGGCGGATGTCGAGCTGGCGGATCACGCCGCGCAGCGACTCCATGATCGCGCCCGGCGCCGAGATCACCAGGGCGTTGGTCGGCTCGTGGGCCTGGATCGCGGTGGCGGTCCGCACGCCCTCGCCCTCGCCGCCGGGCGCGCCCTCGAGCGAGCGCGCCAGCGCCTCCATCACCGGTACCAGGTCGCGCGCGGCGGCGTAGCGCAGGTAGATCACCTGGGTGGTCTCGCCCGACTCCAGCGGCGTGTCCAGGTGGGCGATCAGCGTGCGCAGGCGCAGCCGGCCGCGGCTGTCGCCGGTCAGCAGCAGCGAGTTGCTGCGCACGTCGGCGACCAGGCGCGGGCCGGCCTCGCCGCCGACGCCACCGAGCGTGCGCGCCAGCTCGGCCGCGTTCGCGTGGCGCAGCGGGATGACCTCGACGTCTTCGCCGCCGCTGGTGTCGATGCGCCGGACCAGGCGCTCGATGCGGTCGACGTTGCCGGCGCGGTCGACCACGACGATGGCGTTGCTGCCCTCGTGCACGGCGACCTGCGCGGCCTGCGGCAACAACGGCCGCAGCAGCTCGGAGAGCTCCCGCGCCGATACGTTGCTGACCGCGATGACGCGGGTCACCAGGGCATCGGGTGCGGTGGCGCCGGGCACCTCGGCCGGGATGTCGAGCTGGCGGGCGACGGCGTCGGGCACGATCCGCACCAGCCGGCCGCTGGGCACCGCGGCGAAGCCGTTGATGCGCAGCACCGACAGGAAGGTGTCGTAGACCTCGGCGGGCGTCATCGGCTCGCTGGTGATCACCGTGACCTTGCCCTCGACGCGCGGGTCGACGATGAAGTTGCGGCCGGTGATCTCGGCGACCGTGGCGATCAGCACGTTGATGTCGGCGTTGCGCAGGTTGAGCGTCTGCGGCGCGCCGGCGTCCGGTGGTGCCGGCGGCTGCGCGAGGGTCGACATCGTCATCGCCAGGCCGAGGACGAGCGTCAGCACGCGGACCGGCAGGAAAGGAGCGGGGTGGCTGGTCATTTCAGGTCCACGTTGAGCGTCTGCGAACGGCCGTCGCGACGCAGGGTGACGCTGACGCGCCCGGCGTCGCGGACGCTGGCCAGGATCTCCTGGGCGCGCGCGGGGTCGCGCACGTCGATGCCGTTGACGGCGGTGACGATATCATCGGGTTGCAGGCCCAGGCGCTGCACCAGGGGCGCGGCCGCACCGCCGGACAGACGGACGCCGGCGATCTGGCCGTTCTCGATCACCGGCAGCACCTGCACCTGGCGGGCCAGCTCGGCCGGATCGACGGCGATCTGTCGCTGCACCGCCTGCCAGTCGACCTCGCCACCGGCGGCCATGCCGGCCTGCGGCACCACGCCCAGCAGGGCCGGCATGCGGTCCAGGGCCGCCTGCTCGCCGGTGCGGGCGGCAGCGGGCAGGCCGGGCGCGGCGCCCTGCGGCCTGAGCAGGCTGAGCGACTCCTCGACGCCATTGCGTTCCAGCAGGACACGGTCCGGCAGCACCGCGCGCAGGCGGCTTCCGCCCGGCAGTTCGGCGCCGACCCGGTAGTAGGCCTGCCCTCCCGCGGCATCGGCGACCAGCGCGACGCCCGCGCCGGGATCCCCCTCGGCGAGCACGCCCACCAGTACCAGCGCCTGCTCGGTCTCCGGGGCCTGGGCGGCCCGGCTCGAGGGATCGCCGCCACCGAAGGCGCTGCCGAACAGATGCCAGCCGGACAGCGTCTCAGCTGCCGCTGCCGACCCCGGCCCAGCGACGGGCGCAAGCGCGTGGCTGCCGTCCCCGGCACCGGGTCCGGACAGGGCGGTTGCCAGCAGACGGATGGTCAGCCAAAGGCAGGCGATCGCCAGCAGGGCGACCGCCAGCAGGGCCGGCCAGGGCCTGTGAGGTCCGCCGTCGAATGCGATCACGCTGGCCATGCCTCCGGTTCCGCGCCCCCCAGGTCGAGAGGGCGGAGCGTAGCAAATCCGGGGTCGGGGCCCCGGCAGTCGGGCCTGCCGGTCACCGGCAGGCCTGTCAACCCGGGAAATCGCTCAGCGCCGGAACAGGTTACGGATGCGGTTGACCAGGCTGCGCAGCCCGGACTCCTTGCGATGCGCCTGCTCATGGTCCTTGCGCTTGCCGGCCGGGCGCGGCTCATGGCGACCGCGGGCGGCCTGCGTCTGCGCCGGCGCGGCGGCGTTCGCGGCCTCGCCGGATGCGTTCTCGCCGCCCTTGCGACGGTTCCGGCCGCCGCGGCGGCGGCGCTTTCCGGGCGTACCGGCGCTGGCGCCGGCCAAGGCCGCCGCCGGGAGGGCCGTGGCCTCGACCGCGACCGGCTCGCCGGCACTGGCTGTCGCCTCGACGTTCCCGGTTCCGGCCGGCTCGGCGCTGCGCGGACGGCGCTCGCCGCGAGGCGCACCACTGCGCGATCCGCCGCCCCGCCCTTCGCGGCCGCGGCCGTCTCCGCTGCGGCCGCCACGACCGCCACCGGCGCGGCCGTCGCGCTCGCGCCGCGGTGGCCGGTCATGAGCGGCCGAGCTGCCGTCGTCGGCATCGGCATCATCGGCGTCGACCTCGCCGGCAAGGCTGCTGCGCGGCGGCGCCGCCGGCATCGCCAGCCAGGCCGGATCGATCTGGCCGCGCGGGATCGACTGGCCGATATAGGCCTCGATGTCGGGCAGGCTGACCGCATAGGTCTCGCAGGCGAAGCTGACTGCGTCGCCCTCCGCACCAAGGCGCGCGGTGCGCCCGATCCGGTGCACGTAGTCCTCGGCATCCTGCGGCAGGTCGTAGTTGATGACATGACTGACCGCCGGGATGTGCAGGCCGCGCGCGGCGACGTCGGTGGCCACCAGGACATCCACCTCGCCGGCCTGGAAGCGACGCAGCAGGCTCTCGCGCTTCTTCTGCGGGACGTCGCCGGACAACGCACCGACCCTCCAACCGTAGCGCTTCAGCCATTCGGTGACGCGCTCCACCCAGTGCCGGGTGTTGACGAACACGATGGTGCGCTCGACCGCCAGGTGCTTCATCAGGTTCAGGAGCAGCGGCTTCTTCTCGTCGGCGGCCGGAAAATAGACGACCTGCTTGACGCGGTCGGCGGTCACGTTGTCGGTCTCGACCTTGAGCTCGATCGGGTTGTTCATGTGCTCGTAGGCGAGCTCGCGCACCCGGTGGCTGAGGGTCGCCGAATAGAGCAGTCCCTGGCGGCGGTCGCTGGCCGGCAGCCTGCGCAGCACGTAGCGGATGTCCTTGATGAAGCCGAGGTCGAACATGCGGTCGGCCTCGTCGATCACCACCACCTCGACGCCGCGGAAGTCGACGGCGCCCTGCTTGTAGTAGTCGATCAGCCGGCCCGGCGTCGCGATCAGCACGTCGATGCCGTCCTGCAGCGCCTGGCGCTGCTTGTCGTAGTCGGTGCCGCCGTAGGCCAGCGCCATGCGCAGGCCGGTGTTGCGGCCGATCGCCATGGCGTCCTTGTGGATCTGGATGGCCAGTTCACGGGTCGGCGCGACGATCAGCACGCGGGGGTCGCCGGTGCGCCGTTCGGGCAGCGCGTCGCGGGTCAGCAGACGCTGGAAGGCGGCGACCAGGAAGGCGCCGGTCTTGCCGGTACCGGTCTGCGCCTGGCCGGCGACATCGACGCCCTGCAGCGCTTCGGGCAGGGTCAGCGCCTGGATCGGCGTGCAGCGCGTGAAACCGGTGGCCTCGAGGCCGGAGAGCAGGTCGGGATGGAGGTCGAAGCTGGAGAAGAAGACGTCGGTCAGGGGTTGCTGCATGGGGGTCTCCGACGCGCGACGCGCGCCGCATGGTGGGTGGCATTCTTGAATTGCCAGGAGGGCGGTCCCACAATGCCGGAGACCGCAGGGGCCCGCCTGGATGGCGCGCCGACCCGGCAAATATTAACGCAAACCGTGCCTTGCCGCGCGGTTGCACGGCAAGGAGACCTCATGAGCGAGCACATCGTCCACGTCGGCGAAAGCGACTTCCAGGGCCAGGTTCTGGAGGCCGGCGAGCCGGTCCTGGTGGACTTCTGGGCCGAGTGGTGCGGCCCATGCAAGGCGATCGCCCCGCTGCTGGACGAGCTGGCGGACGAGTATGCCGGCCGCCTCAAGGTCGCCAAGCTGAATGTCGACCAGGCCCAGCGCCTGGCGGTCAGCTACAACGTGCGCAGCATCCCAACCCTGATCGTGTTCCGCGACGGCAAGCCGCACGCCACGCAGATCGGCCTGTCCGGAAATGCCCGCAGCGCGCTCCGGCAGTTCGTGGACAAGGCGATCGCCTGATCGCCAGCCGACCGGCCGGATCGGCGGGGTCCGGCCGGCCGGCCTGAATCGCCGCGCGCCGTGGGCTGGACAGCGCCGCGCCGCGCCGTTAAGTTAGACGCCGTCGACCGCCCATCGGGCCGTCGCCTTCCCGATTCAACCCTCCCGCGCGGTCCCGCACGGGCTTCTCCGAATCGATCCATCCGCGCCCTCCCGGCGCGTCGAGTGCTGCCATGAATCTGACCGAACTGAAACGGAAACCCCCGGCCGAGCTGGTTGCCTGGGCCGAGGAACTGGGCATCGAGGGCGTCGCCCGGGCCCGCAAGAACGATGTCATCTTCGCCCTGCTCAAGCAGCTGGCCAAGAGCGGCGAAGGCATCGACGCCGAAGGCGTGCTGGAGATCCTGCCTGACGGCTTCGGGTTCCTGCGCGGCGCCGAGGCCAGCTACCTGGCCGGGCCGGACGACGTCTACGTGTCGCCCAGCCAGATCCGGCGCTTCAACCTGCGCACCGGCGACTACATCCGCGGCAAGGTGCGCAGCCCGAAGGAAGGCGAGCGCTACTTCGCCCTGCTGAAGGTCGACGACATCAACGACGAGCCGCCGGAGGCCAGCAAGAACAAGGTCCTGTTCGAGAACCTGACGCCGCTGTTCCCCCGCCAGCGCTTCGTGCTCGAGCGCGGCAACGGCTCGACCGAGGACATCACCGGTCGCGTGCTCGACCTGTTCGCGCCGATCGGCAAGGGCCAGCGCGGCCTGATCGTGTCGCCGCCCAAGGCCGGCAAGACCATGCTCATGCAGCAGGTCGCCACCGCGATCACCACCAACCATCCCGACGTCCACATGATGGTGCTGCTGATCGACGAGCGGCCCGAGGAAGTCACCGAGATGCAGCGCACCGTGCGCGCCGAGGTGATCTCCTCGACCTTCGACGAGCCGGCGGCGCGCCACGTGCAGGTGGCCGAAATGGTGATCGAGCGGGCCAAGCGCCTGGTCGAGCACAAGAAGGACGTGGTCATCCTGCTCGACTCCATCACCCGCCTGGCGCGCGCCTACAACACCGTGGTTCCGAGCTCGGGCAAGGTCCTGACCGGCGGCGTCGACGCCAATGCCCTGCAGCGGCCGAAGCGCTTCTTCGGCGCCGCGCGCAATGTCGAGGAAGGCGGCTCGCTGACCATCATCGCCACCACCCTGGTCGACACCGGGTCGAAGATGGACGAGGTGATCTACGAGGAGTTCAAGGGCACCGGCAACATGGAGGTGCACCTGAACCGCCGGATCGCCGAGAAGCGCGTCTACCCGGCGATCGACATCAACCGCTCGGGCACGCGCCGCGAGGACCTGCTGATCGAGCCGGATCTCCTGCAGAAGATCTGGATCCTGCGCAAGCTGGTCCACCCCATGGACGACATCTCGGCCATGGAATTCCTGCTCGACAAGATGAAGACCACGAAGAGCAACGACGAGTTCTTCGCGAGCATGAAGCGCTGATCGAAGCGGCCGCGCACCAGCGGCCGCCGGTCGCGGCGCGCGCAGCCCGGTTCTCCCGGCGCGCCGCCACGCCGATGCACCCGACCGCGGCCAGGGGCGCAATGCGCCGCCGCAGCGACCCCTCGGGTGGAAGCTACTGCACTAGCATCGGCGGTTGGTCCCCGCCCTGCCGTCATGCCGGAAACGCCGCAACCCGCCCCCTCGTCCGACCGCCGCCGCAGACTGCTGGGCGCCGCCCTTGCCTGGCTGGTGCTGTCGGCCGGGCTGCTGGCTCTGTACTGGTTTCCCCAGGCCAAGCAGCTGGCCGGCGACGAGGTCTCGGTCTACCAGCCGATGGCGCTGTCTGTACTGGCCGGCGGCGACTGGTTCGATCCCCGTCTGCTCTGGCCGCCCCTGCAAGGTCTGTTCATGGCGGCGGTCTACGCCCTTGCCGGCCCGCACGTGCTGGCCGTGCAGCTCGTCCAGCTCGCGCTGCTGGTGCTGTCGGGCGTGCTGCTGCAGCGCTGCTGCCTGCTGCTGACCGGCGACACCCGGACCGCCGACTGGGCGGCCATCGCCCTCGTGGTGAATCCGGCCACCATCGCCTTCGCGACCTGGCTCTGGCCGGAGATCATGCACCTGTTCGCCAGCCTGCTGCTGGCCTGGCTGCTGCTGGCGCGCCGCGGCCTTACGGATGCCAGGCGCGCGACCGCAGTCGCAGGCCTGGCCGGCGCAGCGCTCGGCCTGTGCCTGCTGGCCAAGAGCCTGCTGGCGGGATTCTGGCCGCTGCTGCTCGTCACGCTCTGGCAGCGCCGGGCACCCGGACGCAGCCTCGCCGCGCTGGCGGCCTTCGGGCTTGGCGCGCTGCTGGTGACCGGGCCGGTCGTGCACCGGAGCTGGCAGGAAACCGGCCGGGCGACCATCGCCGATTCCTCGTGGTTCAACCTCTGGGTGGGCCTGGGCGACCGCTGGCGCAGCGACTACGTGTTCGACGAGACCGGCGAACGCATGGCCGAGTACCTCGCCAGCGCCGATGACGCCAGCGGGCGCGCCGCCTACGCGCGCGAACAGGCGCTGGGCATCGTGGAGGCGCAAGGTGTGGTGGCCACCCTGGCGCGCCAGGCCGGACGACAGTACTTCCGGCTCTTCGATGCCCGTACCACGCTGTCGGCGCAGTTGCCGGGGCCGGCCTGCCGTGGCCATATCGGCCTGTACAGCCTGCGCACGCCCTGGCTGGTTTCCGCGGTCGACCACCTCGCCCGCGGCTGGCACCTGGCGCTGCTGCTGATGGCCGGGCTGGGTCTGCTCGCCTGGCGTGACTGGCGCCGCCCCTGGATCTGGCTGTTGCTGGTCTTTCTCGGCTACCAGCTCGCGCTGTTCGGCGGGCTGCATGTGAAGACGCGCTTCCTCGTGCCCATGCTGCCGGTGCTGTGCCTGTTCGCCGCGCACCTTCTGGTCCGACTGGGCGAGTCCGCCGCCACGACCCATGCCGCGACAGCCCTCCGGGGATTGTGGCCCGGCTGGCGCGCGCCGGTTGCCGCACTGGCAGCGACGGCTCTGCTGGTGCTGTCGCTGGCAGGCCCGGCGCTGGACGGCGCCTGCGCCGATCACGTGCCCCAGCCGGCCGGAACATCCCTGTCGGTTGCAAGCGGGGCGTTCGAACGCCCTGTGGGACACGCCGGCGACTGAGCCGTCCGGCCATGCCGCAGCGGGCACGCAGCGGCGATCCGCCTGGACGCAGGGCCGAGCTGCGCATCTTCGGGACGATGGGGGATGGCTGCGGATTGGCCTGCCCGGCCTGCCGGCGGCGCAGCGGCCTGGCGCAGTCCTGACCAGGTGGCTGCAGGTCGTGTCAGCCGGTTTCCGACCCGCGCCCCCGAGGACTCAGGCCGGGCGTAACGGCACCGCGGGCGCCGCGGCGTAGGACCCGGCAGCCCGCTGCAGGTCGTTGACCACGTCGCTGTGGCCGTAGCGGACAGCGTAGTCCAGCGCGCTCCAGCCACCATGGTCGCGCTGGCCGGCGTCGGCACCCCGCGCCACCAGACGCCGCACGCTGCCAGCCAGGCCGTTCGCGGCCGCGTAATGCAGCGGCAGGCAACCCTTGCGGTCGACCATGGCATGCGCGGAGGAGCGGGAAAGCAGCACGTCGAGCGCCGCCTCGACGCCGACGCTGTCCGGTGGCGCCGCAGCCGCCGCACCGCAGGCCACGTGCAGGGGCGTCAGTCCGGCATGGTTGCTGGCATCGACGGTCGCGCCCGCGGACAGCAGCTCAAGCAGCAACGCGCGCACACGGGACGCATCCCGGCTTCCGAAGGCGAAGCCGGCGGCGGCGTGCAAGGGCGCGTTGCCATTGCTGTCGCGGGCGATCACAGATGCGCCTGCGGACAGCAGGGCGCGGACGCTGCCAACCGCACCGCAGGCGGCAGCCACGACCAGGGCGGTGGCCTCTCCAGCGAGCCGCTGCTCGGGCGCAGCGCCTGCCTCCAGCAGAAGCGTGACCACGGCCTCGTGGCCGGCCACCACGGCAGCGCTCAACGGCGACATGCCCGAATGCGAGCGCGACGAAAGGTCGGCCCCGGAGGCCAGCAGGGCCGCCACCACCCCGGCATGGCCACCGCCGGCGGCACGGATCAGGGGCGTGCAGCCCTGGGGGTCGCGACCTTCGGCCGGGATTCCGAGCGCGCGCAGACGGCGGACCGCCGCCAGGTCCCCCACCGCCGCCGCGGCCACCAGGTCATGCCCGGAGAGGCGACGGCCCGGCAGCCTCCAGTCCGACCAGCGCAGCCAGGGCAGCAGGGTGGTTCGGCCCTCGGCCTGGGCCTGCGCCAGCGCCGTTTCCCCGGCACAGTCCGGCTGACCCGGGTCGGCACCGGCGGCCAGCAGCTTGCACACCATCTGCAGAGCCAGTTCGTCGGGCTGGCGCAGCGCATGGTGCAGGGGGGTCGACCCCGCCCGATCGGCCTGGCGCGGGTCGCACCCCCGTTCGAGCAGCACGCCCAGCAGGCGCTCGCAGCCGGCCGCGCTGGCCAACGTCAGCGGCGATGCACCTTCGCAGGGGGCGAACGGGTCCGCACCCGCTTCCAGCCAGGCAAGGGCCACCGACTCGAGCTGCTCCACCGGCCCCACGCCGCAGGCAAGCAGCCTGGCCAGCCAGGCGCCGCCGGCCACGCTCACGCCGGCGGCCGGCAGGGCGCGCAGCAGGGCAAGCGAAGGTTCGGCGTCGGCCAGGGCCGCGGCCAGAGCCGGCTGGTCGAGGTCGTCGACGGCGTCTGCGGACAAAGGCCGCGCCAGTGCGTCGGCCAGGGCCCGGCGGGCACCCAGACGTGCGGCGGCGAGGGCCAGCCGGACCCGTTGCGGATCTCCGGCGCGGGCCAGCCAGGCGGTCAGCGCCGCAGCCTGGCCGTCGGCCAGCAGCACCTCCCCGAGCTCGACGCCGGGATCCGCGGCGCCCGCCTCGAGCGGCAACGCCGGCTGAGGAGAGCGGGCCGCCTGCAGCGCGCGCGGAGTGTGGCCTTCGTCGTCGGCGACGTCCGCATCGGCGCCGGCCCGCAGCAGCAGTTCGCACAGTGCAGCGTCCGTCTCCGAGGCAAGCCAGGCCAGGTGCAGCGGTGTCCGCCCGCGCTGGTCGCGGGCACCGACGTCGGCGCCCGCATCGATCAGCCGCTCCGCGGCGAGTCGGTTGCCGGCGGCGGCGGCGTGATGCAGGGCGGTCCAACCCTGGGCATCGGCAGCGGCCAACGGCGCCTTGGCCTGGAGCAGCCAGCCGAGAATCCGCGGGTCGCCCTCGCCCGCCTGCGCCGCCGCCGCAAGTGCCGGCAACGCGCCCGGCACCGCCAGCGACGCCTGGCGCTCGAGCAGCAGGCGCACGACGGCGGCATTGCCGACCGAGCAGGCGAGCGAGAGCGGCGTGTGCCCCTCGTCGTCGGACGCGTCGATCGCGGTGCCGGCGTCGAGCAGGGTGGCCGCGACCGCCGGGTCGACGCTCAACGCAGCGTGGTGCAGCGGAGTGCGCCCCTCAGGACAGCGCGCCATGGCGTCGGCGCCGTTGGCGATCAGCGCGAGCACGGTTTCCGGACGTCCGTAGTAGCTGGCGCGCGTGGCCACAAGCAGGGGTGTCATCCCCTGTGCCGCGTGATTGACATCGATACCGGCAGCCAGCATGGCGCGCAGCGGCCGCGAATCGTTCATGCCGGCGGCGATGATCAACGCGCAGCGCTGCTCCGGCTCGTCCGGCCAGGCCGGGGCGAGTACGTCGGCACCTGCGGCAAGGAGGGCCAGTGCATGGTCCACCTCGCCGGCGCGCAAGGACTGCCGCAGCAGCCAGGTCCGCTCTCCGGGGTCGGCGGGTACCGGCAACGGAATGGCCGCGGGCGGCTGCTCGGCGTCGCCCGGTGCCGGGGTGGCTGCGCCCGCTTGCATGCGTTGCGCGGCGAACCCCAGCATCAGGCCGGTTGCCGCGATGGCGAGCAGCACCGGCCAGCCCGAGGCCCGGGCGGCGGCCGAGGCCATCAGGATCGGCGCTGCCAGCGCCAGCACCTGCATCGTCATCGGCAGCAGCCCCCGCCACAGAAGCGCCTCGTCCAGCGCGGTCAGCGACCTGGCCCTGGCGAGGGCCGCGCGCACGCCTGAACGCCCATTGCCGTCCGCTTCGGAGAGGGCCGGCGCAAGCCAGCAGGGCATTGCCAGGACCACGGCCAGTGCGATCGCCAGAGCAATTGCCAGGGCAGCCGACAGGGATGCCGCGTTCCACCACCACCACAGCGCAGGGAAAATCAGCACCGCAAGCACCGCGCCATGGGCAAGAACGAGGCCGGCTGCGGTGGCCAGGCGCAGGTGCGGCATCGACCACGCAGGCAGCAGGGCAAGCGCCAGCGACCAGCAGGCGAACGAAAGCAGCAGGGCTGGCAACGGCTCGGCGATGGAATGAAGCAGGATTGCGGCCGATGCGCCGGCCAGGACGCCGATGGATGCTGAGGCTCGGGGCACCCGGTCCGGAATGGCAGGTTCGACCATGACCGGAAGTCTACCGGGGATTGGCAGCCTCCTCCCGCCAGCGACGGCATCCGGGGCGGGTCCGCCGGGGGCTTCGAGCGGATCGGGCGCCGCCGCGACCGATCGGCGTGTCCATGCGGCGGCTCGGCCGCCGGGTGCGCCGCCTTGTCCTATCCTGCAATCACCCCACCCGGAACCCGACGCCGATGCGAAGAACCGCGCTCCTGCTGGCCGCCCTGATGGCCCTGATCCCCGCCCTGGCCCGTGCCGCCCTGCCGGACCTCGAGCAGATCATGGAACACCCGGACTGGATCGGACCTCCGGTCGAGGACGCATGGTGGTCCCTGGACGGCCGCGAAGCGCTCTATCGCATCAAGCGCGCCGGCAGTCCGTTGCGGGACACGCGCGCGATCAACCTGCGCGGCGAACGCGACGCCGCGGTCGGCGACGATCGCCTGGCTGTCCTGGATGGTGCGGCGCCTGTGTTCGATCGCGATCGCCGCCGGGCCCTGTTCCTGCGCAATGGCGACCTGTTCATCCGCGATTTGCGCAGCGGCCGGCTGACTCAGCTGAGCCGGGGTGTCGATGGCCTGGCCGAGCCCCGCTTCATGGCCGATGGCCGGGTCCTGGTCCGCGCCGGCGAGCGCTGGCTGATCATGGACGCCGCCACCGGCATGGCCAGGCCGCTGATCGACCTGCGCATGGAAGACGAGCCCGACTCGGCCGGCAAGGACGAGCTGCTGCGCCAGGTGCAGCTTCGCCTGTTCGACACGCTCGCGAGGCAACGCGCCGATCGCGCAGCTGAGCGCTCCGAGGACCTGCGTCAGCGAGGGGTCGACAGCAGCCGGGCGCCGGCACCCTGGTTTCTGGGCAAGGGGCGCAGGCTGGTTGCCAGCGAGCCGTCCCCGAACGGGCGCTGGCTCCTGATCGTCACTGCCGCCGAATCCGCCGAGGCGGGTGAGCGGGGCAAGATGCCGCTGTACGTCACCGAATCCGGCTACACCGAGATCGAGGAGGTGCGCACGCGGGTCGGCAGGAACTTGCCTCAGGGCGTGCAGTTCGAATTGCTGGACATCCAGACGCGTACCCGCCAGCCCATCGACCTGGGCAAGCTGCCGGGCGTGGCCGAGGACCCGCTGGCCTTTCTTCGTGAGGGCAATCCCGCGGCTCCCAAGGCGCCTGAGCAACGCGCCGTGTCTCTGCTGGGCAGCCGCTGGAACGCGGAAGGATCCCGTCTTGCCCTGATGCTCCGATCGGTCGACAACAAGGACCGCTGGCTGGTCTCGATGGCTCCGGACGTGCAGGGCGCCGACCTCGCGGTCGAGGACAGGCTCACCGACACGGCATGGATCGGCTGGACCTTCAACGATTTCGGCTGGCTGCCCGACGGCCGTACGCTCTGGTTCCAGAGCGAGCGCAGCGGTTTCGGGCACCTCTACCTGAAGCCGGTGGGCACCGGTGCGGCCCGGGCGCTCACCCAGGGCCGGTTCGAAGCGCAGTCTCCGACGCTGATGGCGGACGGCAGGCGGTTCATCTTCATCGGCAACGCCGAACAGCCGACCATGTTCGACCTCTACGAAGTGGCGGTCGACGGCGGCACCCCCCGTCGCCTGACCGAACTGCGCGGCGTCGAGCGCTACGTGGTGTCGCCGGACCAGCGCCGGGCGCTGGTCCTGCACTCCTCGACCCATGTGCCGACGCAGCTGGCGGTGCTGGATCTCGGCAGCCGATCGCTGCGTACGCTCACCGACACCCGCACCGCGGCCTACCGGGCCATCGAGTGGCCCGACATGGAGGTGGTGGCCGTACCATCCAGCCACCAGGCCGATGCGGTCTGGTCGAAGCTCTACAGGCCCGCCCGCATGGAGCCCGGCAGGCGCTACCCGATCGTGCTGTTCGTTCATGGCGCAGGCTACCTGCAGAACAGCCACCACCGTTTCCCGCAGTACTACCGGGAGCAGATGTTCCACCACCTGCTGGTCGAGCGGGGCTACCTCGTACTGGACATGGACTTCCGGGCCTCCGCAGGCTACGGACGCGACTGGCGCACGGCCATCTACCGTCGCATGGGCCACCCGGAGCTGGAGGACCTGGTCGACGGACTCGACTGGCTGGTCGAGCATCACCAGGGCGATCCGGAACGTGTCGGCGTCTACGGCGGCTCGTATGGCGGCTTCATGGCGCTGATGGCGCTGTTCCGCGAGCCGGACCGCTTCCATGCGGGCGCCGCGTTGCGGCCGGTCACCGACTGGCGCCACTACAACCACGGCTACACCGCCAACATCCTGAACACTCCGGACGTCGATCCGGAAGCGCACCGGATCAGTTCGCCGATCGAATACGCGGAGAACCTTCGGGGCCACCTCCTGATCGCGCACGGCATGATGGACGACAACGTGTTCTACCAGGACGCGGTGATGCTGGCGCAGCGCCTCATCGAGCTGCGCAAGGAAGACTGGGAGCTGGCCAGCTACCCGCTGGAGCGGCACGGCTACGTCCATCCGGAGAGCTGGCTGGACCAGTACCGCCGGGTGCTCAAGCTGTTCGAGCGCAACCTGCGCGGCGTGCACTGAGGACGTGGCGGTGGCGGCGACCCACCAGGTGAGCAACCAGCCACCGCCTTTCCCGGTTTTCAACCTCTACCGCGCGGACCTTCCGCTCGTCGAAGCCGTGGCCGCCAACGGTGCCGGGTGGGCGGAGCAAACCCTGGAGGCCTACGGCGCGCTGGCCGGCGGCGAACTGATGGCGCTCGGCGAGCTGGCCGCCCGCAACCGGCCCCGGCTGCACAGCCATGACCGCTACGGCCACCGCGTCGATGCCGTCGAATACGATCGCGCCTATCACGAGGTCATGTCGATCGCCGTCGGCCACGGATTGCATGCCGGGCCCTGGCAGGATGACCGGCCGGGCGCCCACGTCGCGCGCGCGGCCATGGAGTACCTGCACCACCAGGCGGAACCCGGCAGCAATTGCCCGCTGACCATGACCTATGCCGCGGTCCCTGTGCTGCGCCAGGCCGGGGCGCTCGGCGAAGACTGGTTGCGCGGTGTCCTGTCGGACCACTACGACGCCACGGATGCCCACCGCTCCGGCAAGCACGGTCTGCTGATCGGCATGGGGATGACCGAGAAGCAGGGCGGGTCGGATGTCCGCAGCAACACCACCCGCGCGGACCGGCAGGCCGACGGCAGCTACCTGCTGACCGGCCACAAGTGGTTCTTCTCGGCACCGATGTCGGATGCCTTCGTCGTGCTGGCACAGGCCGAAGGCGGGCTGAGCTGCTTTCTGCTGCCGCGCTGGCGCTCGGCCGGCAGCCGCAACGGCCTGCGCCTGATGCGCCTCAAGGACAAGCTCGGCAACCACGCCAATGCCTCGTCCGAAGTGGAGTTCGACCAGGCCCTGGCCTGGCGGATCGGCGACGAGGGCCGTGGCGTCGCCACCATCCTGCAGATGGTGGCGCTGACGCGCCTGGACTGCATGGTGGGATCGGCCGCGCTGATGCGCCAGGCGCTGTTCCAGGCCTTGCATCATGTAAGCCACCGGCGCGCGTTCGGCCGGCTGTTGCGCGAGCAGCCGCTGATGGCGGCGGTGCTGGCCGACCTCGCGCTGGAGTCCGAGGCGGCCATGTCTCTTGCGTTGCGCACCGCCCGTGCCATCGACGCCTCCGCTGGCGATGCGGGCGAGGCGGCGCTTGCACGGGTCTTGACCCCGCTCGGGAAGTTCTGGATCTGCAGGCGCGCGCCGGCCGTGGTGAACGAGGCCATGGAATGCCTGGGCGGCATCGGCTATGTCGAGGAATCGCCACTCGCGCGGCTCTATCGCGAGGCGCCCCTGAATTCGATCTGGGAAGGCTGCGGCAACATCCAGTGCCTCGACCTGCTGCGAGCGACACGCGATCAGGGCACCCTGGCCGCCCTTGACAACCTCCTGGCCCCGCTGTGCGACAGCGATGCCATCGCCCGGGCGCGTTGGCGAACCTGCCGCGCCGCGCTGGAAGCCACGCCAGACGATGCGCTTGAAGCGTCGGCGCGCCGCCTGGCCGCCAATGTCGCGCAACTGGTCCAGGCGGGCGTCCTGCGCGAGCACGCGCCTGCCAGCGTCGCCCACGCATTCATCGGCGCGCGGCTGGGACAGCCGGCGGCTTGTTTCGGCCAGCTTCCAGACGGCATCGACTGTCGGTCGCTCGTCGACCGGGCCCTGCCTGCCGCCTGAGGGGCACTCCCGACCCCCGCCGCCAGGTGGGTTCCACCGATCCCGTCGCGTGTCGATGGCCCTCGATCCCGGCGTTTCCGCGGGCCTCTCTTCCCCGGGTTTCCACCCGCGCATCGCCATTTGATCCCGCGCAAAGTAAACGCCCCGCTGCATTGCTGCGCGGGGCGTTTGGATGAAGCTCCTGGCGATGACCTACTCTCGCATGGCTTAGGCCACACTACCATCGGCGCTTGTGCGTTTCACTTCCGAGTTCGGGATGGGATCGGGTGGTACCACACCGCTATGGTCGCCAGGAATAAGTTGGTGGATGTAGCAAGGGTTTGTGCATGGATTTTGTCCATGCTCTGAGGCCTGTGGGAGAGACGTGTCAGTGAGGATTGAGGGATAGGATCAAGCCGCACGGCGCATTAGTACGCGTTAGCTCAAGGTGTTGCCACCCTTCCACATCGCGCCTATCAACCAGGTGGTCTTCCTGGTGCCTTCAGGGGACTTGTGTCCCGGGAGATCTCATCTTGGGGCGAGTTTCCCGCTTAGATGCTTTCAGCGGTTATCTCTTCCGTGCATAGCTACCCGGCAATGCCATTGGCATGACAACCGGAACACCAGAGGCACGTCCACTCCGGTCCTCTCGTACTAGGAGCAGCCCCCCTCAAATCTCCAACGCCCACGACAGATAGGGACCGAACTGTCTCACGACGTTCTGAACCCAGCTCGCGTACCACTTTAAATGGCGAACAGCCATACCCTTGGGACCGACTACAGCCCCAGGATGTGATGAGCCGACATCGAGGTGCCAAACACCGCCGTCGATATGAACTCTTGGGCGGTATCAGCCTGTTATCCCCGGAGTACCTTTTATCCGTTGAGCGATGGCCCTTCCATACAGAACCACCGGATCACTAGGACCTACTTTCGTACCTGCTTGATCCGTCGATCTCGCAGTCAAGCGCGCTTATGCCCTTACACACACTGCACGATGTCCGACCGTGCTGAGCGCACCTTCGTGCTCCTCCGTTACTCTTTGGGAGGAGACCGCCCCAGTCAAACTACCCACCATACACGGTCCCCGACCCGGATCACGGGCCCAGGTTAGAACGTCAAGCACATCAGGGTGGTATTTCAAGGATGGCTCCGCCAAGACTAGCGTCCTGGTTTCATAGCCTCCCACCTATCCTACACAGACGAACTCAACGTTCAGTGTAAAGCTATAGTAAAGGTTCACGGGGTCTTTCCGTCTTGCCGCGGGAACGCTGCATCTTCACAGCGATTTCAATTTCACTGAGTCTCGGGTGGAGACAGCGCCGCTGTCGTTACACCATTCGTGCAGGTCGGAACTTACCCGACAAGGAATTTCGCTACCTTAGGACCGTTATAGTTACGGCCGCCGTTTACCGGGGCTTCGATCAAGAGCTTCGCCTTGCGGCTGACCCCATCAATTAACCTTCCGGCACCGGGCAGGTGTCACACCCTATACGTCCACTTTCGTGTTTGCAGAGTGCTGTGTTTTTGATAAACAGTCGCAGCGGCCTGGTCACTGCGGCCCGGAAACGCTCAGCTCCGCATGGAGCCACGCCTCCGGGCGCACCTTCTCCCGAAGTTACGGTGCTATGTTGCCTAGTTCCTTCACCCGAGTTCTCTCAAGCGCCTTGGGATTCTCACCCTGCCTACCTGTGTCGGATTGCGGTACGGTTCCATCGTGACTGAAGCTTAGGGGCTTTTCCTGGAAGCGTGGGATCAGTGACTTCGTCCAAAAGGACTCGTCTCGGTGCTCGGCATAAAGAGGGCCGGATTTGCCTAACCCTCATGCCTACCGCCTTTCCCCGGGACAACCAACGCCCGGTACACCTACCCTTCTCCGTCCCCCCATCGCATCACGATGAAGTGCTGGAATATTAACCAGCTTCCCATCGACTACGCGTTTCCGCCTCGCCTTAGGGACCGACTCACCCTGCGCCGATGAACGTTGCGCGAGGAAACCTTGGGCTTTCGGCGGGGGGGCTTTTCACCCCCCTTATCGTTACTCATGTCAGCATTCGCACTTCCGATACCTCCAGCAAGCCTCTCGACTCACCTTCACAGGCGTACGGAACGCTCCTCTACCGCTCACCCTTGCGGATGAACCCCGAGCTTCGGTACATGGCTTGAGCCCCGTTAAATCTTCCGCGCGGGCCGACTCGACCAGTGAGCTATTACGCTTTCTTTAAAGGGTGGCTGCTTCTAAGCCAACCTCCTGGCTGTCTATGCCTTCCCACTTCGTTCACCACTTAGCCATGATTTTGGGACCTTAGCTGCGGGTCTGGGTTGTTTCCCTTTTCACGACGGACGTTAGCACCCGCCGTGTGTCTCCCGTGCTTGCACGTGCTGGTATTCGGAGTTTGCCATGGTTTGCTAAGTCGCGATGACCCGCTAGCCATAACAGTGCTCTACCCCCAGCAGTGATACACGAGGCGCTACCTAAATAGCTTTCGAGGAGAACCAGCTATCTCCGGGTTCGATTAGCTTTTCACTCCTATCCACACCTCATCCCCTACCTTTGCAACGGGAGTGGGTTCGGGCCTCCAGTCCGTGTTACCGGACCTTCACCCTGGGCATGGATAGATCACCCGGTTTCGGGTCTACGCCGTGCGACTGTGCGCCCTGTTCAGACTCGGTTTCCCTTCGCCTCCCCTAGACGGTTAAGCTCGCCACACAACGTAAGTCGCTGACCCATTATACAAAAGGTACGCCATCACCCCTTTCAGGGCTCTGACTGCTTGTACGCATACGGTTTCAGGTTCTATTTCACTCCCCTCTCCGGGGTTCTTTTCGCCTTTCCCTCACGGTACTGGTTCGCTATCGGTCGGTCAGGAGTATTTAGCCTTGGAGGATGGTCCCCCCATGTTCAGACAGGGTTTCACGTGCCCCGCCCTACTCACTTTCATCGCACAAGCCCTTTCGAGTACCGGGCTATCACCTTCTATGGCCGGCCTTTCCAGGCCGTTCCTCTAGAACTTGCACGACTTTTGGGCTGTTCCCCGTTCGCTCGTCGCTACTCAGGGAATCTCGGTTGATTTCTTTTCCTCCAGGTACTGAGATATTTCAGTTCCCCGGGTTCGCTTCCCGCACCTATGTATTCAGCACGGGATACCGCTTGCGCGGTGGGTTTCCCCATTCGGACATGACCGGATCAAAGCTCGTTGCCAGCTCCCCGGCCCTTTTCGCAGGCTGCCACGTCCTTCATCGCCTCTGACCGCCAAGGCATCCACCGTATGCGCTTAGTCGCTTGACCATATAACCCCAAGAAGCCTCGGGGTCACACGCAAACAACTCGTGTTGCTTCGCCTACTTGCCTCAACGACACGTTCGACTCGTTCGAGCCAAAACGCTTGTTACGTCCCAAGTTTTCAAAGAACACCCGACCGGCCTCAACGCCGACCCGGTTTCATTCAATTCGTATGCGCTGCGTTCAGAGGTCTGGTGGAGCCAGTCGGGTTCGAACCGACGACCCCCTGCTTGCAAAGCAGGTGCTCTCCCAGCTGAGCTATGGCCCCGGCGGAATGGTGGGTCTGGGAGGACTCGAACCACCGGCCTCACCCTTATCAGGGGTGCGCTCTAACCACCTGAGCTACAGACCCAAATCTGTTGCGGGTCCATGACCCGTGGCGCAGACGCAACGAAACGAACGCTCCTCGCGGATCGTCCGTTTCAGCGCCGTGCTGCCGGCTTCTCTGAACGTGCAAGTGCCTTGTGTGGACGCCTCGAACCGGCGAAGCCATGCTCTAAAGGAGGTGATCCAGCCGCACCTTCCGATACGGCTACCTTGTTACGACTTCACCCCAGTCATGAACCACTCCGTGGCAAGCGCGCCCCTTGCGGTTACGCTACCTGCTTCTGGAGCAGCCCACTCCCATGGTGTGACGGGCGGTGTGTACAAGGCCCGGGAACGTATTCACCGCGACAATGCTGATCCGCGATTACTAGCGATTCCGACTTCACGGAGTCGAGTTGCAGACTCCGATCCGGACTGAGATCGGCTTTCTGGGATTGGCTCCACCTCGCGGTATCGCAACCCTCTGTACCGACCATTGTAGTACGTGTGTAGCCCTGGCCGTAAGGGCCATGATGACTTGACGTCATCCCCACCTTCCTCCGGTTTGTCACCGGCAGTCTCCTTAGAGTTCCCACCATTACGTGCTGGCAACTAAGGACAAGGGTTGCGCTCGTTGCGGGACTTAACCC